>CALWXU010000040.1 GCA_944385585.1 uncultured Flavonifractor sp.
TAGACGTAGATCTCCTGGGCCTCGTCGTCGTCGTTCTCAAAGACGTAGATGTGGCCCTCAAAGCTGCCGTCGTCATAGTCGCGGGCCAGGCTGCTGGCGGTCGTGGTCTCTCCGTCGCCGTCGTCATTGAAGAAGATGCTGCAGTCGTCGGCCAGCACCAGGTCCTCGTCCACGGTGCGGCTGCTGCCGCGATAGCCGTTAAAGGAGAGGATGCCGCTGGAGTGCTCAATGGTCACGTCATACAGCTCAACCCAGCCCTTGAAGTCCTCGTCGCCGGTGCCGCTGACCAGGTCGGCGTCGCTGACGTAGTCGTTGCTGTCATACTGGATGTCGCTGTACAGGCCCACCTCATCGAAGATGCTGTCGCTGGAGGCGCTGACTGAGCCGATCTCGCCGTTGACAATGGCCTCGTACTCGAAGTAGTCGTTGCCCTCGGTGTCCACGCTGCTGTCGTAGGCCGTATCCAGGATGTAGACGCGGTCGTCGCTGCCGCCGGACACGGACATCTGGTCAGAGCCGATGTACACCACCTCGGCGTAGCCGTCCTCGTCCTCCACCCAGGCCACCACGGCGGTCTGGCCGTCATTCAGGGTCACATCTGGCACGTTGCGCACGCCGGTGTAGACGTTGACGTCGTCGTCGTCGTTGATGATAAAGACGGTGGAGTTGTTGGCGCGGGTGCGGTCGCCGCTGCTGTTGCCGTAGTACACATACGCGGAGCCGCTGACGGCCAGATCGATGTCGTCGGTGGCGGTGATCACCGCGCTGTCGCTGCTGGACAGGTTGCTCAGGTCATAGGTGCCGTCGCTCTGCTCGCTGTACTCATACCAGCTGTTGACGTAGGTGCGGCTGCCGTAGTCCGTCAGCCTGGTTTCGCTGCCGGTGTCGGTGTCGTGCGCGCCGTTGCCGTCGTCGGCCTCGGAGGTGGCGTCGCTGTCGTCGTCCAGCTCGATGGTGGTCTCAGTGCCGGTCTGGAAGTAGGCGCGGGCCTCCACGTCGCTGCTGACGCCGCCGGTGGGGGCCACGGCGGTGATGAACACATAGTTCTCCACACCGCTGGCGCCCTCGTCGTAGACCACATAGCCCTCGTCGTCCAGGATGACCAGGTACTCGTCGTTCAGGCTGTAATCCACGTCTCCGTCAACCGCCTCAGAGTAGGACTTGCTGTAGTAGTAGCGGGTGCCGTCCACGGTGACGCTGGTGCCGCGGGTATAGGCGGTCACCTCACCGGTAAGCTCGGTGGCGGGGGAGATGGACTGGATCTCGTCCTGGGCCACCGTGACCAGGACGTAGTCGCCGTCAGAGTAGGAGGAGAGGCTGCTGAAGTCATCGTCGTAGAGGGTCCAGTCGTCCACCTGGATGTCCAGGCCGGCATACTGGCCCCAGCCGATGATGCCCTCGTCCAGGTCGGTTTTCTCCACAGGGTCCAGATCCAGCTCGCCGTCGCTCTCGACGTAGTCGCCGTCCACCTGGGCCACATAGGTGAAGATATGGGTGATGGTGACCTCGATATTGTTGCTGTTGTCGTCGTCCAGGAACACCTCGGTCAGCACGCCCCGGCCGGTGGAGGCGGCGGAGTCGTCGTCGTTGCGGAGGAAGTACATCTGGACGATCTCCTCGCGGTCTGTGTCGTCGTCCCAGTCCAGCTCGTTGCCGTTGCTGTCCTCATAGGGGGTGTCGCTGGTGCCGATCTCCTCGCCGTTGACATAGATGGACAGGCTGGCGTCGCCGCTGAGAAGGTCGTTGTAGGCGTCGCGGCCGATCACGTCGTACAGCTCGCCCTTTTCCACAGAGGCGGTGTAGGAGCCGTCGGGGGTTTCAGAGAAGGTGCCGATCTCGCTGCTGCCCAGGCGCCAGCGGACGGAGGGGCGGCCGAACTTATCGGGATAGCTCTCGCGCTTCTCCAGGTCCTCGAAGTAATACTCGCAGAACTGCTGGATGTCATCCTGGTCGGCGGCCTCGTAGCGATAGTCGTCCTCCTCGTCGTTGGTGATCTCTTCGGCCGCGCCGGTGATGACCACGGAGCTGCCGTCCGGGGTAGTGACGGTGGTGGAGCTGCTGCCGGTGTAGGTCACCATGTCGGCCTCCAGGGTCTGGAAGGCCATCTGGGCGGCGTCCTCCCGGTTGAGGGCGTCGGCCAGCACGATGCCGGAGGGGGTGATGCCGGCGTTCAGGGCGTCGGCGGCCACATTGACGGACCAGTCGGTGCCCACGTAGCCCTCAGAGGTGGCGTTGTAGCCCAGGGCCACCAGGCACATCTTGGCAAAGGCCAGGCCGGTCAGCTCGCCCTCGGGGTCGAAGGTGCCGTCGCCGGTGCCGGCCAGAATGCCCTGCTGGGCGCAGTAGCCGATGTAGCCGGCCGACCAGCGGTCGGACGATACGTCGCTGAACACCACGGAGTTGGTGGTCAGCTCGTCCGCATCATCCCCCAGGAGCATGCGGCAGATAATGGCTGCAGCCTGCTCGCGGGTCAGGATGCTGCCGGGGTCAAACGCGCCGCTGTCTGTGCCTTCAAAGACACCCAGCGCCGTCATGACCCCAACGGCTTCCTCGCGGGTGATTTCACTGGAATCCGTGAAATCGGTGGAGCTCGCAGCGCTTGCCCCGACAACCATCATGCCCGTGAGCATGGCGGCCGCCAGAAGCAGGCTGAGAGTCCGTTTGAGGTTTCTCATCTGGATCTTCCTCCTTCTAGATTTTGAGACTCGATTCTGCCATAATCCCCCAACATCCGGTAAAATAGGGAAACCAGGGGCGTATGACGCCCCTTGCACGGGCGTGGAAGTGTAAAAATAGAAGGGAAGCTCCGCTTTTTGGCCACCCTTTCACGAGGAAAAGTGACCGTGGTAGACATTTGGTAGACATGCCCTCAAAACACACCTCCGGAGGCGGAAGAGCGGCCGCGTGAAGCCCTATGCGGCGTATGCTTTCGCCCTGGGCTCTGTCCAAGCCGGCTGGGAGCGCTCCCGCAAATCAGGCCGATTTTCCGACTGCCTCTGCCCCGTGTGTACGGTATGGCATGGAGGGGCCGCGCAAAAAGAAAAGCTGCAGATCAGGCTCTTTTACAGGCCTGAAATGCAGCTCCCTCGAAAAAGCGGCTGAGGCCACCTTTTCGACACGCCGAGGGAGCCGTCAAAGACGGCTCCCTTTCCGTATAGTGGGATGAAAAGCGTTCGGGCAGGCGGCTTGCCGCCTGCCCGAACGGGATCAGTGGGGGATGCGCTGGCACTTCTTGGGGGTGACGCAGGTGCCCTCCGCCACAGCCACCACAATGGGCTCGTCCAGGAAGTCAGCGGCGGAATCGCTGATGTCGGGGCGGGGGACGGCCACCTTGCGGGCCTCGAACTTCATCTTGCGGGAGGTGTTGCCGATGTGGGTGATCTCCCCATAGGCCTCGATGAAGTCGCCGGCGTACACAGGAGCCTTAAACTCAATGTTGTTGTAGGCACAGAACAGACCCTCATCGCCGTCGCACTGGATCAGCAGCTCGGTGGCCACGTCGCCAAACAGATGTACCATGTGGGCGCCGTCCACCAGGTTGCCGCCGTAGTGGGCGTCCTTGGCGGACATGCGCAGGCGGATCATAGAGGTATACTTCTTCTCTTCCATGTCATTCCACTCCTAAATAATTTTGGGGAAGTCTGATGAAATGGGGCGTGGGATTGCTCGTTCCTATTGTACGGCTTTGCCGGGGGCTTGTCAAGGGATTCAGGCCAGCTTCACGCGGGCACGCTTCAGGGCGGCCCGGATGGCCAGGCACAGGGGCGGGGCGGCGGCCACCGCTACCGCGCCGTTGAACAGGGAGGCGGGGATCTTCAGGGGCAGCAGGGCCGCGGCGGCGGCGAAGGGCAGGCCGCCCACCAGCATATTGTCGTAGAGCAGGGACTTGGCAAAGTAGAGCGCGTAGTAGACCAGGCAGCCCACCAGGGCGGCGGACAGGCAGCGGGGATAGCCCAGGCGCTCCTCATACTGCGCCCGGCCCACCACCAGGCCGGCGCCCAGGCCCATGGCCCCCTTGGTCAGGAAGGTGAGCCAGCACTCGGGGGCAAAGACCGGGTTGGTCAGGTCGTACAGGGCGGAGCCCAGGCCGGAGGCCAGGCCGCCAATGGGACCCAGCAGCAGGCCGGAGAGCACACACAGGATGTTGGCCAGGGTGAAGGAGGTCTCGCCAGTGGGCAGGGGGACGATGATCCGCAGGTAGTTGGAGACAAAGACCACCGCCGTCATCATGGCCAGCATGGCGATGCGGTGGGGGCTGAGTTTCTTTTGTTCTGTCATGGCAAACACTTCCCATCCTCTCGGTTTGGCCCTATCATAACACCAAACTGACCTTAGTGCAAACACCAGATATAGAAAATAAAATAAGGTCAGATCATCGGGCAGCAGGGCCGCCGCGAAGCCTCGCGGCGGCCCTGAATTGATTTTATCTGCTCGGGCGGAGTGAATCCGCCCGGCATCAAGGGCTTGCCTAGGGCAAAACGCCTGTTGGGCGGCTCCGGCGGCGGATTTTACAGCATGCGCTTGAGGTACTGCCCGGTGTAGGAGGCGGCGCACTGCGCCACCTCCTCCGGCGTGCCGGTGACGACGAGGCTGCCGCCGCCGTCGCCGCCCTCGGGGCCCAGGTCGATGATGTGGTCGGCGGTCTTGATCACGTCCAGGTTGTGCTCGATGACCACCACGGTGTTGCCCACCTCCACCAGCTTCTGGAGCACCTCGATGAGCTTGTGCACGTCGGCGGTATGCAGGCCGGTGGTGGGCTCGTCCAGGATATAGATGGTCTGGCCCGTGGAGCGCTTGGCCAGCTCGGTGGCCAGCTTGACCCGCTGGGCCTCGCCGCCGGACAGGGTGGTGGAGGGCTGGCCCAGCTTCACATAGCCAAGGCCCACCTCGTAGAGGGTCTGGAGCTTGTTGTACAGCCGGGGCAGGTTTTCAAAGAAGGGGAGGGCCTCCTCCACCGTCATCTCCAGCACCTCGTAGATATTCTTGCCCTTGTAGCGCACCTCCAGGGTCTCCCGGTTGTACCGCTTGCCCTTGCACACCTCGCAGGGCACGTAGATGTCGGGGAGGAAGTGCATCTCGATCTTCAGCAGGCCGTCGCCCTGGCAGGCCTCACACCGGCCGCCCCGCACGTTGAAGGAGAACCGCCCTGCGTTGTAGCCCCGGCTCTTGGCGTCGGGGGTGGAGGCGAACAGCTCCCGGATGTCGTTGAACAGCCCGGTGTAGGTGGCCGGGTTGGAGCGGGGGGTGCGGCCGATGGGGGACTGGTCGATGTCGATCACCTTGTCCAGGAACTCCTCCCCCTCGATGCCGGCGTGCCTGCCTGGCCGGGTCTTGGCCCGGTTCAGGTCGGCGGCCAGCTGCTTGTAGAGGATCTCGTTGACCAGGGAGGATTTTCCGCTGCCGGACACGCCGGTGACGCAGGTGAAGGTACCCAGGGGGATGGATACGTCCACGTTCCGCAGGTTGTTCTCCGCCGCGCCCCGGATGGTGAGGAAATTCCCATTGCCCTTCCGCCGCTCACTGGGCACGGGGATCTGCTTCCGCCCGGACAGGTAGTCGCCGGTGATGGAGCCGGGGGTGTCCATGACCTCCTGGGCGGTGCCGCAGGCCACCACCTCGCCGCCGTGGACGCCGGCGCCGGGGCCGATGTCCACGATGTAGTCGGCGGCGCGCATGGTGTCCTCGTCGTGCTCCACCACCAGCAGGGTGTTGCCCAGGTCCCGCAGGTGCTTCATGGTGTCCAGCAGCATGTCGTTGTCCCGCTGGTGCAGGCCGATGGAGGGCTCGTCCAGGATATAGAGCACCCCCATGAGGGAGGAGCCGATCTGGGTGGCCAGGCGGATGCGCTGGCTCTCGCCGCCGGAGAGGGTGGCGGCGGCCCGGCTCAGGGTCAGGTACTGGAGCCCCACGCTCTGGAGGAAGCCCAGCCGGCTCTTGATCTCCTTGAGAATCCGGCCGGCGATGAGCATCTTCTGCTCGCCCAGCTCCAGGTGCTCGATGAAGTCCAGGGCCTCGGTCACCGACTTGTGGCAGAAGGCGTCGATGTTGATGCCCCCCACCGTGACGGCCAGGGCCTCCTTCCGCAGCCGCTTGCCGCCGCAGTCGGGGCAGGGCCGCTCGGCCATGCACTCCTCCAGCTCCCGGCGCATGGCGTCGCTCTGGGTCTCCTTGTAGCGGCGCTCCAGGTTGTTGACCACGCCCTCGAAGGCCTGCATCAGGGTGCCCTTGCCGTTGGCCCGGTCGTAGGTCAGCTTCAGCTTCTCCCCGCGGGTGCCGTAGAGGATCACGTCCATGACCTCCGGGGAGAGCTCCTCCACCGGGGTGGTGAGCTTGAAGCCGTACTGCTTGGACAGGGCGTCGAAGTACATCCGGGAGATGGAGTCCCCCTTGATGTTGTTCCAGCCGGAGGCGGTGATGGCCCCGTCCAGGATGGACAGCTTCCTGTTGGGGATGATCAGGTCGGGGTCCACCTTCAGCTGGGCGCCCAGGCCGGTGCAGGTGGGGCAGGCGCCGAAGGGGTTGTTGAAGGAGAACATGCGGGGGGAGAGCTCCTCGATGGAGATGCCGCAGTCCTCACAGGCGTAGTTCTGGGAGAACAGGATGTCCCGGTCCTCGCCCACGATGTTGACCACCACCAGGCCGCCGGCCAGGGCGGCGGCGGTCTCCACGCTGTCGGTGAGGCGGCGGTGGATGTCCTCCTTGATCACCAGCCGGTCCACCACAATCTCGATGTTGTGCTTCCTGTTCTTGTCCAGGGGGATCTCCTCGGTGAGGTCGTAGAGGGAGCCGTCGGCCCGGCAGCGGACGAAGCCCGACTTGCGGGCGTCCTCAAAGATCTTCTGGTGGGTGCCCTTCTTGCCCCGCACCACCGGGGCCATGACCTGGATGCGGGTGGCCTCGGGCAGGGCCATCACCTGGTCGATGATCTGGTCGATGGTCTGCTGCTGGATCTCCTTGCCGCACTTGGGGCAGTGGGGGGTGCCCACCCGGGCCCACAGCAGGCGCAGGTAGTCGTAGATCTCCGTCACCGTGCCCACGGTGGACCGGGGGTTCTTGGAGGTGGTCTTCTGGTCGATGGAGATGGCGGGGGACAGGCCGTCGATGTAGTCCACGTCGGGCTTCTCCATCTGGCCCAGGAACATGCGGGCGTAGGAGGACAGGGACTCCACATAGCGGCGCTGGCCCTCGGCGTAGATGGTGTCAAAGGCCAGGGAGGACTTGCCGGAGCCGGACAGGCCGGTGAGCACCACCAGCTTGTCCCGGGGGATGTCCACGTCGATGTTTTTCAGGTTGTTCTCCCGGGCGCCTTTGACAAAAATATGGTCGAGCATAGGTTTGGTTTCTCCTTTGGAATGGCAATCGGCCCGGCGGGCCGGGCTCAGAACAGGGGGCGGAGGATAAAACGCCACAGGGCCAGCAGCAAAAGGGCGGCGCCCAGCGCCCCGGCGGTCAGGCGCGCCCACCTGGGCGGCCTGGGCCAGGCGGCCAGACAGACCAGGGCGAAGGCCGCCAGCCCCAGCAGGAAGGGGGCGCAGATGGTCAGCAGCACGCCCCAGCCCAAGTCCCACCGGCCCATGTCAGCGGCCGAAAATCTTCGCCACATCCATCAGCATGTCCCGGATGGGCAGATTGTAGGGGCAGCGCTTTTCGCAGGCGCCGCACATGACGCAGGAGCCGGCGTGGTAGGGCATGGCCTCGTAGCGGGCCCTGGCCCAGTCGGCCAGATCGTACTTGCGGACGTAGTTGGCCATAAGGAAGCAGCTGGGGATGTCGATGCCGTTGGGACATGGGGCGCAGTAGCCGCACCGGCGGCAGAACTGGGTGCCCAGCTCCTTCCGCACGGCTTCGCACCGGGCCAGCTCCTCCGCGGTCAGGGGGGTGTCCAGGTCCACCGCGGCGTTGCGGTCCACCTCGTCGGGGGAGCCCATGCCGGGGATCATGATGTCGCATACCCCGGCGGCGGCGATGTACCGCAGGGCCAGGGCGTAGTCGTCCAGATTGCCGCCGGCCAGGGGCTTCATGGCGATGATACCCATCCCCTTCTCCCGGGCCAGGGCCAGCGCCTCCTTCCCCTGGTCCTCCACGATATTGTAGGGGAACATGACGGTCTCCAGGCAGTCAGAATACCGCTCCACCAGGGTCCTCAGGGCGTCGGCGCTGTGGGCGGTGACGCCGATGTGGCCGATCCTCCCGGCGGCTTTGGCCTCTGCCAGGGCCTCGTAGGCCCCGTCGGGGCCGAAGGCCTTCCCGATGTCCTTCTCCGGCAGGTTGTGGATCTGGTACAGGTCAATAAACCCGGTGCGCAGGTTGGACAGGCTGGTCTCGATGTCCCTGGCCATGCCCGCCCGGTCCCGGCTCATGCTCTTGGTGGCCAGGATGAACTTGTCCCGGCGGCCCTCCAGCGCCGCGCCCAAGTACTCCTCGGACACGGTGTAGCCCCGGGCGGTGTCGATGTAGTTGATGCCGTACTCCTCCAGCTTGTCCACCACGGCGCGGGTATTGGCCGCGTCGGCCCGCTGGATGGGAATGCCCCCGAAGGAGAGCTGTGAGACCTGCAGGCCGGTACGGCCAAGGGTGACGTATTTCATAACCAAACCTCTTTCTTTCATGCCCAGCTCCCGCTGGACGTATTTGGGCAGCTTTTCCGCCACAGGCCGGTGGGAGAGCGCGCACAGCTCCCGCAGCACCTGGCCGGGCAGGCTCCCGTTGTGCTGAAGAGTTGATCCCATACATCACAGGCGCCCAGAGTACGGGGTGTTTATCCTTAACGCTGACTTTGATGGAAGAATACCCCGCCCGGCCGTAATCGTATTCCGGCAGCCGGTTGGGCTTCCGTCTGGGCAGCTCCACGGCCCCTCACCCCTGCCCCCGCAGCTCGATGATCCGGTCGCGGAGGACGGCGGCGTACTCGAACTCCAGCCGCTTGGAGGCCTCCCGCATCTCCTTCTCCAGCTTGGCGATGGCGGCCTCCTTCTCCTTCTTGGACAGGTTCTTGGCGGAGTGGGGCAGCTCGTCCTTCTCCTCGGACAGGTCGATCACATCCCGGACGGACTTGATGACCGTCTTGGGCACGATGCCGTGGGCCTGGTTGAAGGCGTCCTGCTTGGCGCGCCTGCGCTCGGTCTCGTCGATGGCCCGGCGCATGGAGGGGGTGATGGCGTCGGCATACATGACCACCATGCCCTCGGCGTTTCGCGCGGCCCGGCCGATGGTCTGGATGAGGGAGGTCTCGGAGCGGAGGAAGCCCTCCTTGTCCGCGTCCAGGATGGCCACCAGGGACACCTCGGGCAGGTCCAGGCCCTCCCGGAGCAGGTTGATGCCCACCAGCACGTCGAAGGTGCCCAGGCGGAGGTCCCGGATGATCTCCATGCGCTCGATGGTGTCGATGTCGTGGTGCATATAGCGCACCTTGATGCCCGCGTTGGTCAGGTAGGCGGTGAGATCCTCCGCCATCTTCTTGGTGAGGGTGGTGACCAGCACCCGCTCCGAGCGGGCGGTGCGGGTATTGATCTCCCCGATAAGGTCGTCGATCTGCCCCTCCACCGGCCGCACCTCGATTTTGGGGTCCAGCAGGCCGGTGGGGCGGATCACCTGCTCCACGATCTGCCCCGACCGCTCCCGCTCGTAGTCGCCGGGGGTGGCGGAGACGTAGATGACCTGGTTGAGCCGCTTCTGGAACTCCTCGAACCTCAGGGGCCGGTTGTCAAAGGCGCAGGGCAGGCGGAAGCCGTAGTCCACCAGGGTGGTCTTGCGGGCCCTATCGCCGTTGTACATGGCCCGCACCTGGGGGAGGGTGACATGGCTCTCGTCGATGAACAGGACAAAGTCCTTGGGGAAGAAGTCCAGCAGGGTGTGGGGGGGCGAGCCGGCGGGCCGGCCCTCGATCACCCTCGAGTAGTTCTCAATGCCGGAGCAGTAGCCCAGCTCCTGCATCATCTCCACGTCGTACATGGTGCGCTGCTTGATGCGCTGGGCCTCGATGAGCATGCTGTTGGCCTCAAAGTAGGCCACCCGCTCCTCCAGCTCCCTGTAGATCTCCTGGATGGCGGCATCCATCTTCTCCTTGGGGGTGACATAGTGGGTGGCGGGCCAGATGGGGATGGTGTCCAGCCGGCGGATGGTGCTGCCGGTGACCACGTTGATCTCGCTGATGCGGTCGATCTCGTCCCCGAAGAACTCCACCCGGACGGCGTGGTCCTTCCAGTAGGCGGGGAAGATCTCCACCGTGTCCCCCCGCACCCGGAACATATTGCGTTCAAAGGCGATGTCGTTGCGCTCGTAGCGGATGGCCACCAGCTTTTTCAGCAGCTCGTCCCGCTCCATGGCGGCCCCCACCCGCAGGGAGACCATCATCTTGGCAAAGTCCTCCGGCTCGCCCAGACCGTAGATGCAGGACACCGAGGACACCACGATCACGTCCCGCCGCTCCATCAGGGAGGCGGTGGCCGCCAGCCGCAGCCGGTCGATCTCCTCGTTCACCGCCGAGTCCTTCTCGATGAAGGTGTCGGTGTGGGGGATATAGGCCTCGGGCTGGTAGTAGTCGTAGTAGGAGACGAAGTACTCCACCGCGTTGTTGGGGAAGAACTCCTTGAACTCGGCGCACAGCTGGGCGGCCAGGGTCTTGTTGTGGGCTAGCACCAGGGTGGGCCGCTGGACGGCCTCAATCACCTTGGCCATGGTGAAGGTCTTGCCAGAGCCGGTGACCCCCAGCAGGGTCTGCTCGTTCAGGCCGTTCTCCACCCCCGCCGCCAGGGCGGCGATGGCCTCCGGCTGGTCGCCCGCGGGCTTGTATTCGCTGACAACTTCAAATTTTGGCATGGGAATGATCCACCTCACAGGCCGGAAAATAGGGGCGGCCAGCCGCGCGCGCAAGCGCGCCGCCGCCCTGCGGCGTCCAAGCGTTTTGCGGAGCAAAACCTTGCCCCGGCGGAATTGATTTCCGACGGGGAGATATCAAATACGGGGCCCCCAGAGTGCGCGCCGCGTACTCTGGGGCTCGCCCGCGGGCTTGTATTCGCTGACGACTTCAAATTTGGGCATAACCTCACCTCGCAGGATGATCATATCAAAACATACGTTCGATTACAAGAGCCTTTTCTGCAGGGCAGAGGCAGGCTCCGCCGCGCTCAGGGCCCCCCCACGGCCGCCCCGCCCCTCACGGCCGGTAAAACCCGCTGTCCCGGAGGGAGACCATGTCGTCGTCCACAAAGATCAGATGGTCCACCAGCTCCACCCCGATGCGCTTCAGGAAGGGGGCCAGGCTGTTGGTGGTGGCCACGTCGTCCTCCGAGGGGAAGGCGATGCCGGAGACGTGGTTGTGGGCCAGCACCACCGCCGCGGCGTTGAGGGAGAGGGCGGCCTCGGTGATGAGCCGGGTGGTGATGGACACAGCGTTGACGCTGCCCTCCCCCAGCCTGCGGATGCCCAGCACCTTGCCCTTGCCGTCCAGGCACAGAAGGCAGAGCTGCTCGTTCCGCGCCCCAAAGAAGTAGGGGCGCAGCAGGGCGTAGTAGTCCCGGCTGTTCCGGGCGATGTCGTCCACCCGGGTGCGGGCGGTGAGGTAGCGGCCGGTCAGCTCCTTGGACGCCTTGAGGAGCACAGCCCCGTGCTCCCCCATGCCCTTGACCTTGCACAGCTCCTCCACCGGGGCGTCCAGTACCCCGGCCAGGGAGCCGAAGCGGTCCAGCAGCTCATGGGCCAGAGGATTGGTATCGCTGCGGGGGTTGGCGTAGAACAGCAGCAGCTCCAGCAGCTTGTGGTCCGGAAAGGAGTCCGCCCGGGCCAGAAATTCGGTTTTCAGACGCTGACGGTGGCCGTCGTGGGTGCCCATGGCCATCTCCCTCCCCTGTGCGGTTCCCCTGCCCCAGCTGTGCCTGTCGGAGGCCCTGGCAGGGCAGGGCTACTCCTCCGCTGTGGGCATGAGAGCCGAATAGTCCACCAGCAGTCTCCTGCATGCTCCGCACCAAAAGGCGGCGGGCCGCGCCGCAAAGGGCGCCCCAAAGGCCTCCGGCGGGAGCAGGACCGCGTGCTTCTCTCGTAAAATACCTTTGGTCCAAATCCCGGGCCGGACCTCCCCGGCCGGGAGGAAATAGCTGCCTCCCCGGTCATAAAAAGTACCTTCTGCCATCTCTCCGCCGCAGAATGGACAATTCATAAGGGCTCCTCCCTCCCAGCAGATTCGGGCTGCGCGGCCGCCCCGTACTGCTCCAGGTAGGCCTCCATCCAACACGCGGATTTTTCCTGCGGGAAAAATGTGCGCTTCGCGCGCCGCGTGTTCCGGGGGGAATCGATTCCCCCCGGAGGCCCCCCACGCTCTCCGAGGGGGACGGGGGATTTACTTTCTGGCCCCGTACTGCTCCAGGTAGGCCTCCATTTTGCCCTTCATCTGGTCGTCAATATACACCCTGCCGTCAATCTCCCGGTTGTGGAGGAAGGAGATGATCTCCCGGACGGTGACGATGGGATGGACGGCGATGCCGTAGTCCTCCCGCAGCTCGTCCAGGGTGGAGCACTCCCGGGTGCCCCGCTCCATCCGGTCCACGGAGACGATGAGGGCCCTCATGCGCACCTGGGCCACATGCCTGAAAAGCTCAATGGTCTCCCGCACGGCGGTGCCGGCGGTGACCACGTCCTCCACGATCACCACGCGGTCCCCGTCCTGGGGCCTGTAGCCCACCATAACGCCGCCCTCACCGTGATCCTTGGCCTCCTTGCGGTTGAAGCAGTAGGGGAGATCCCGGCCGTAATTGCGGTACAGGGAGGCGGCGGCGGACACCGCCAGAGGGATGCCCTTGTAGGCCGGCCCAAACAGGCAGTCCACGCCGTCCGGCAGATGATTCTGGATGCAGGCGGCGTAGTAGTCCCCCAGCTGGGCGGCCTGGGCGCCGGTCTTGTAGTTTCCGGTGTTGATGAAGTAGGGGGTCTTGCGTCCGGATTTGGTGGTGAAGTCGCCGAAGGTGAGCACGCCGGCGCGCACCATGAAGGTGATGAATTCCTCTTGGTAGGTCATGTTCAAAAGCCTCTCTTCCTGAAAAAGATCGAATCATAATATTATACCACTCTCTGCGCATCGGTACAAGGCCGGACCGGAAAGAAGCATTTTGCGACTTGTAGGACTACAATACATATTGGACAAATGAATAAAAAAGGATGAAGGATAGGTCCTCATCGGTTAAAGTTGGAGTTGCAGACAACAACTGAACGAGAGGGGCCATATCCTTCATGAGCAAGAGTATCACACAAGACATGGCATAGCGCCAAGCATCATACAGGAGTCATGCGGCGCACAAAGTTCTCGACAACTCAAAGGTACATCCACCCAGAACGAGAAGCCGCACTGGCCGTTGTAAATCCTCTTGGGAAGGGGAAAGCGTGCTAACTATCGATCGAATTTCCGGAGATTTGCGAAGTATAGAGCAAATTATTTCAAGGGGAATTTTAGGAAAAAGAAAACCTCGAAACCGTTGCGATTCAACGATTTCGAGGTTTTCTGGCGCAGAAGGAGGGATTTGAACCCTCGCACGGTTTTACCCGCCTACTCCCTTAGCAGGGGAGCCCCTTCGGCCACTTGGGTACTTCTGCATGGCGCCCTGCCGACGGCCAGCCGGCTGATGCATTTGAACATGTGGCGGAGAGAGTGGGATTCGAACCCACGGATGCTTCTGCATCGCCGGTTTTCAAGACCGGTTCCTTCAACCACTCGGACATCTCTCCACGTCCGGTCTCTGGTCAAATGCGAATAAAATGATACCACATATTTCGATGCTTGTCAACTGGTTGCCGGCAGTTTGTTGTTCCATCTTTGTCGGCTTGTCAAGCATGGTGGACGGTGAATTCTGAATGGCCCTGCCTGGTCTGAGCAAAGAGATGTCATTGTTCAGTTTGGGTCTGGCCATTTTCTACCCGAAACCATTGTACTGCCACGGGTTCAGGATTTCTGTTAAGCGTATCCTATATCACCGTCAAATACAAACAGGGCAAAGTTAACGCGCAAAATGTGAAATCAACGGAATGTGAACCCCGGCTGTGTCACTGGAGGTGCGCCTTTCTATGTGGACGCTGCAAAACGGGGCAGGATACTTCATAGACTTTTTCAGGAGGTGTTTTTATGAGCAAGCTGACATTAACCATTCACTGTGAATACGCGAAAACGGGCCAAGCGTTAGAAAAATTGATACAAAGCTCTTTCTATACTTTCCTGAAAAAGGAGCTGTCTGAGCCAGCTGTTTGTCGAAAATTGTAATATGCCTGTGGCGATGAATGGCCGTTTATCTCAGGAGGTATAGCATGTACTTAGAGATAAGCAGTCCCATGGATTACCATGCGGCTTTATACATCAGACTGTCAAAGGAGGATGAGAGTGAGGGACCATCCCAGAGCGTCCAGAACCAGGAATCCCTGCTGCGGGAGTTTGTGCAACAGCACCGGCTGAACGTCTACGACACCTATATAGACGACGGCTGGAGCGGCACCAGCTTCGACCGGCCGGCCTTCCAGAGAATGATCGCGGACATCGAGGCCAAGAAGGTCAACATGGTCATCACCAAGGACCTCTCCCGATTGGGCCGGGACTACATCCTGACCGGCCACTACATGGAGCGGTATTTCCCGGAGCACCGGGTGCGGTACATCTCTCTGCTGGACGGCATCGACACCGGTGTGGACTCCACCGCCAACGACATCACCCCCTTCCGGGCTATCATGAACGACATGTACGCCAAGGATATCTCCAAGAAGATCAAGAGCGTCAAGCGGGATAAGCAGCGGAAGGGACAGTTTATCGGCGGCAAGCCGGTGTACGGCTACAAGATGCACCCCACGGAGAAAAACAAGATCGTCATCGATGAGGAAGTAGCGCCCATCGTGCGGCGGATTTTCGCCCTGGCCCTCTCTGGCATGAGCTGCCGGAATATCGCCGCCCTTCTCAACCAGGAGGGGGTACCCACTCCGGCCACCTATGCCAATCTCCCAGTGGCAAAACCTGGCCCCTACACCGGCCTGTGGAGCAGCGAACGGATCTCCGACATGCTGCAAAATGAGACCTACATTGGCAACATGGTACAGGGGCGCAGCGTGAAGATCAGCTATAAGTCCAAGAAGTGCCTGAAGCAGGACCCGGCCAACTGGGTGGTGGTGGAGGGCACTCATGAACCCCTGGTGGATAAGGAGACCTTTCAGAAGGTGCGGATGCTGATCAACAGCCGGAAATACACCCGGAGCCGGACCTATGACTTCCTGCTGAAGGGGCTGATCTTCTGCCACGAGTGCGGCTACCCTCTGGCGGTCCTCAACCGGAAAAATGCCAAGGGGGAGGATGTCCTGTACTTCGTCTGCCGCACCTATCAGCGCTTTACGAAAGCAGGCGTCTGCACCTGCCATTCCATCAAGGAGAAAACCGCGACCGACGCGGTGATCGCCAAGGTGCAGGAGGTGTGCCAGGCGTATCTGAACCCAGACGAGCTGCTGCCCGTGGCACAGGAAGCTGTGGAGAACGCCGGAAAGCAAAGCAGCCTGGAGACAGAACTCCAGGCCCTCCAATCCAAGATCGACAGCCTCACCGCCAACCTGGACCGGATGTACACCGACCGACTCAGCGGGCTGCTGCCCGAGACGGACTTCCAGCGCATCTTTGGCCGGATCAAGCTGGAGCGGGAGCAGCTGGAGGAGAAACGGCAGGAGCTGGAACTGCGTCAAAAAAGCCCCGTCCGCGGCGAGGACAGGGCCAGGGAACTGGTACAGCGGTTCATCGAAACTGCCGGGGAGAGCCGGGAGCTGCTGGTGAGCCTCATCGAGCGGGTGGAGCTCACCGAGGGCAAAAAGCTCATCATCAAATTCCGCTTCGCCCGGCTGGACGAAACAGCGGAAAGCCAGATACCGCATGGGATTGCGCCGCCTGAGACGGCGTAAATTTCGGGAACATTTTACTTGCAGTAGTCGGGGCGCTATGTATCACGCCGCCGCTAATGTAAGCGAAGCCCGGGAAGCATTGTGGGACAAGACCTCCGGGCCTTGAGGGCGAATGGGAGCAGCATCATTGCAACCGGCAAAAAATTCAAAAAGATGAGTGGCCATTCACAATTTTGATGCTCAGTTCGAAAATGAGCAATTCTATCCTGAAGAACCGAAACTATTCCATCAATTTGAGATGAAAATCTCCGTTAGGATCACAGAAGTTCCGGTGCCGCCTGAATCAGATCACTGCGCAGCTGCCTGCACCAGAGCGAAATCAAACACAGAAAGAGGGACCAAGCCTTGAGCAGTCTATGTGAGGCGGCATCAAAGGCGGCCCCTGCCTTTGTTATGAAAACCTTCCCCGGAAGGGCACAACAACTGCGTTCGCCGACCTGCGCCAGTGGCTTTCTTTGCAGCCATGTGGGGAGCCCCTCAATGGCCGTCACAGGTTGTCCCGGCTTGGAACGCATCTGCCCGTGGCCCATCTTAGATATTTCCTCCCAACTGGTTGGGATATCAGCTTTCATGATTTTTCCAACAGCTTTCCGGCGCTCTTTCCGTTGATGCCTTTGACTGCGGGCGTCCAATTTGATATTGGCACCCTCCAGAATCTTTACGTAGACGGTTGGTTTCTCTGCACCGTCCCTCTGTCAGGCTTTTTCGGTAACGGGCAATTTTACGCAGCTCCCGTTGTTCCCGGTTGGGGATTTAGCTTGCCTTCACAGCATGCCCAAAAAGTGGCTCCGGCCACCTTTCCGAGGGAGCTGCGCGCAAGACGGCCCTCGATTCCTGACGGAAAAGTCGGCCCACCTTGCGCAAGAGGCGTCCTTTCCGAGGTATATGTCCCCGGAAAGGACGGATTTTTATTTGATTCCTGCGGCTGCAGCCGCAGGAACTCTGCAAGGCCATCCTTCGAAGCGGGATTCTCGACAGGCCATTGCCTTCAGCAGTCCGTGGCGGAGCAGATCCGCGGTCCATTCTGCGCCTTTTGCATCGGCCTTACGGCCGGGGAGCGCTTTCGTGTGCGCCGCATTGACAACCGTGGCGCGAGCACGCAATGCGGCATGGAGCTTTGTGCCTGTAGGAAAGGAGGTGCAGCCGGAATAGATTTTGCAAATTTTCACGCCGTCACAGGGTCTCCAGCAGGAAGCGCCCGATGCTCTCCATGGCCTCAGCGGCCTTCCGCATGGGGAACATCTGGAACACGTGCCACAGCTCCTTCCAGACCTCCAGCCGGCAGGGCACCGCCGCCTGCACCAGTCGGTCCCGCAGGCGCACCGAGTCGGAGAGCAGGATCTCGTTGGAGCCGGCCTGAATGAGGGTGGGGGGGAAGCCGGCCAGATCGGCGAACAGGGGGGAGAGGCAGGGGTCGGACCAGTCCCGGCCGCGGGCGTAGGCGTCCCGCACGGCGGTGATGTAGTTGTTGGTGAGCACTGGGTCCAGCTCCGCCCGCTCCTGATAGGACTTCCCGCTGGCGGTCATGTCCGTCCAGGGGGAGAGCAGGATGAGGGCGCGGGGCAGCCGCCGGCCCGCCTGCTTGAGCAGGTGGGTGAGCACCAGGGCCAGGTTGCCCCCGGCGGAGTCGCCGGCCACCACCACGTCCCGGGCGCCGTAGCCCTGGTACATCAGGTAGTCCCAGGCACGCATCGCGTCCTCCACGGCGGCGGGGTAGGGGTGCTCCGGCGCCAGGCGGTATTCAAAGGAGAGCACCTCCCACCCGATCACGTGGGCCAGCTTGGAGGAGAGGATCCGGGAGTAGCCCAGGGTGCCGCTGGTGTACCCGCCCCCGTGGCAGTAGAGCACCGCCCGGCGGCGGTCGTAGCCCCGCTGGGGCCGCACCCAGGCACAGCTCATGCCGTCCAGGGAGAAGGGCTCCCAGCTCATGCCAGCCATGGGGGCGATCAGACGGCCCAGCAGCTCCTGCCCCCGGCGCTGCTTTTCCAGGTCCTCCACGTCCATCGTCTCCGGCGTGGCGGCGGTGTGAATGGCCCGGAGTGCCCGCAGAAAGGGATCCAGGCGGCGTTTTTCCTCGTCTTGGCGCTGCTCTGCCGTGGGGCGGATCAGCTTTTTGCGGATGCGCGGTTCTTCCATGGGGATATCCTCCTTACGGCCGGACAGGGCCGGCGGGCTCTGCGCGCCCAGCCTGTTCCGGCCCGCGCCCTGTCCCGTGCACATGTTTGCAGCGTGCCTGGTGATTATAGCACACCCGGCGGGGAAAGGGAAGGGGCGGCGCGGCCCGGGAGGCCCTGCGAATTCTGGTAAAATTCCGCTTGACTTCAATTTTTCCATATGGTATAATTCCAAATTGCGCAGGTATGCCTGCCAGTTGGGGAATTCCGCCTTCCAAAGGCCGGTTTTCCCCGGAAAATCAAGGGATGGGAGGCATGCCGCATGCTGTCGGAGCTCAGGCAGGGCGCGAAGGTGGCCGGGGTCAAGCAGACCCGGCGGGCCATTGAGGACGGCAGGGCCGCCCGCGTCTTTCTGGCAGAGGACGCCGACCCCCGGGTCACCGGCCCGGTGGAGGAGCTGTGCGCCCAGCGGGACATCCCGGTGGAGCGGGTGCCTCAGATGAGGGATCTGGGCGCCGCCTGCGGCATCGCCGTGCCCAGCGCGGTGGCCGCGCTTCTGGCCTGATTTTAGCGGAGCGGTATAATTCACCGC
>CALWXU010000041.1 GCA_944385585.1 uncultured Flavonifractor sp.
TGGCGTTGTCCCCGAACAGGTGGATCAGGTAGAACCACACCTCTTTCATCCGCAGCATGGCGTTGCGGCGGCTGCCGAACAGGCGGGCGTAGTCCTCATAGATCCGGTCGTGAAAGGCCCGCAGCTCCTCCCTTGTGGCCGCCGGGCCGCCCTTGGCCTTGCGGGCCAGGGCCGGGTCGCCGGCCAGCCCCCGGCCCAGCATCACCCGCCCCGCCGCCGGGAACTCGGCTTGGAACTGCTCCAGCCCCCCCAGGGTATACAGGTCGCCGTTGTACCGCACGGGGAAGGGGCTGTCCGCCAGGGCGGCGGCAAACCAGGCCCGCCGGGGGGTGTTTTTGTACAGATCCTTCTGCACCCGGGGGTGGACGGTGAGCTCTGAGAGGGGGTAGCGGCGGAACAGCTCCAGCAGGGGGCCGAACTCCTCCGGGTCCCTCAGCCCCAGCCGGGTCTTGATGGAGACGGCGCAGGGCGGGTGGGCAAACACGGCGTCCAGGAACCGCTCCAGCTCCTCTGGCAGCCCCAGGAAGCCGGAGCCCTTGCCCTTGGCCACCACCGTGCCGGAGGGGCAGCCCAGGTTCAGGTTGACCTCCCTCCAGCCCATGGCAGCCAGCTCCCCCGCCGCCCAGAGGAAGTCCTCCGCCCGCCGCACCAGCAGCTGGGGCACGGCGTCGAGGCCCTGGTTGTGCTCCGGCAGGATCTCCCGCAGCTCCCGTCTGGTGAAGCGGTGGTCCTGGGTGGGGGTGATGAAGGGGATGAAATAGCGGTCCGCCCCGCCGAACAGCCGGCGGTGGGCCTGCCGGTACACGGCCCCGGTGAGCCCCTCCATGGGGGCGAAGGCGACGTCCGGCGGCATCCGGCCCGCCCCCGTCACGCGGCGCTCCCGGCCGCCTGGGCCTCCACGCTGGCCAGGTAGTCGGCGATGCCCTGGGCCACGCCCTCCATCAGCGCCTGCTGGTAGCTCTCGTCGCACAGGCGGTCCAGCTCCTCCACATTGGTCATGAAGCCGGTCTCCACCAGCACGGCGGCCATGTCGGTCTCCCGCAGCACCACGAAGTCGGCGGAGGAGATGCCCCGGTCCACGGCCCCGCTGGCCGCGCAGGCGGCGGCCTGCACCGCAAGGGCGAAGTTTTTGCTCCGGGTGCTGGAGGGGTGGTGGTAGGTGTACAGCCCCTGGAAGGTGGGCACCGTGGGGGCGGAGTTGCAGTGGATGCTGACAAACAGGTCGGCCCCCACCGAATTGGCCAGCTCGGAGCGCTCATACAGGTCCCCGGCCGTCTCCCCGTCCCGGGTGAGCACCACGTTGTACCCCTGGGACAGGAGGATGGTCTCCAGCTTCTTCACCATGGACAGGTTCAGGTCCTTCTCGTAGATCTGGGTGCCGGAGGAGTTGGGGTACACCGCCCCCAGGGTGGTGCCGTCGTGGCCCGCGTCCAGCACAATGGTGTACCTGTCCGGGTCCAGCTCTGGCACCTCGGGGGGCTCCATGCCGGGGGAGAGGGTGGCGGTGATGCGCACCCAGTCCTCTCCCGCCTCCACGGTCAGGTTCTCGGCATAGGAGGCCCCGTCCTGGAGGTCCAGCACCAGCCGCAGGGTGTGGGCGCGGCCGTAGCCCAGGTCGTCCCCGTGCTGGTCGTAGCGCAGCCCGCCGATCACCGGGCTCTCCACCGGCAGGGCGACCTCCCCATCCGTCCCCTGGATCAGCACCGCCCCCATCAGATCGACGGCCACCCGGTCCCCCAGGTCCAGCACCCGGTACTCCGGCGTGTGGTCGGTGTGGATGGTGATGATCTGCGCCGCCTCATCCACCGACAGGCCGGTCACATACCCGCTGTCCCCCTCGCCCAGGGCGGGCAGGGGGGAGGGCTCCGGCTCCGGAGACGGCTCCGGCGTCTCCTCCGGCTCTCCGGGGGTGGGCTCGGGGGTGGGAGAGGGCTCCGGCTCCTGCGCGCCGGCGGTGACGGCGGCGGTGAAGGTGGCGTTGTCCCAGGCCACCTCCGCCCCCAGCTGCTCGGAGACAAAGCGCAGGGGCACCATGGTGCTCTCGTTCCCCTCCCATTTCACCACCCCGGCGGGGATGCCGTCCGGCAGCTCCGTGCTCTGGCCGTTGACCAGGGCGGCGGCGGAGCCCAGGGTGAGGACGATCACATCGCTGCCCCGGAGGAGGATCACCTGCCGGCTCTCCGGCACCCAGGTCACCGCCGCCCCCAGGGCCTCGGCGATCAGCCGCACTGGTACCAGGGTGCGGCCGTTCTGCCCCTCGGGGTACTGCACCAGGGCGGGCACGTCCTCCGGGGTCAGGGGGGCCCCGTCCAGGGTCAGGTTCACCTGGTCGGTCTCCACCGCCTCGCCATAGGCGCCGGCGGTTTCATCGTAGAAGCGGACGGTCAGGGCGCCGGCGGGCCCGGCGGCCCTGGCGGCGGCCAGCCCGGTGAGCAGGCAGAGCAGGAAGAGAAAGGCAACGGCACGTCTCATGGCGAAGAAGCTCCTTGACAATAGATACCACTATTCTACCGTATTCCCCGGGGAGCGTCAAGAAAGACGGGCAAAAAGGTTGACATAAATTTTATAAGGGGGCTTCCCTTTCCGGCGGGTTTCCAGTATACTGGTGGCTGACGCGGAGAAAGGAAGGAATGATCATGCTGCTGTCTGCGGAGCAACTGCACAAGAGCTATGGCACCCGGGTGCTGCTGGACAACGCCTCCCTCTACCTGGAGCGGGGGGACAAGGTGGGGGTGGTGGGCCTCAACGGGGCGGGGAAATCCACCCTGCTGCGCCTGCTAGCCGGGGCGGAGGAGCCGGACGGGGGCGCGGTGCGGCCGGACCCCAACGTGCGCCTGGAGTACCTGCCCCAGAACCCGGTATTTCCCGGGGAACGCACCGTGCTGGAGCAGGTGGTGCTGGGCCTGTCCGGGGACGAGCTGGCGCTGGCGGAGTACGAGGGGAAGATGATCCTCAACCGCTTGGGGGTGCGGGACTTTGACCAGAGGGTGGGGGAGCTGTCCGGCGGGGAGCGCCGCCGGGTGGCCCTGGCGGCGGTGCTTGCCCGGCCCTGCGACGTGCTGGTGCTGGACGAGCCCACCAACCACCTGGACAGCGACATGGTGCTCTGGCTGGAGGACTGCCTGAAGAAGTGGCGGGGCGCCCTGGCCATGGTGACCCACGACCGCTATTTTCTGGAGCGGATCGTCAGCCGGATCGCGGAGGTGGAGGACGGGCGCCTCTTCTTCTACGAGGGAAATTACGACAAATACCTGGCGCGCAAGGCGGAGCGGCTGGAGCGGGAGAGGGCCGGCGAGCGTAAGCGGCAGGCCCTGCTGCGGCGGGAGTACCAGTGGGTGATGCAGGGCCCCACCGCCCGGGGCACCAAGAGCCGGGAGCGGCTGGAGCGGTACGAGGCCCTGAAGGCCCAGGCCGGCCCGGCGGAAAAAAGTACCTTGGAACTGTCGGCCCGGTCCAGCCGTCTAGGGAAAAAGACGATCGAGCTGCGGCACGTCACCAAGTCCTTCGGGGGCCGCACCGTCATCCGGGACTTCACCTGCATGCTCCTGCGGGACGACCGCATCGGCATCGTGGGGGCCAACGGCAGCGGCAAGTCCACCCTCGTCAACCTGATTGCCGGGGCTCTCGCCCCCGACGGCGGGGAGGTCGAGGCGGGGGAGACGGTGCGCATCGGCTACTTCCGGCAGGAGGTGCCGGACATGGACGGGGACACGCGGGTGATCGACTATGTGAAAGCCATCGGCAGCCGCATTGAGACGCCGGAGGGGATGCTCACCGCCACCCAGCTGCTGGAGCAGTTCCTCTTTCCGGAGGACCAGCAGTGGAGCCCCATCGGCAGGCTGTCCGGCGGGGAGAAGCGGCGGCTCTACCTGCTCTCGGTGCTGGCCGCCGCCCCCAACGTCCTGCTGCTGGACGAGCCCACCAACGACCTGGACCTCCAGACCCTGGCCGCCCTGGAGGACTATCTGGACCGATTCCCCGGCGCGGTGGTCACCGTCTCCCACGACCGCTATTTTCTGGACCGGGTGGCCCGCCGGGTGTTCGCCGTGGAGGAGGACGGGGCGGTGTGGGGCTGTCCCGGCGGCTACACCGAGTACCTGGAGGCCCGCCGGGCCGCGGAGGCGGCTCAGGCCCACCGGCCCGCCGCCCCGGAGAGGAAGGCCCAGCGCCCCGCAAGTCCCCAAAAGCTGAAATTCAGCTACAAGGAGCAGCGGGAGTACGAGACCATCGACGCGGACATCGCTGCCCTGGAGGCGCAGCTGGCCCAGGTGCAGGCGGAGCAGGCCGCCCAGGCCACCGACTATGTGGCCCTCCAGGCCCTCCAGGAGAGGCAGGCCGAGCTGGAGGCCGAGCTGGAGGAAAAGATGGACCGCTGGGTCTACCTCAACGACCTGGCCGAGCGCATCGCCAGCCAGTAGGACGGGCGGCCCTGGTGCGGCATGTCCCGCAATCAACTGCCGCCTGCGGCAAACGTGAACGACTTGAAAAAGGAGCGACCTCATGACAAAACTCTGGAAACCCGTTCTGGCCCTGCTTCTGGTCTGTGCCCTGGCCCTGTCCGGCGGGGCCCTGCTGGACGGCCCCGCCGCCTCGGCGGCCTCTGAGACGCCCGCCCAAACCGCCGCCGGCGCGCAGCCGGCCCCCGTCTCCGCCGACGAGGAATTCCGGGCGGTGTGGGTGGCCACGGTGTACCGCCTGGACTATCCCAGCCAGGCCACCACCGACCCGGCGGTGCTGCGGCAAGACGCCGACGCCATCCTCCGGACGTGTGCCGACCTGGGCATGAACGCGGTGATCCTCCAGGTGCGGCCCTCCGCCGACGCCCTGTACCCCTCGGACTACTACCCCTGGAGCCGCTACCTCACCGGCGCCCAGGGCGCCGCCCCCCGGAACGGCTTTGACCCGCTGGCGTACTGGGTGGAGCGGGCCCATGCGCTGGGGATGGAGCTCCACGCCTGGATCAACCCCTTCCGCATCACCCGGGGCGGGCAGGCGGAGCTGGACTCCCTCACCGCCGACCATCCGGCCAGGGTCCACCCGGACTGGGTGGTGGAGTACGAGGGGGAGTTCTACTTCAACCCCGGCCTGCCGGAGGTGCGGGAGTACATCATCCAGGGCGCGGAGGAGCTGGCCCGCAGCTATGACATCGACGGCGTCCACCTGGACGACTATTTCTACCCCGGCAGCGGCTTTGACGACGCCGGTACTTACGCCCAGTACGGCGCCGGATTCTCCGACCTGGGGGACTGGCGGCGGGACAACGTGAACCAGCTGGTAAAGGCGCTGGGGGAGCGGCTCCACGCCATCGACCCCGGCCTGTCCTACGGCATCAGCCCCTCCGGCGTGTGGGCGGACAGGAGCAGCCTGCCCCAGGGCTCCGACACCACCGGCGGGTATGAGAGCTACTATGCCTCCTACGCCGACAGCCGGAAGTGGGTGAAGGAGGGGTGGATCGACTACATCTGTCCCCAGATCTACTGGTACATCGGCCACAGGAGCATGGACTACGCCACCGTGGCCCGCTGGTGGGCGGACACGGTGGCGGGCACCGGGGTGGAGCTGTACATCGGCATGGCGGACTACCTGGCGGACAACGCCGACCCCGCCAGCCCCTGGCACGGCACAGATGCCATCCAGGCCCAGCTGGAGCTGAACGTCACCCTGCCCCAGGTGACGGGGGAGGCCCACTTCCGCTATCAGTTCCTGGCGGACAGCCAGGCCCTGGGCGGCCTCTACCGCCAGTGGTACGGCGCGGCGGAGCCGGAGGAGCCGGCGGGGGAGGCCTATCTGAACACCGCCGACCACGAGGCCTACATCCAGGGCAGCGACGGCCTGTTCCGGCCGGAGGCCTCCCTGAGCCGGGCGGAGGCGGTGACCATGCTGGCCCGCCTGTCCGTGGATGCGGACGGCAACCCCCTCTACACCGGCGCGTCCGGCACCGGCGGCTTCTCCGACGTGAGCCGGGGGGACTGGTACGCCCCCTACGTGGCCTTTGCCAAACGGTACGGCATCATCAGCGGCTACCCAGACGGCACCTTCCGGCCGGAGCAGCCGGTGAGCCGGTCGGAGCTGGTGAAGCTGATCGCCGCCTACTTCGAGGTGACCGGCGGCGCGGCCGCCTTCCCCGACGTGGCGGCGAACCACTGGGCCGCCGATGTGATTGCCTTCGCCGCGGAGCAGGGCTGGGTGTCCGGCTACCCCGACGGCACCTTCCGCCCCGACGCGCCGGTGAGCCGGGCGGAGGCGGTGACCATCCTCAACCACGCCCTGGACCGCCGGGCGGGGGAGCGGCCGGCCGCCCTGCCCTTTACCGACGTGCCCAAGGGCCACTGGGCCTGCGACGAGATCCGGGAGGCGGCGGTGTCCCACACCTACCGCAAAACGGACGACGGGGAGCGGTGGCTGACCTACAGCCGGTAACAGATGACAGACGCGGGAGCGCGCACCCCGGCAGAGGGGTGCGCGCTCCCGCGTGCTATTTGGGCCGCCGCAGCAGGCGGCGCACCGGGCTGTCCGGGTCGGACAGACCCCGGAGGAAGGCCAGGGGATTGGCACAGAACAGGGCGGCGCAGGCCGCCAGCCGCCGGAACAACCTCCGCATACCATCCCCTCCCGGGGACAGTATAGGCCGGGGGAGGGGGAGAAATCTGTCGAAATCCGCCGGCCGGGGCAAAAAGTGAGCCCTCCGCGGACAGGGGCAAAAGAAAAGCCCCACGAAGCTTCCGCTTCGTGGGGGTCCCGCTCTGGCCGTGCGGATTCACTTAAAACCTGCACATAATGGCAGGTGGGTTGCCTCCACAGCGCTTCGTCGCTTCCAACTTCCAGCCGCACCTCAAAGGGGGGCCGGGAGGCCTGCGGTCCACGCTGTGAGCCTGGCATCCCGTTTCAGAGATGTGGGTTTAAATAAAACCCGTCACGCACCGAGCAGGAAAACAGTCAGTCCGCCTCGTCCTCGTCGGCGAACAGGGTTTCCATCAGCTGCTGATAGACGGCCTCCAGCTCCTCGTCGCTGTCCAGGGTGGACAGCTGCTCCTCCCCGTCCACGGTGATGGCCTTGAGGATGATGAGGCCGTATTCCTCGTCCAGGGCCTCGTCCGCGGGGGCGCCATCCTCCGAGCCCGCCACGGCGGGGAAGAAGGCCATATAGGTCTGGCCGTTGTACTCTATTGTGTCCAGATGCTCCAGCTCAAATTCATTGCCGTCCTCGTCGGTGACGGTGATGAAGTCCGGGCCAAACTCTTCGCTCATATCGGCCACCCCTGTCTCTCGTTTCATTGTCTCTATTGTAGACCGTCCCGGCCAAAAAAGCAAGAGCGGGGACAGGCAAATTTTCATAAAAGGGATTTTTATCCAGAACAGGACATGATTAGGGTGGACATCCCGTCAGATCATGGTATAATAACAAAAGGCCGCCGCAGCCCGGCGCGCCTCCGCCCGCCCTGCCTGCGGGCGGACATCCCCTACAGGCCCTTTCCCCGAAAACGGAGGTGTTTTCTTGTCTACAACATCCAACCAGGCTCCCCAGCCCGGCCGTGGGCAGCGGCGCAGGCGGCGCCACCCGGCGGCGTCGGCGGCCATCGCCGTCGGCAAGGTGCTGGGCACCCTGCTGCTCATCGGCGTCCTCACCGGGGTGATCCTGGTCTGCTTCGCCGCCGGCTATATCCGGTCGGTGGTCATCCCCCAGGCCCACCTGGAGGCCAACTTTGTCATGGACCAGACCAGCACGATCTATTATATGGACTCTGCCACCGGGGAGTACGTGGAGCACCTCTCCCTCCACGGCGCGGAGAACCGCATCCTGGTGGACTATGAGGACATCCCGCAGGATCTGATCAACGCCACGGTGGCCATTGAGGACGAGACCTTCTGGGAGCACAACGGCGTCAACTGGCGGCGCACCCTCTACGGCGTGATCCTCATGTTCACCGGACAGGACATCCAGGGCGGCTCCACCATCACCCAGCAGCTCATCAAGAACTCCACCCAGTACGACGACGTGACGGTGAAGCGGAAGATCTGGGAGATCTTCACCGCCCTGGACTTTGACGCCAACTACTCCAAGGAGCAGATTCTGGAGTGGTACCTCAACTACATCTTCCTGGGCGAGAACTGCTACGGCGTGGCCACCGCGGCGGAGAACTACTTCGGCAAGGATCTGTCCGAGCTCACCCTGGCCGAGTGCGCCAGCCTGATCTCCATCACCAACAACCCCTCGGCCTACAACCCCAACCGCTACCTGGAGAACAACCAGTACCGCGCCCGCCTGGTGCTGGGCAAGATGCTGGAGCTGGGGTACATCGACCAGGGCAGGTATGACGAGGCCATGGCGGAGGTGGACGATCTGGCCTCCCACCTGGTCAGCAGCGGGGACTCCGAGGAGGAGGAGCCGGTTACCATCTACAGCTGGTACGACGAGCAGGTTATCACCGACGTGATAAACGACCTGATGGAGCAGTACGGCTACTCCGAGCTGGTAGCCTCCGACATGGTGTACTCCGGCGGCCTGCACATCTACGCCTGCGCGGACCCGGACATCCAGTCCATTGTGGAGTCGGTGTACACCGACCGGAGCAACCTGGACCTGACCAGCAGCTCCGGACAGGAGATCCAGTCCGCCATTGTCATTGTGGACCCGGAGGGCAACATCGTGGGCCTGGCCGGCGCCCTGGGGGAAAAGACCACCAACCGGGGCTGGAACTACGCCAGCCGCTCCCAGCGGCAGCCAGGCTCCTCCATCAAGCCCCTGAGCATCTACGCCCCCGCCATCGAGAACGGGCTGATCTCCCCCGCCTCCGCCTTTGACGACTACCCGGTGCAGGTGCTGGGCGGCAGCGCCTGGCCCCTGAACAACCCCCAGACCTACCGGGGGCTGGTGACGGTGGCGGACGCCGTGCGGGTGTCCTCCAACCCGGCGGCGGTGCGGGTGCTCCAGCTGATGGGGGCCGAGACCTCCTTCAACTTCATGCAGGACAAGTTCCACATCGATCTGGTGGAGGAGCTGGTGAGCAACGGCCAGACCTACAACGACTACGGCGCCAGCCAGCTGGCCCTGGGCGGCCTGACCAACGGCGTGCGGGTCATTGACATGGCGGCGGCCTACTCGGTGTTCCCCCGGGACGGCCTGTATATCGCGCCCCGCACCTACAGCCAGGTGACCCGCATGGCGGAGGACGGCACCGAGGAGGTGCTGCTGGACAACACCAGCAGCGAGCCGGAGGCGGTGCTCTCCTCCAAGACCGTCTACTATATCAACGACATGCTCAAGGACGTGGTCAGCGGCGGCAGCGGCGCCACCGGCACCGCCGCCCGGATCTCCGGCATGACGGTGGCCGGCAAGACCGGTACCACAAACTCCAACAATGACAAGTGGTTCGTGGGCTACACCCCCTACTACACCGCCGCGGTGTGGGTGGGCTACTCCATGCCGGAGCGCATCTCCACCAGCGGCAACCCGGCGGTCACCATGTGGCAGAAGGTCATGAGCCAGGTCCATGAGGGCCTGGAGAACAAGGACTTCACCCAGCCCAGCGGCCTGACGGCGGTGACCATCTGCCGGGACAGCGGCCTGCGGGCCACCGAGGCCTGCGCCGCCGACCCCAGAGGGGGCCGGACCCAGACCGTCTACCTCTACCCCGAGGATGTGCCCGCCGAGAGCTGCGCCCTCCACGTGGAGGTGGAGGTGTGCACGGACAGCCCGGTGCTGGACAGCAGCGGGGCCGCCGTGTCCGGACTGTACCACCTGGCCGGCGAGTTCTGCCCCCGGGAGGCGGACGAGAGCCTGGGTATCACCGAGGGCACCGTCCAGACCATCGGCATCCTGGACTACCAGCGGGAGCTGGTGGGCGGCGTCGCCTCCCCGGAGGGCGAGTACCTCAAGAGCTTCCTGGACGCCCAGGGCACCTGTACCGTCCACACCTCCGCGCCTGAGCCTGTGGAGCCGGAGGGCTATGACCCCAACAGCTTTGACATCTCCGACCCCTCCACCTGGCCGCCGGCCAACGACCCCCAGTATGGGAGCTTTGACCCGGAGAACCCGGCCACCTGGCCCACGCCAGTGCCGGAGGAGACCCCGGGGACCGGCGAGACAGTCCCGCCGGAGGCCACGCCAACCCCGACCCCGGCGGAAACCCCGCCGGACGAGCCCTTTGTCCCCGTCACACAGCCATCCTAGGAAAAAAGCCCCCCCGCCCGCCGGCAGACGCCGGCTGGGCGGGGGGCCTTTGGTTTTACGGGGGCAAGGGGGGTCAGCCCTGGGCCGGGGTGAGGACCCCGGTATAGGCGTCCAGGTAGTAGGAGCCGCTGTCGGTGTCGATGCGCCAGACGGGGGTCAGCTCCACCGGCCTGGCGGTGCCGCTGAGTAGGTAGCCGGGGGTCATGCTGTCGATACGCCCGCAGATATAGCCGCCCTCGTTGACCCCGGCCAGAAACCGGATCAGGACCGAGGCAGTGGCGAGGGGCTCATCCGCCTCCTCTGCGGAGGAGGTGCCGGCCAGCCGGGTACCCTCCAGGCTCAACAGCGTATCCCCCTCCCACACCAAAGTCACCTGGCAGGAGAACACCGGCGCGCCCTCCCACTCCTGGCAGTAGGTCAGCCGGGTCTGAGCGCCTTCAGAGACAACGTCCTCCAGGCTGCCATTGAAGCCGATGCGCTCCAGGCAGTCCTGGGAGGCGTCCTCCGGGGAGCGGTCGGCCTCCTTCACCCAGGTGCCGGGCTGGAGCTCCACCGTGAAGGCTCCGTTCATGGAGAATTCCGCACTGCCGCCCTGGCCAGTGTACTGCTGGCGCACCTCTCCCTCGCCCTGGCGCTCCACCTGGCCCAGCAGGGTCTGCGCCACGGAGGCCTCGCTCTCCCGGTCCCGGGTGACGGTCAGGGGGCGCAGCTCCATGTCCTCCGGCACCCGCTCCAGGGCAAAGGTGATGCCGTTGCGCTCCAGCGCGTCCACCGCCGCCTGGCGGGTCTCCTCCTCATAGCGGGCGCGCTGGCCAGCCTGCAGGCCGAACAGGACCAGCAGGAACGCGTTGACGCACAGCAGCAGGAGCAGGATGATATTTTTCAGTTTGGGCCATTCCATCGCGCACTCCTATCTGGCTGCCCAGCCGGCCTGGACCGTATCGCCGCCGTTGTCGGTGTAGCAGAGGACCAGCTCCCGCCCCTCGGGGGACAGGGCGCCCAGGGCGGCGGCGGCCTGCCGCACAGGGAGGAGAAGGCTGTGCTCCACCGTCTCCTCATAGCTGCGGAAGCGCAGGGTGTAGTCGGTGATCTGCCCGTCCCGCACAGTAAAGCGGGCTGCCCAGCCGTCCTCCGGCAGGAGCACCGCCGCGCCGTTGAGGCTGTAGCCGAAGCGGACCTCCGTGGTGCCGTCCGCCTGCTCATCCACTCCGGCCAGGTAGAGCTGGGCGGAGCCGCAGGTCCGGCCCACCGTCTCCGCGGCCAGCCGGCGGGTGACCTCCACCAGCTCAGTCACCGAGCTCTCCGAGCCGATGGGGTAGCGGGTGGGCTCCTCCTCCGAGGTGTGGTAGGTGACGGTGCCGTCGCTGCCGATCTCCAGGGTCTCCCGCCCCACCCGCAGCCGCAGGCCGCCGGGGACGGCGTAGAGGGCGTCGCTCTGGGCCTGGAAGGACACCGCCGCCTGCAGCTGCGCCACCGTGGAGTCGTCCGGGTTGGACAGGGGGTTGGAGGCGCGGTAGACCACCGGGCTGGGGGCGGAGGCGGAGAGGAGCACATAGGGGTCCAGCTCCGCGTAGCCGCTGTCCTCCTCCAGCTCAAAGACAAAGCTGGCACCGTTGCCGCCGTAGCCGGAGACCAGCTCGTCCATATGGCCGGCGTAGGCCACCTGGGTCTGGCAGGCATAAAACAAGCCGTCCAGCTCATTATGATAGTATAGGCAGACCTGCCCCTCGCCATTCAGCGCCACCGCCACCTGCCTGGCGGTGTGGATCAGGGACGGATTGGTGCCGCCCTCTCCCATCCAGGCGTAAAGGGCCTCCAGGGGGATCTCCCCCAGGAAGTCAAACCAGACGCCGGGGGAGCGGAGGGCCTCCCGCCATGTCTCCTCCGGAACCCGCGCCGGGGAAGAGGCGCTGGAGAGGGCCTCGCTGAGCAGAATCCCCACTGTGTCAAACAGGCGGCCGCTCTGCTCCATATCGTACTGGACGGCAAAGCGCTCCGAGCCGTCAAAGACCGCAATGCGCACCGGCTGGGCCGCCGCGGCAGCCTGGCCGGAGCCGCCGGAGTCCGCAGTGGGGGCGGCTGGCTCGGCCTGGAACAGGGAGGACAGGTTTTCCAGCCAGCCCTGCGGCCCCTGCCCGGTCAGCTCGCTGAACATGAGCACGCGGAGGGTGAGAACCATGGCGGACAGGGTGAGCAGGACGATGAGCAGGCTCTTCAGCCGCTCCAGCCCGCTGTGCCGCCGGCGGCGGGGGTGCTTTCTCTCAGCCATGGCCGGGCCCCTCCACCAGCAGCGTGATGCGCACCGTCAGGCCGGGGCCGGGCCGGTCCACCAGCTCGATGGTGCCCTGGTGCCGGTCCACGATCTCCTTGGCGATGGACAGACCCAGGCCGGTGCCGCCGGACTCCCGGGAGCGGGCCTTGTCCACCCGGTAGAAGCGCTCAAAGATGCGGCCCCGGTCCTCCTTGGGGATGCCGATGCCGTCGTCGGCCACCTCCATCCACACCCGCTTGCCCTGCTGTCCGGCGGATATGCGGATATGGCCCCCGTCGGGGGTGTACTTGATGGAGTTGGACACCACGTTCATCATCACCTGGAGAACCCGCTCCCGGTCGCCCATGATGTCTGGCAGGCCGTCTGGCAGCTCCAGCCCCATGGCGTGGCCGTGGCGCTGGGCCTCCAGCAGATTGGCCCGGTACACGTCCCGCACCGCCTCGCCAAAGGCGAAGGGGGCCAGCTTCAGCTCGGAGCGGCCGGAATCAAACCGGGACAGGGTGAGCAGGTCCTGGACAATGTGGGTCATGCGGTCGGACTCGTTGAGGATGACCCCCAGGAAGCTCTTCTCCGTCTCCGGCGGGATGTCCCCGGCGTTGTCCGCCAGGGTCTCGGCGTAGGAGCGGATGTTGGTCAGGGGGGTGCGCAGCTCGTGGGATACGTTGGCCACGAACTCCCGGCGCATCTCCTCGGTCCTGCGCTGCTCGGTCACGTCGTGGATCACCACCAGCACGCCGCCCAGCCGCTCCTGGTCGAAGGGGGTGAGCAGCAGCTCCAGGCTGCGGCCGTCCACCTCCCGCTCCCCGTCCAGATAGCCGGGCTGCTCCACCGCCAGCACCCCCTGGAGGGGGGCGACGTCGGAGAACAGGGTGTCATAGCTCTCGCCGCCCCCGATGGGGATGGCCCGGCCCAGCATCTGCTCGGCGGCGGGGTTGGACTGGATCACCGCCCCGTCCCGGGAGAAGGCCACCACGCCGTCGGTCATGTGGAGGAAGAGGGTGCCCAGCTTGGTGCGCTCGTTCTCCACCTCCTCCAGGGTGCGCTTGAGCTGCTGCGCCATGTCGTTGAACGTGCCGGTGAGCACGCCGATCTCGTCCCGGGAGGCCACCTCGATCTTGTGGGAGAAGTCCCCGTCGGCCACCCGCTCCGCCCCCTCGGTGAGCCGCTCGATGGGGGTGGTCAGGGTCTTGGACAGCAGGAAGGAGAGGAGCACTGAGATGATCAGGCCGAAGATCAGCGCCTCCACAATCAGCGTGATGAGCTCGCTGTTCAGCGCCGTGGCGTTGGAACCGTTGTCCTGGACGTAGACGATATACCGGGTACCCCCGCGCTCTACCGCCACCGCCACGTCCATATAGGAGGCGGCGGGGGTGCTGTCGCTGCTGGCATCCTCTCCCGCCAGCACCCGCATCAGGTTGCGGGAATCGTCTGGCAGGTCCTGCCCGGCGGTCTCCTCGTCAGAGCCGGCCAGCCAGTGCCCGTCGGCCCCATCCAGCACATAGTATTTCCGGCTGCGGTTGTCGATGCCCAGAGCGCTGTTGGTGTTGAGGATGTAGGCAATGCTGGCCGCCCCGTCCTCCTCCTCCTCGAGAGGCGTCTCCAAATCCGTCAGGAAGTCCGGGTCGCTGAACGCCTCGGACATCTGGGTATAAAAGTCCTGGGTGTAGTAGTTGGCCACGGAGTTGATCAGGAACGCCCCCACCACGGTCATCAGGGACACGATGAGCAGCGTCATGATCAGCATGAGCTTCATATGCAGGCTGCGGAACATGGGGGCACCCCCTCTGCCCCGCGCGGCCTGCCGCGCGGGGAACCCATTCAAGATTTTATCTGCTCGGGCGAAGCGCCCGCGATGGGCACGCCGCATCCGTAAGGCGGCAAAGCCGCCGACGGCTGCGCAGTCAATTCGCTCGGCATCAAGGTTTTGCCCTCTGGGCAAAACGCTTGGACGGCGCAAAGCGCCGCCCCGCTTTGCGGGGCCCCGCGGAGGCCGCCCCGGCATCCCACCCTTGATGTATGTCAGGCGTTGAAGTAGTAGCCCAGCCCTCTGCGGGTTACCACGAACTGCGGAGATGCCGGGTCGTCTCTGCCCCGCGCGGCCTGCCGCGCGGGGGCCCCGACTTAGATTTTATCTGCTCGAGCGAAATGAATTCGCTCGGCATCAAGGTTTTGCCCTCTGGGCAAAACGCTTGGACGGCGCAAAGCGCCGCCCCGCTTTGCGGGGCCCCGTGGAGGACGCCCCGGCGTCCCATCCTTGATGTATGTCAGGCGTTGAAGTAGTAGCCCAGCCCTCTGCGGGTCACCACGAACTGCGGAGATGCCGGGTCGTCCTCCACTTTTTCGCGCAGGCGGCGGATGGCCACATCCACGGCCCGCACGTCGCCCACATAGCCCTCATAGTTCCACACATGCTCCATCAGAGCCTCCCGGGAGAACACCTTCCCCGGCTGGGAGGCCAGGAACTTGAGCAGCTCATACTCCCGCTGGGTCAGCTCCAGGGGGCGGTCGTCCTTATAGGCCACCATCAGGTCGGTGTCAATAGCAATGCGGCCATGCTCAATGCGCTGGCCGCCCGGCTGGGCCGCCGCGCCGGCGGTGAGCACCATCTCGTTGCGGCGGATGTTGGCCTTCACCCGGGCCAGCAGCTCCCTCATGGAAAAGGGCTTTGTGATGTAGTCGTCCGCGCCCAGCTCCAGGCCCAGGACCTTGTCGGTCTCCTCCTCCCGGGCGGTGAGCATGATCACCGGTGTGCTCCGGTTTTCCTTGCGCAGATTCCGGCAGACGTCGAACCCGTTCATCTTGGGCAGCATGAGGTCCAGCAGGATCAGATCCGGATTCTGCTCCAGGGCCAGCTGGAGTCCGGCGGCGCCGTCATAGGCCTCCAGGGTCTCATAGCCCTCACGGCTGAGATTGAATGTAAGGATATCCACAATGTTCTTCTCGTCCTCCACAATCAGGACGCGCTTGCTCATGGTCGTCTCCCCCTTCCGTGCTCACAGGCCCAGCAGCAGCTTGGCCTTCAAAACCAGGGCCACCGTCTTGGCGTCGGTGATCTCCCCGCGCATGACCCGCTCCACCAGACGGGTGAAGGGGACGCGCTCCACCTCCAGGAATTCGTCCTCATCGGGGTGGCAGTCGCCCTGGGTCAGCTCCTGGGCCAGGTACATGTGGAGCACCTCGGTGGAGAAGCCGGGAGAGGAGTACAGGCAGCCCAGGTAGGTCAGCTTCCCGCAGGAGGCGCCCACCTCCTCCTCCAGCTCCCGCAGGGCGGCCAGGCGGTGATCCTCCCCCTTCTCCAGCTTGCCGGCGGGCAGCTCGGACACCACCTCCCCAAAGGGATAGCGGAACTGGCGGACCAGCGGCACCGTCCCGTCGCCGAACAGGGGCAGGATCGCCACCCCGCCGGGGTGCTCCACCACTTCCCGGGAGGCCACATGGCCGTTGGGCAGCTGGGCCTTGTCCAGCCGCACCGTGATAATCTTCCCCTCAAAGAGCACCTGGCGCTCTACCGTCTTTTCCGTCAGCTCCATCCGGCCGTCCTCCTTGTCTCTGCGGTGAAATCCTCGGACAGCATCCATTATAGCACAGTTTTCCGTCCCGCGCCACCCTCACCTTTGGCAATCCCCCCAATCATTACAGCTGTTCAAAGGCACCGGCTGTCCGGTATAATACTGTCTGCTGAATCTGCCGGGTTCCCCGGCCCGCCCCGGGTGGGAGAGGGCCCCGTCTCTGTCCCCGGCATGACCATACAGGCTCAGAAGCCATCCACAAAAAGGAGGCCCCGTTATGACCATCCAGCCCATCGGAAGCGCCAGCGTGGCGCTGTACCTGACACCTGCGGACCTGAAGGAGCACGGGCTCACCCCCGCCGGCCTGACCCTGGAGCGGGCCCTGTCCCTCACCCAGTCCGCCTTCCGGGAGGCGGGGATCGCCCTGGAGGGCGCTATCGAGATCGAGGCCTATCCGGACGCCTGCGGCGTGCTGGTGTTTGCACGGGTGCGTCCGCCGGAACGGGCCTGGTTCTCCTTCGGCAGCCTGGAGGAGGCGGCGGAGGCCGCGCGCACCCTGCCCCCTCCGCTGCCGGACGCCGCCCTGCTCTGGTGGGGGGACCGCTGGTGGCTCTCCCTGGAGGCGGGAGAGGCCGGGGCCGCGGCCCGCCTGTCCGAGTTCGGCCGCAGCGAGGAGGGCCGCCCCCACCTGGAGGCCAGCCTGGCCGAGTATGGGCGCCCGGTGTGGGGGCGGGACGCCCTGGAACAGCTGCTTACATACTTTCCCGTCTGACCTCTTGACAGATATGTTATAATAATAGTCCAGGCACATCCCCGGGAGGTGAGGGCATGGACGGCAAGGGGACCAAGCTGGTGGCCAAGAACAGCAAGGCCTACCACGATTACTTCATTGAGGACAAGTACGAGGCGGGCATCGAGCTGGCGGGCACCGAGGTTAAATCCATCCGGCAGGGCCATGTCAACCTGAAGGACTCCTTCTGCATCGTCAAGGACGGGGAGATGCATGTCCATGGCATGCACATCAGCCCCTATGAGAAGGGCAATATCTTCAACAAGGACCCCCTGCGCGCCCGCCGCCTGCTGATGCACAAGCGGGAGATCCTCCGCCTGTTTGCCAAGGTGAAGCAGGACGGGTATGCCCTGGTGCCCCTGTCGATCTATTTCCGGGGGCCGCGGGTGAAGCTGGAGATCGGCCTGGCCAGAGGCAAGAAGCTCTATGACAAACGGGCCTCCGCCGCGGCCAAAGACGCCAGGCGGGAGATGGACCGCGCCATGAAAACCCGCGGCCGCCGCTACGACTGAAAAGAGGGGGTGTGCCCCCGGGAAAGGATGAAACGACATGGCTCAGAACCCCATTGTCACCATCGAGATGGAGGACGGCGGCAGGATGGTCGCCGAGCTCTACCCGGAGGTGGCCCCCAACACGGTAAACAACTTTATCAGCCTGGTGCAGTCCGGCTTTTATAACGGCCTGATCTTCCACCGGGTCATCCCCGGCTTCATGATCCAGGGCGGCTGCCCCGACGGCAACGGCATGGGCGGCCCCGGCTACTCCATCAAGGGGGAGTTTGCCCACAACGGCGTGAAGAATGCTCTGAAGCACGACCGGGGTGTGCTCTCCATGGCCCGTGCCATGCACCCCAACTCCGCCGGCAGCCAGTTCTTTATCATGGTGGAGAAGGCCCCCCACCTGGACGGCGAGTACGCCGCCTTCGGCAAGGTCATTGAGGGTATGGAGGTGGCCGACGCCATCGTCAGCGCCGACCGGGACTGGGAGGATAAGCCCCACCAGGACCAGCGGATGAAGTCTGTTACCGTGGAGACCTTCGGCGTGGACTATCCCGCGCCGGAGAAGTGCTGAACGCACGGTTTTCCCATCCGTTCTATCAGAAAGCTCAACCATTTGCTTTGAACCGCCCCCTCTTCCGGAGCTGTCTCCGGGAGAGGGGAAGCGTACCGTGACCTCTCCTCTCCCGGCGAAGCCCAGCGCAAGCGGGTTCGCCGGGAAGGCGGGGAGCAAGGGAATGAAGTGAGGGATGCCCCAAAGGGCCTCCCGAATGGAATGGACTTTGCGACGAGCCGGGGGCGTACTGGTTTCGACGGGGACGCAGAGGCGGGAATAGCGGGCGGATGCGCCCAGCATCCTAAAAATGGGCAGCTTATAAATTAAAGAACAACGATAACGTTGAGCTTGTCGCGGCTTAAGCCGTGACCGTCCCGTCCGGAAGGACCACGAGCCGGAACGGGGCGTCGTTTAGTGGTGCACGTGCGTGCGCAAAGCTTTGAGCGCACCATGAATCATGAAGCTACTGACCCCTGTAGTTTGACGGCCTACGCCAGGGTGAGGGAATGTAAATGACCGTCTGCGCCCGGAGAAGTTCCCGAGGAAACGTTTTCGGACGGGGGTTCGACTCCCCCCGCCTCCACCAACTAAGGTTGCTGAAAAAGATGCAACCCCTGAAACCCTTGCTGCGGCAAGGGTTTCAGCCGTTTCAGAGGGAAAAATCGAGCACCAGCCGAGATGGAGATGCAAAAGGCCATTTTCGTGATGTGGGGTGATTCGAACCTCTGAGCAAAGAGAAAACAGCGAGAGAAGCCCCCG
>CALWXU010000042.1 GCA_944385585.1 uncultured Flavonifractor sp.
CTGCTGCTGTGGCGGCTCAAAACCGGCGTAAAGGCATTCTGTGCCGCGCTGGATCCCCGGGTCAAGCGTATGCTGGCTGCGGCCATTGCCGCTTTCTGCGGAATCCTGGTCATCGGCGTGGCCGAGTATACCTGGTACTACCCCCGGAATATGTTCACCTACTGGTTCCTCTTCGGCGTCATCGGCGCCTGCGTCAAGCTGGTGCATCTGGAGCGCTCCCGCCATCCTGCGGTCTAGCCATCCTCATTCCGTGCGCCCTCTTCTCCAGGAATCCGAAGCCCTTTGCGCCCCGGGGGCCGTTGCCGTGCAATGGCCCCCGGGGGCTTTTGGGGCGCCCGCTCCCATAGATTCAAACAAAATTCCATAATATTCCTATTTTCCCTCTCCGGCCCTGCGGAATCATGAGAGCTCCGGTCGAGCAGCCCCCCAAAAAGTCGAATGAAGTCGACAAAAAAACACCATATTTTACCAAACAACTCCTTGCGTTTGCTGTCTGATTATGGTAAATTATAAACAACCGGTGAAGAGCCTTGGCCAGGCAGCAACATAGGGCGGGGAGACCTGCCGGAAAGGGTGTCAAAATTGGAAAGCAGAAAGAGGATTTTGGTGGCTGACGCCAGCGACGAGTTCCGCCGTCTGTTCGTGAGCGCCCTCGCGGACGAGGCGGGGATGGAGCTGGCCGCGGAGACGGGGGACGGCGAGGAGGCGGTCCGTCTGGCGGAGGCGTGCAGGCCGGACCTGGTGGTGCTGGACCTGGTGCTCACCCGGATGGACGGGCTGGAGGTGCTGGGCGAGCTGGCGGCGCTGCCGGAGCGCCCCCGGCTGCTGGTGCTGTCCGGCTTCGCCCGGGGCAACGTGGCGGAGCTGGCCGCCGCCCACGGGGCGGACTACTATATGATGAAGCCCTGCCGCATCTCCACCGTGCTGGAGCGCATCCGCCAGCTGACCGACCATCCCCAGTCTGGCTCCGGCGAGGCGGAACCGCCCGCCGGTGCGGAGACCCTGGAGAGCCAGGTCACCTCCATCATCCATGAGATCGGCGTGCCCGCCCACATCAAGGGATATCAGTATCTGCGGGAGGCCATCCTGATCGCGGTGGCGGACATGGACGTGATCAACGCCGTGACAAAGATCCTCTATCCGGAGGTGGCCAAGCGGTTCGGCACCACCGCCTCCCGGGTGGAGCGGGCCATCCGCCACGCCATCGAGGTGGCGTGGGACCGGGGCGATCTGGAGACCCTGCAGAAGTACTTCGGCTACACGGTGAGCAACGCCAAGGGCAAGCCCACCAACAGCGAGTTCATCGCCATGATCGCCGACCGCCTGCAGCTCCAGCGCAGGCAGAAATGACCCAACCGCATAACAGGGGGCCGGCGCGGTGCGCCGGCCCCTTGTTCAGGCTGCTTTTTCGATGGCGGTGATGGTGGCGGTGGGCTCGTCGTCGGTGGAGAGCTCCCCGGTATAGGTGATGGTGACCCCATCGCCCGGTTCCAGGCCGCTGGTGTCCACGCCGCCCAGATTGAAGCGGCAGTAGTTTCCGCCGTCGTCCACTGCCACCAGGTAATCCAGGCCCGCGTCCACGGTGTTCAGGGTGCCCTGGAATACGGCGGTTTCCGCCTCCGGCTGGGCGGAGGGGCTCTCCACAGTGGGGGAATCCGCCGGCGGGGCCGGGGACTGGGCGGCTGGGGTGTTGGAGCAGGCCGCCAGGCTGACCGCCAGGGCCAGCCCCGCGGCGGTGAGAAGCAGCGTTCGCTTTTTCATGAAAACACATCCTTTCGCGGTGGTGGAGACACCATACCACACCCGCGCCGCCGGGGCAAGGGGACGGGAGCAGGTTTCAGGGCTCCGTAAGAAAGCCTTTCGACTTTTGCCACAAGCTTCCCTTTTTCGTAAGGGTTCATTCACATTCTCTTCCTCCCCCCGCCGCCTTCAGGGCTTTACAAACGGCCCGGGAGGGGATAGAGTAGAGGGGAGAGGAGGCGGTTCTATGCTGGAGCGGGCGCTGCGCCTTGCCAGGCTGGAGGACGGGGACATCGAGGATCTGGAGGCGGAAGGGGAGGTCCTGGAGGGCCTGGACTTCGCCGGGCTGGAGCTCCGGCGGGCGGAGCTGTCCCGGTGCCGCTTTGTCCGCTGCGACTTTACCGGCGCGGTGTTCGACCAGGTGCGCTGGCGGGGGTGCGACTTCTCCAACTGCCGCTTTGGGGAGAGCCTGTGGCGGGAGACGGTCCTGGAGGGCTGCAAGGGGGACGGCGGGCAGTTTACCTCCACCCGCTGGCGGGACTGCACCCTGACGGACAGCTCCTTCTGCTGCGCCAGCTTCACCCGGTCCCGGTGGCGCAAAACCGTGCTGGAGGACTGCCGCCTCCGGCAGGCGGTGCTCTCCCAGTCGGACATGGCGGGGCTGGTTTTCCGCCGGACAGACCTCCGTGGCGCGGACTTTTTCCACACCAGCCTGAAGGGCCTGGATCTGTCCGACTGCGCCATCGGCGGCCTCACCGTATCGGAGAGCCTGCGGGAGCTGCGGGGGGTCAGGCTCAACCCCGCCCAGGCGGCGGAGCTGATGCCCCTGCTGGGGGTGGAGCTGCTTTAGCGTCAAACAGGGCCCTCCGCGCCAAGCGCGGAGGGCCCTGCGTCTTTTCTGTTCAGCGCCGGCGGCGGGAGCCGGTGTAGCGGGAGCCGCCGCTGTATGCCCGGCTCCGCCCCCTGCCCCGCCGGTCGCCCCGGAGCATCCGGTGGACCACCAGCCCCACCAGCGCCGCCAGGAGCACCACCAGCAGGACCCGCACAATGGGGCTGCCAAAGAACTTCCCCACCCGGTCCAGGTAGTAGAGGAAGGGGTCGATCTCCACCGACGAGGTGGCCACCAGGGGGAGGATGCCGTACTCCCGGCCGTTAAAGGACACGGTGATGCGGCCCAGCTCCTCCCCGGCCTCCACAGGGGCCTCCACAGAGGGGGTGTCGATGGTATACTGGTACTCGAAGTTCTCCTGGGACACGTCGTTGGGCAGCAGGGCGGAAATCTCCCCCTCCGGCATGAGCGTGACGCTGGGCTGCCTGCCCAGGGTCACCTCCACCTCCGGGATGTCCCGCTTGCTGCTGTCCAGCATGACCTGGGTGGAGAAATTGTCAAACCCCCACTCCAGCAGGCGGCTGCTCTCGCTGAAGTATGTATAGCCCTGGCTGCCGGTGGCGCCCTCCTCCCGCTCGCACCCCATCACAACAGAGATCAGGTTGCGCCCGTTCTTGGTGGCGGAGGCCGCCAGGCAGTAGCCCGCCTCCGGCGTGGAGCCGGTCTTGATGCCGGTGGCGTACTCGTAAAGGTAGCCGATGTAGCGGAAATTGGAGATAAGGGCGTTGGTGGAGCGGACGATGCGTGGCTCGGCGTGCATATTGGTGGCGGGCATGGTGTAGTTCAGGGAGCCCACGATGGTGCGGAAGGTCTCGTGCTTCATGGCCTCCTTGCACATCAGGTAGATGTCATAGGCGGTGGTATAGTGGTCGTCGTCGTGGTAGCCGTGGGCGTTGGCGAAGTGGGTGCCCTCCATGCCCAGCTCCGCGGCCCGGGTGTTCATCAGCTCCACGAAGGCGGCCACGTCGCCGCTCACCGCCTCGGCCAGGATGTTGCACGCCTCGTTGGCCGAGGGGATCAGCGCGGCGTAGAGCAGGTCGATGATGCGCACCTGCTCCCCGGCCTTGATGTCGGCGGTGGATGCGTTCTCACCGATGCCGGTGTAGAGGTTTTCGCTGGCGGTCACCACCTGCTCCAGGGTGAGCTCCCCCCGGTCCACCGCCTCCAGGGTGAGCAGACAGGTCATCACCTTGGTGATGGAGGCCGGGTATCGCTTCTCGTGGGCGCTCTGCTCGTACAGGATCTCGTCTGTGTCCGGGTCCACCAGGATGGCGGCGGTGGCGGCCACGTCCATCTCGTCCAGGATGGCGCTGCCGCTGCCCAGGCCGGTGTCGGCGGCGTGCGCCGTGCCGGCCAGAAGGCCGGCCAGCAGCGCCAGGAGGGTCAGGGCGGAGAACAGTCGTGATTTTTTCATAGGAAACTCCCGCAAGCTGTGATATAATATGGAAAAGTGCCGCGAAACGGGAGCGGCGCGGCGCCGTCCGCTTCACGGTGGATGGTACAGGGATCATTATAGCAAACCCCCGGGCGGGACGCAACGGGAAAGGCGGTGGGGAATTGTGAAGATTTCCAGGCTGGAGTGGGCGGCCCTTCTTCTGGCCGCCGCAGCGGCCGCCTTCGCGGCGGGCTGGTTTCTCCGGGGCCAGGCCGACCCCCAGCCCGTGCGGGTGGAGACACAGCGGGTCCTGGTGCAGGAGACGCCCATCGCCCTCCCCTCCCCCACCCCGGCGGAGGCGGAGAGCAGCGCTCCGGCGGGGCTGGTGAACCTCAACACCGCCGACGCGGAGGAGCTGATGACCCTGCCCGGCATCGGGGAGACCCGGGCGGCGGACATCATCGCCTACCGGCAGGCCAACGGCCCCTTCCGCATGGTGGAGCAGCTCACCGACGTGCCCGGCATCGGCGAGGGGATTCTGGCGGGCCTGATCGACTATGTGACGATAGAATAGGAGGCAGCCTATGAAGATACTGGTTGTGGATGACGAGCGGGTGCTGGTCAAGGGCATCAAGTTCAACCTGGAAAGCGAGGGCTACCAGGTGGAGGCCGGCTATGACGGCGAGGAGGCCGTGGAGCTGGCCCGGGGCGGGAATTTCGACCTGATCATCCTGGATCTCATGATGCCCAAGATCGACGGGCTCCAGGCCTGCATGCGCATCCGGGAATTCTCCAACGTGCCCATCATCATGCTCACCGCCCGCAGCGAGGACACGGACAAGATCATCGGCTTTGAGTGCGGGGCGGACGACTACATCACCAAGCCCTTCAACATCCTGGAGCTGAAGGCCCGGGTCCGGGCCCTGCTCCGCCGGGCGGGCATGGCGGCCCAGCAGCACGGCGGGGGCGGGCGGCTGACCATGGGACATATCGCCCTGGACGTGGACGCCCGCTCCGCCTGGAAGGACGGGCAGGGCGTGGAGCTCACCGCCAAGGAGTTTGACCTGATGGAGCTGCTGCTGCGCAATCCAGGCCGGGTGTACTCCCGGGAGAACCTGCTCAATGTGGTGTGGGGGTACGAGTACGCCGGGGACTACCGCACGGTGGACGTGCACATCCGCCGCCTGCGGGAAAAGCTGGAGCTGGACCCCGCCAATCCCCAGTATATCCTCACCAAGTGGGGGGTTGGCTACTACCTGAAGGGGAACTAGCGGCCCCCGCGGCCGCAGTCCCGCACCAAAAGGGCGCACGGGCTGCCGCGTCCTGCACAGTACCGTTTGGGGGTGTTTTCTTGCCGCAGTCCAAAAAGGTGCCCTTCTGGCGCTCCCTCCAGGCCAAGTTCGCCCTGACCTACATCGTCATCGTGGCGGCGGCCCTGGCCCTGCTCAACACCTATCCGGTGATGGTGTCCCAGGATCTGGCCTACCGCTCCAAGGAGACGTCCATGACCAACCAGGCCTCCATCCTGGCCTCCGCCCTGGCCACCGGGCCGGAGGCTCTCACCGCCGAGGGCGCGGCCCGGACGGTGGAGCTGCTGCTGGGCTCCCTGGGCGGGGCCCGGGTGGTGGTCACCGACCCCAGCGGCCTGGTGCTGTGCGACTTCCAGTGGGAGGACGGGGGCGGCGGCGACGCCGGGCAGTACATCCAGCGCACCGACACCGTGGGGCAGTACGCCCTGTTCTGGGAGCTGGTCACCGCCCTGCGGGGCAACATTGTGTTCCGCTCGGACTACGATGACGGGGTGTTCCGCAGCCGGGCGGCGGCGCCGGTCACCTACCGCTCCATGACCCAGGGGGCGGTGTATCTCTATGAGTGCGACGCGGAGCAGGGGGCCCTGCTCCAGGGCATCCAGAGCAACCTGCGCTCCATCTCGGTGGTCATCTGCCTGGTGACCCTGGTGATGGGCGTGGTGTTCTCCAAGGCCCTCACCCGGCGCATCGCCCTGCTGCTGGACGCCATCCGCACGGTGCGGGAGGGCGAGTACTCCCACCGGGTGTCCGTTAAGGGCGGCGACGAGCTCAGTCGCCTGGCCGACGAGTTCAACGAGCTCACCGGCCGCCTCCAGACCACGGAGGAGGTGCGCCGCCGCTTCGTCTCCGACGCCTCCCACGAGCTCAAGACCCCTCTGGCCTCCATCCGGCTGCTCACGGACTCCATCCTCCAGGCCGACCACATGGACAGCGATACCGCCCGGGAGTTCCTCACCGACATCGGCGACGAGGCCGAGCGGCTCACCCGCATCACCGAGAAGCTGCTCACCCTCACCCGCCTGGACACGGCCCGGACGGTGGAGGCGGCCCCCGTGGACGTGGGCGTCGTGGTGGAGCGTGTGGAGCACATGCTCTCCCCCCTGGCCCAGGCGGTGGAGGTCACGCTTGAGCTGGACCTCCGCCCCGGCTGTGTGATCCCGGCCACGGAGGACGAGCTGTACCAGGTGGCCTTCAACCTGATGGAAAACGCGGTGAAGTACAACCTGCCCGGCGGCAGGGTCTTTGTCACCCTGCGGGGGAGCGGGAGCCGGGTCTACCTCCGGGTGGAGGACACCGGCGTGGGCATCCCGGAGGAGGATCTGCCCAAAATCTTCGACCGGTTCTACCGGGTGGACAAGGCCCGGTCACGGGCCGCCGGCGGCACCGGCCTGGGCCTGTCCATCGTGTGGGACACGGTGCGCCGGTATGGTGGCACGGTGACTGTCCGGCGGCGGGAGCCGGAGGGCACCTGCTTTGAGGTCATATTCCCCCGCTGGTCGGAGGAGGGAGGGGACAGCCATGAGAAATAGACCCCTTGTGATGGCTCTGGCGGCTCTGCTGGCCCTCTCCGCGGGGTGCTCTTCCCCGGCGGAGGCGCCGGAGGGCGGCTACCAGCTGTACTACTCCGCCCTGGACGACCCCTACGCCGCCCAGTCCCTGGCCTGCGAGCCCTATGGCGGGGACGCGCCGGCGGAGCCGGTCCCCGCCCTGGTGGATGCCCTGCTGGACGGCCCCACGGCGGCCGGCCTCACCTCCCCCTTTCCCGAGGGGGTGCGCCTGCTGGACTGGTCCCTGGAGGATGGGGTCCTCCACCTGGATCTGTCTGAGCAGTACGGCGGCCTGACGGGGGTGGACCTCACCGTGGCCGACGCCTGCCTCGCCCTCACCCTCTGCCAGGTGGAGGGGGTGGCGTCGGTCTACGTGACGGTGGAGGGGCGGGAGATCCCCTACCGCGCCGTCCAGCTGCTCACCCCGGACTCGGTGTCCCTCTCCGACGGGGAGGGCGAAACTACCCTCCGCCGCCTGACCCTCTGGTATCCCCGCACCGACGGCAGCGGCCTGGGCGGCGAGCTCCGGGAGTTTTCCGCCGGGGACACTCTGCTTCAGGACGTGCTCACCAGCTGGGCGGAGGGCCCCAGGCAGGAGGGACTGGGGGCCGCGCTGCCCCAGGGGGCGGAGGTGCGCTCCGTCTCCCTGCAGGACGGCCTGTGCTCCGTGGACCTGTCCCAGGCCTTTCTGGACGGCCTGCCCGCCAGCCGCGAGCAGGCCAGGCTGGCCATATACGCCCTGGTGAACACCCTGGCCGGAGTGGAGGGGGTGGATCAGGTGCAGCTGCTGGTGGAGGGAGAGCCGGTGGGGCAGGCCCTCTCCCCTAACGACGCCCTGTCCGAGCCGGCCTCTTGACAATTCCATAGCAGAGATATAGGATATTGACCATACTCAGAGAGAAAGGAAGTCCTGCCCATGAGCCACCGCATCAGCACCCAGTGCCTCCATGCGGGCTACACCCCCGGCAGCGGGGAGCCCCGCAACATCCCCATCATCCAGTCCACCACCTTCCGCTACGCCACCAGCGAGCAGATGGGCGCCCTCTTTGACCTGGAGGCCAGCGGCTATTTCTATACCCGCCTTCAGAACCCCACCAACGACCATGTGGCGGCCAAGATCTGCGCCCTGGAGGGGGGCACGGCGGCCATGCTCACCTCCTCCGGGCAGGCGGCCTCCTTCTACGCCATCTTCAACATCGTCTCCTGCGGGGAGCATGTGGTGTGCTCCTCCTCCATCTACGGCGGCACCTACAACCTGTTCGCCGTCACCATGAGGCGCATGGGCATCCACTTCACCTTCGTGGACCCCGACTGCTCGGAGGCGGAGCTGGAGGCGGCCTTCCGGCCGGAGACGAGGGCGGTGTTCGGCGAGACCATCGCCAACCCGGCCCTCACCGTGCTGGACATCGAGAAGTTCGCCAGAGCCGCCCACGCCCACGGTGTGCCCCTGATCGTGGACAACACCTTCGCCACCCCGGTGAACTGCCGCCCCTTCCAGTGGGGGGCCGACATCGTGATCCACTCCACCACCAAGTACATGGACGGCCACGCCAACGCGGTGGGGGGCGCCATCGTGGACTCCGGCAAATTCGACTGGACCGCCCACGCCGACAAGTTCCCCGGCCTCACCACCCCGGACGAGAGCTACCACGGCATCACCTACACCGAGAGATTCGGCCTGGAGGGGGCCTACATCACCAAGGCCACCGCCCAGCTCATGCGGGATCTGGGGGCCATCCCCGCCCCCCAGAACTGCTACTATCTGAACATCGGGCTGGAGACCCTCCCCCTGCGGGTGGCCAGGCACTGTGAGAACGCCCTGGCTGTGGCCAGGCTCCTTCAGGGCCACCCCAAGGCGGCCTGGGTGCGCTATCCCGGCCTGGAGGGGGACCCCTATTACGAGCGTGCCCGGAAGTACCTGCCCCACGGCACCTGCGGGGTGGTGTCCTTCGGCGTGAAGGGCGGCCGGGAGGGGGCCTCCCGGTTCATGGCGGGCCTGCGCCTGGCCTCCATCGCCACCCACGTGGCCGATGCCAAGACCTGCGTGCTCCACCCCGCCACCAGCACCCACCGGCAGATGACTGACGAGGAGCTCCGCGCCGCCGGCGTGTCCCCCGACCTGGTGCGCCTTTCCGTGGGCATCGAGGACGTGAGCGACATCCTGGAGGACGTGGAGCAGGCCCTCTCCCAGGTATGACCGCAGAGAACAGAGAACAAGGCCGCGCTTCCCTCTGGGAAGCGCGGCCTTGTCTCCTGTTCCGAGAAATTTTCGGCGGCTCCACCCTTCATCCGGGCGGATGGCGGCCGCAGCCTGCACATTACGTACTCATGGGGACCTGTCCGGCAATCGCCGTGAAGATGAACTGCAGCGCCCGGAGGATATGTCCGCAGACATGTGCCCCCGCCATCCCGGAGGTGAGGAGAAGAACCAGGGCAAAGCAGATCACCAGAAACCGTTTGTCATCCCGGACAATTCCCGAAAACACGGCGTGAAATCCCCGGCGGAGCCTCTCCCATATGTCCCCCTATACCCCCACCAGGTTCTACCACTGCCTGGAGTCGGCGGTGGTGAGCACGGTGGACAAGCTGTGCGCCGCCGCCGAACTGCTGGGTCTGGTCCGGCCCTGGGCGGAGGCGGAGTCCGCCCCACACCCCGGCCCGGAGGGCGGCAAAACGTGCGCAGACGTATTCCGGAGCACAGCCGCCGCTGGCAGCGGCGGCCCTTGACGCGGAGATGGACGTATGAATCCATGCCTATTCGGCTGTGTATGGAAGTACGCCTTTTGGTTTCTAAGGGTTTTTAATCCACCGTGGTAAGAAAAGTTTTGGTAAAATCGTCATTTGCTGTAAGGGGATTGGGCGCTCCACCATTTTTTGAGAACCGCTTTTTTGCGTAAGAAATATAATCCCCTTGATCAAGATGATCCTCAATTTGAGAAATTAGTTCATAATCTGCAAACACTTCCTCTTTCTTATCCTCTTCCCTTAGTCTCATTTCAAAACCAAATACCTGAGCAAAATAGGACATCAAATTATTGGCTTCGACGCCAACATAACCCTCGTAAGAATAATAGACTTTCCCGGTTTCGGATAGGTAAAGGGTAGGCGCAACCCAAAACCGGTCTTCCCATGCAAACGGAACAAGCAGTTCATCCTTTTTTATTTGTAAGGCTTCTGAAATGGCAATATCGGCAATATCAACCTCTTCTGCAATATCAACTTGATATTTATACTGTTTCTCCCTTGGCAGGCCTTTTCCCCATGCCGGATTTTTCATACCATTTATAGTCAATCCGGCAAACTGCAAAAAGAAATTGCGCGCAGCTGGAAACACATAGTAGTCAAATATTCTAAAATCTTCCAACACCTTTATCCCGGTATGCTGCACTTTGTTTTCCCAGCCATTCAGTAAAAGACTGTATAACACTTTATCCTGAACACCAATATCCATTTGATTTATTTTTTCATAAATATTATCATCGTTTCTATTATCTTTCAGGTATTGTTTTATTTTCTCAATGTCTTTTCTCATCTATGTATACTTCCTGTCAATATTTCTTGCTGTGCAGTTCGACCTCCCGCCGCCCCGTGCTGTATAGCGGGAGGACAGAATAGCAGCCGGCCCCGGAGCGCTGGGTTTCGCTCCGGGGCCGGTTTTCTCTCTGTCTGTCTGGGCTGGATGCCGCAACGCGGCCCTTACGCCTCCAGCCTGGCGCGGATGGCCCGGAGGAACTCCAGGGAGGTGACGCCGCGGGCGGGGGTCTCCCCCTCCCACAGGCCCACCAGATCCTTGGTCATCACGCCGCCCTCAATGGCGGCGATGGTGGCCGCCTCCAGCCTGTCGGCAAATTCGCCCAGCTCGGCGATGCCGTCCAGCTCCCCCCGCTTGCGCAGGGCGCCGGTCCAGGCGAAGAGGGTGGCCACCGGGTTGGTGGAGGTCTCCTCCCCCTTCAGGTACTTGTAGTAGTGGCGGGTGACGGTGCCGTGGGCGGCCTCGTACTCGTACTTGCCGTCGGGGCTCACCAGCACGGAGGTCATCATGGCCAGGGAGCCGAAGGCGGTGGACACCATGTCGCTCATCACGTCGCCGTCGTAGTTCTTGCAGGCCCAGATAAAGCCCCCCTCCGAGCGGACCACCCGGGCCACCGCGTCGTCGATGAGGGTGTAGAAGTACTCGATGCCCAGCGCGTCAAAGGCGGCCTTGTACTCGGCGTCGAAAATCTCCTGGAAGATGTCCTTGAAGGTGTGGTCGTACTTCTTGGAGATGGTGTCCTTGGTGGCGAACCACAGATCCTGCTTGGTGTCGATGGCATACTGGAAGCAGGAGCGGGCGAAGGAGGCGATGGAGCTGTCCTTGTTGTACTGGCCCTGGAGCACGCCGGCACATTCGAAGTCGTAGACGGTCTGGCGGAATTCCTCCCTGCCGTCGGCGCCGGTGAACACCAGCTCCGCCTTCCCGGGGCCTGGCACCCGATACTCGGTGGACTTGTACACGTCGCCGTAGGCGTGGCGGGCGATGGTGATGGGCTTTTTCCAGGTCTTGACCACCGGGGAGATGCCCCTGACCATGATGGGGGCCCGGAACACGGTGCCGTCCAGGATGGCCCGGATGGTGCCGTTGGGGGACTTCCACATCTCGGAGAGCTTGTACTCCTCCACCCGCTGGGCATTGGGGGTGATGGTGGCGCACTTCACCGCCACGCCGTACTTCTTGGTGGCCTCGGCGGAGTCCACGGTCACCTGGTCGCGGGTTTTCTCCCGCTCGGGCAGGCCCAGGTCGTAATACTCGGTTTTCAGGTCGATGTAGGGCAGCAGCAGCTCGTCCTTGATCTGCTGCCACAGCACGCGGGTCATCTCGTCCCCGTCCATCTCCACCAGCGGGGTTGTCATTTGAATCTTTTCCATGGGCGCCTCCTCGGTTTGTTATTTGGCTTCCTGCGGAAAATTATACCCCCATTTCCCCAAAAAGACAAGGCCGCCTGGGGTGCGCCGCCCACTTTTCTGGATGGCCGCGGGGCCGCCCGGAACACAAAGGCCCCTTGACAAAGCTATTAGACAATTGTAAAATAGATCTCGAATAAGACAGCTGTCTAACAGGAGGATCGCCATGGACAGGACAGAGCGGCTCCCCGACGCGGAGCTGGAGGTCATGCAGGCCCTCTGGGCGCACAAGGAATACCCCGCCTCCTCCGGGGCGCTGATGGAGGCCCTGGCAGGGAAGCGTTGGCGGACGCCCACCCTGCTCAAGCTGCTCACCCGGCTGGAGGAGCGGGGCTTCGTCCGCCGGGACAAGGAGGGGCGGAACAACCTGTACACGCCCCTGGTGCGGCGGGAGGACTATCTGGCCGCCGAGAGCCGGGAGTTCCTCCGGCGGCTCCACGGCGGCTCCCTGCCCAGCCTGGTGGCCGCGCTGATGGACAGCAGGGCCATCTCCCAGGCGGATCTGGCGGAGCTGGAGGACATCCTGAGAGGAGGGGGCGGCGGTGCGTGAGTTCCTGTTCTCCCTGTTTGAGGTGAGCCTGACCATGGGGGCGGCCGCCGCCCTGCTGCTGGCCCTCTCCCCGGTGTGGAAGCGCCGCTTCCGCCCCCAGTGGCGGTACTGGGCCTGGCTGCTGGTGGCCCTGCGGCTGGCGGTGCCCGTGAACCTCTCCCTGCCCCAGGCCCCGGTGACCCTTCCCGCCCCCGCGCCGGTGGAGCTGTCCGCCGCCTGGGCGGACGGGGCCGGCGGTCTCCGGGGGGTGGAATTTGCCGCCCGGCCGGCGGAGGATGTGCCCGCCGGTGAACAGGGTGGCACGGCCCAGGCGGACACGGCCGCAGCGGAGCCCAGCCCCGGCCTGTCCCTCACCGGGGCGCAGCTGTCCCTCCTTGTGTGGGCCGCCGGCGCGGCGGGGGTGCTGGCGGTCCAGCTGTCCAGGTACGCCGCCTTTCGGCGGCGCACCCGCCGGTGGCGCTCTCCGGCGGGTGCGTGCGGGGGGATTCCGGTGGATACCTGCGCCCTCCTGTCCGCCCCGGTGCTGGTGGGGCTGGTTCGGCCCCGCATCCTGCTGCCGGAGGGCTTGACAGAGGAGCAGCGCGCCTACGCCCTGGCCCACGAGGGGGCCCACGCCTGGCGGCGCGACCTGTGGTACAAGGCCCTGCTGCTGTGGGTGTGCGCCCTGCACTGGTTCAACCCCCTGGTGTGGGCCCTCCGCCGCGCGGCGGAGCGGGATGTGGAGATCTGCTGCGACGCCGCGGCCCTGGCCGGAAGGGACGAGGGCTGGCGGCGGGGCTACGGCGCGGCCCTGCTCTCCTTTGTCTCCGCCAGGCCGGCGGCCCCGCTGACCAGCCAGTTCGCCGGCGGCGTCCGGGGCCTCAGGGAGCGGTTCCGGGCCCTGGCGTCCGCCGCCCCGACGCGGCGGGGGCGGATCGCCCTGGCCCTGGTGCTGTGCGCCGCCCTGCTGGGGGCCTCCCTGGTGTCCTGCCAACAGGAGGTGCCCGCACCGCCCACGGCCACGCCGCCGGGGGAGATGCTCGACCCCGCCGGCCTGGCCGACGGCACCTACTGGGCCACCCTGCTCCCGTCCAGCTGGGTACAGGAGGATACGGTGGCGGAGCTCACCCTCACCCTGGTGGAGGTGGACCCGGACACCATGGCCCTCACCAGCGGCATGCCCTACCAGGGGGACGGGGTGACCCTCCCCCTGGCGGAGGACGTTGTTTTGGGCAACCACGGGGACCGGGGCCTCAGGGACTTCCTGATGTGGTCGCTGGCCTCCTCCCACTACCCCGTGGTGCTGGAGGTGGAGGTGTCCGGCGGGGAGATCACCGCCATGACCTGGCACGACGCCAGCCTGCCCGAGGGGACGCCCCCGGTCACGGCGGCGGAGGTGGAGGCGGTGGTGCACGGGGTAGACCCCGAGGCCGGCACCCTCACCTACGCCGAGGACGACGGAAACGTGGGGGCGGACAGCGCATGGATCACCGCCCCTGTCCCCCGGGACGGACCGATTGATCTGGAGACGCTTTGGGAGCGGGTCGCCCCATTGAGCAGCTGGGGCCTTCCCTGCACCCTGCTGGTCCAGTCGGACGGCTGGATCGCAGGGGTGAAGGCCGGGTCGCTGTATGACGGCGTCTACCACATCGGCCCCATCCGCAGCGTCACGGCCACCCTGGAGGAGGACGGCTCCATCGCCGCCTTTGACGCCTACCTGTATGAGGTGGACCCGGAGACCGGCCAGGCCGCCCGGACCGTGCGGGAGGCAGAATTTCAGCTATCCTGGCTGGATGACAGCGGTCCGGAGCCCCGCTACCGCCCATATGGGGACATCGCCCTCTGCAACGAGGACGGCACCCCCTATGGGGGGAGCGCCACCGCCTTTTTGGAGGACTATATGGCGGACTGGGAGGTCCTGGGCCAGCCCTCTGCGGCGGGCCGGCCCATCCTCCAGGTGACCATCGGCGGGGGCGTGGTCACCTCCATGACCCGCCTGCCCGCGCCGGAGTCGAACCCGTAGGGGCGGATGATATCCGCCCCTACGGGAGGGGGAACACGCTGCCCACCGTCAGCAGCTTCTCCCGCAGATCCGCCCGGAAATCCGGGTCGTCCGGGTTCAGGCTGTTGACCACCACCCCGTCGCTGCCCGCCCTGGCTGTGGAGTGGATGTACTTGTCACCCCCCAGGCAGAGGGCGATATGCCCCGGGAAATAGAGCAGATCCCCCGGCTTTCGGTCCTCGAAGGGGATGGGGCGGGCGGGGAAGCCCTCCACCAGCCTCGCGTCCCGGTAGAGGGACACCCCGCAGAACAGCCAGGCCATGAAGGTGAGCCCCGAGCAGTCGATGCCCAGGGGGGACTTGCCGCCCCAGCGGTACTGGGCGCCCAGATAGGCGCGGGCGGCCTCCACCGCCCGGGCCCGCAGCCGCTCCTCCGGCCAGTCCGGCGGCGTCTCGTAATATTCCGTCCAAAGACTCCGTTTTGTATAGCCCTCCCGGCCGTCCGGGAGGGTTATTTTCTGCCAGCCGTCCCGGGGCTCCCCCGCAACGGCCGCCAGGGCGCCACGGGGCAGGGTTTCCACCAAGGGGCGCTCCACCTCGGGGCCAATGAGCACATCGGCAAAGGGGGCGCGCACCATCCACTTTGTCCGCCCCGCCCAGCTCCCGGCGGGGCGCAGGAACTCCCGCCGGATCCAGCCCTGATAGCCGTAGGCGGTGCGCACCAGGCACCAGCCGGTGGACAGCTCCTCCAGGAGCTCGGCGCTCCAGCCGCACAGCAGCTCGTCCACCCGCTCCGCCCCGGCGCTGGCCGCGGCGTGGAGGGGGCACAGGGGGATGGAGACCACAAATTCCATACAAAAACCTCGCAATCTGTTCCAAATACTGATATACTGTAAGAAAGTCCGGTTTAACGGACAGGGATGCCGCTATGCTGGACACAGGGAAAGGGGGAGAGGCAAATGCCCCGAAGCGCCAATCAAAAGCTCAAGCTGCTCTGCCTGTGCAGCATCCTGTGGGAGCGCACCGACGAGGACCACCCCCTGACGGTGGCCGAGCTGATCCAGGCCCTGGAGGCGTGGGACATCAAGGCCGAGCGCAAGAGCATCTATGACGACATGGAGGCCCTGCGCGCCTTCGGCCTGGACGTGCAGAGCCGCAAGGGGAGGTCGCCGGGGTGGTTCCTGGGGGAGCGGCCCTTCCAGCTGGCGGAGCTGAAGCTGCTGGTAGACGCGGTGCAGTCCTCCAGGTTCATCACCCAGCGCAAGAGCCGGGAGCTCATCCGCAAGCTGGAGGCCCAGGCCAGCGTCCACCAGGCCCGGCAGCTCCAGCGGCAGGTGTATGTGGACCGCCGGGTGAAGAGCATGAACGAGAGCGTGTACTACACCATCGACAAGCTCCACGCCGCGATTGCAAACCGGAAAGCTGTGAGTTTTAAATACTTTGAGTATAACGTCCGCAAGGAAAGGGTGTTCCGCCGGGAGGGAAAGCGGTATGTGGTCTCCCCCCTGGGGCTGATCTGGGACAACGAGAACTACTACCTGGCGGGCTTTGACCACCACAAGGGGGAGATGCGCCACTACCGGGTGGACAAGATGGCGGAGCTGGCGGTGACCTGCCTGCCCCTGGAGGGGGTGGACGGGGAGCTGGATATCGCATCCTATGCCCAGAAGCACTTCGGTATGTTCTCCGGCCGGGAGGGACAGGTCACCCTCCGGTGTGCCAACCGGCTGGTGGGGGTGGTGCTGGACCGCTTCGGCCGGGAGGCCATGCTGGTGCCCGACGGGGCGGACCACTTCACCGTCACCGTGCCGGCGGTGGTGAGCCCCCAGTTCCTGGGCTGGGTCTTTGGCCTGGGGGACGGGGTGCAGATCCTCCGGCCCGGCTGGGCGGCGGAGGAGATGAAGCAGCAGCTGTCCGCGGTGGCGGCGCTGTACGGATAGATAAAACAGAGGCCCGGAGCGGATCGTCCGCTCCGGGCCCTATTTGACTTGCAAACCGATCCCCTACAGGCCGGTGGAGCCCTCGCCGCCCATGAGGGCGGTCATCTCCTCGATGCGCTCCAGCGGGAAGGGGGGCGCGGACAGGGGCTTCATGGCGATGGACATGAGCTTCATGGGGTTGTCGTCCGCCGCCACCCGGTTGGACGACAGGGCGCCGCACCGGCGGCAGCGGTGGACCACGGCCCACTCGCCGTTCTTCCGCACCCACACGGCGATGGCGTCCATCAATCCGCCGCAGTCGGCGGAGCGGTCGCCTGGCTCCACGTCCAGGTGGAGGCTGGTCAGGCAGTTGGGGCAGTGGTTGCGGTGGTCCGAGCCCGCCCCGGCGGAGACCACCGGGCGGCCACAGTGCCTGCAGGTAAAGCTGTCCGTACAGGGGTGGGTCTGATAATATCCGCGCTCGTATTGCTTGCGCTTGTTGATCCGGTTCATGGGAAGATTCCTCCTGAAAGTAATGATGGAAATACTTCCGGGAGGGCGGTGGTCATTTATACTGCGCACCAGCCTCCCGGCTAGGCGCAAACCACCGAATCACATACCAGCTTCAATGCGTACACGCTCCTTTTTTGACTCATTGGGTCGTGGCCGGCATCTGCCACGGCCCTGCCATAGCACGGCGGCGGCCCCTTGTCAAGCCCCGGAGGCGGCAGCCCCCCTCGGCCCGCCGATTGGGCATGTTGACATGTTCCAAGCAGGCCCTAGGACCAGCTCTGCCACACCTCGGGGCAGTAGCCCACAGTGGCCTGCCTGCCGTTGCGGACGATGGGGGTTTTCAGCAGCCGGGGGTCCTCCAGCAGCTTCTCGGCCTTGTCCGCGTCGTAGGCCAGGTAGTTCAGCAGGGCGGCGTCAGGGTGCCTGGGGTCGATGAGGGCCTCCAGCCCCACGGCGGCCATGACGCTCTTCAGCTCCCCGGGGCTGATGCCCACCTTGACCAGGTCGATGGACTGGAATTTGATGCGCCGCTCCTTGAACCACCGCTCCGCCTTTTTGGTGTCAAAGCACTTGCTCTTTCCGAAAATCTGAATGTTCATGGCCCGCTCCTTTTCCCGATTGACGGCAGTCTCTGCAGACGGAATTGTACCACAGAAGGGCGGGGCAGGCAAGGCCTGGAGCGCCGGCGCCCGGGCCCCGCCGACTGAGGGGGGAAAAATAAGGGTATACTTTTTCCAAAAGGTGTGATATACTATAGCAACCTATGATGGCTTTATGCGCGGTTTACGCGCTTGAATAAGGCAGGACACAGTACGCATACGGGCAAGACGGTGGAGCGGCGCTCCCCTTTTCCGGCGAGGCAGGGCCGGAACGGGCGGAGGCTGTGCCGCCTGGATTTTGTGCGCCCGTTGGAATGTCCTGTGCCCTTACATACCAACAATGGTTTCAAGAACGAAAAGGAGTGTTCCAACACATCTATGGCTGAAAAACTGAAAATTATCTCCCTGGGCGGACTCAACGAGATCGGCAAGAACCTGACCGTCTACGAGTACGGCGGGGACATCATCATCGTCGACGTGGGCATGGGCTTTCCCGACGACGACATGTACGGCATCGACGTGGTGATCCCCGACTTCACCTATCTCATCAAGAACAAGGACCGCATCCGGGGCATCTTCCTCACCCACGGCCACGAGGACCATATCGGCTCCATCCCCTATCTGCTGCGGGACATCAACGTGCCCATCTACGCCACCCGCATGACCGCCGGGCTGGTGAAGCTGAAGCTGGAGGAGCACCGCCTGCTGGGCCGCACCAAGCTGAACACCTGCGAGGCGGGCGAGGTGGTGAAGGCGGGCAGGTTCACCGTGGAGTTCATCCACGTGAACCACTCCATCGCCGACGCCTGCGGCTTCGCCATCAAGTGCCCGGTGGGCACGGTGGTGCACACCGGCGACTTCAAGATCGACCCCACCCCCATCCAGGGCGGCATGATGGACCTGGGCCGGCTGGGCCAGCTGGGCAAGGAGGGGGTTCTGGCCCTGCTGGCCGACTCCACCAACGTGGAGCGGCCCGGCTTCACCAAGAGCGA
>CALWXU010000043.1 GCA_944385585.1 uncultured Flavonifractor sp.
CCGCCATGGAGATGCTCTACGGCGCCGTGGCCCTGGGCGGCCACATCCGCGTGGGCATGGAGGACAACGTCATGTACGCCAAGGGCGTGCTGGCCGACAGCAACGTCCAGTTTGTGGAGCGCGCCGCCCGCGTCATCCGCGAGTACGGCAAGGAGGTCGCCACCCCCGACGAGGCCCGCCAGATCCTGGGACTGAAGAAATGAGTTGGCATTATATATCTCACCTCTAAATAAGCATAAAGCACCAGGCTGTCGCTTGCGGCAGCCTGGTGCTTTGGCAAGCATGGCCCGCCCCCACTCTGAGAGGAGAGACAAGCGGCCACAGGAAGCCCTCTGTTGCGGCCGTGTTGCCCCTGTGTGCCGTTTTCAGAGTGAGGATGGAGCGGTGCCCCTGTCAAGAGTATTTGGACAGTGTTGGGCCGCGTGTGGGCCGGCAGCTGTCTGGGCAGTCATGACGCGGTATGAGAGGCAGTCAAAGCATCGGGCCACATTGGCCCGAAGTTCGGGCAAGCCTTACGCCGCTTGAAAACTGAATAAAAGGATACCCGGATACGAAGGGTGCTTGTGTCCAGCGACAGGCCCGCCATGACCTCTATTGCCAGAGAATAGAGAGCGACAAGGTCCATGCCGCAGGTGGACCTTGGCAGGCCTGCCGGATAAACACAAAACCCCGGATACTTGCGATTAGGCACAGAGCGTGCAGCGGTGTTGCGAACCGTGAGCCGTCGCAGGTAATGAGATCGCCTTGCCATCAGAATGTGGAAAGCTGAAATGCCATGGGGCGGACCGCCAGCCGCCCATCCAGTCTATCTGAAAAGCATTTTTGACCTGTGGGGCCTCGCCGTTATTCTGTCTGATGATAGAGCGACCTTTCCAGCGGGGCCCCATACTTTTATGAACAGGAGAACTTTATGAAGAAAACTTATCCGTTCCGTCCATTCCGGGGTTGGAACCGGACACGTGGAGCAATGACGCCTGCCGTGGCTATGTAATTATGGCAATGCCGGACTGTGTCTTCTCCCATGAGGATAGCCTCGTTAGACTCATCCTGGGCAATCTGGTCGAGCATGCTGTTTCGGTCATTGTTAATTCCATTGGTGTTGGTAGCCTGGAGCTGTGCAAACACCTTCTGTTCCTCGGCAATGCGGTCAAGATAGATCTGGATGCGCTGCCCCGAATGTCTTCCAACACAGAGATATGCAGAAAGCCCCCGGGAACCAGGAGGGCGCCGCTTGCGGCGGCGTTCTCCCGATCTCCGGGGGCTTTCCTGTCAGCCACGGTGGGAAAGGCGGCGATTACTCGGCCCTGCGCCTGCGGATCTCCTCCATCATCAGGGGCAGCACCTGCACGGCGTCCCCGACGATGCCCACGTCAGCCACGTCAAAAATGGGGGCCTCCTCGTCCTTGTTGATGGCCACCACATAGCCGGAGCCGGACATACCGGACACGTGCTGGGTGGCGCCGGACACGCCGCAGGCGATGTACAGGGCAGGGGCCACGATCTTGCCGGACTGGCCCACCTGGTGGGCGCGGGAAACCCAGCCGTCCTCGATGGCGGGGCGGGTGGCGCCCACCACGCCGCCCAGCAGCTGGGCCAGCTCCTCCACCAGGGCAAAGTTCTCCTTGCTGCCCATGCCGCGGCCGCCGGTGACGATGACCTTGGCCTCCTCCAGGTTGACCGCCTCGGAGATCTCCTGCACCGTCTCCAGCACCCTGCTCCTGACGGCCTCGTCCGGCACGTCCACGGCCTCGGCGGTGACCGCCGCGGCGGCGGCCGCCTCCGGCCTGGAGAACGCGCCGGAGCGCACCGTGGCCAGCACGGGGACCGTGTCCACCGCCACGTCGTTGAGGACGGTACCGCCGTAGACGGGCACCGTCCAGACAGGGGTACCGTCCTCCACCTTCAGGGCGGTGGCGTCCTGCGCGCTACCCAGGCCCATACGGGCGCCCAGGCGGGCGGTGAGTTCACGGCCCAGAGGGGTGTTGCCCGCCAGCACAGCGGCGGGCGCGTACTTGCTGACCACGGCCTCCAGCGCGCAGGCAAAGGCGTCCGTACAGCCGTCGCCGAAGGCGGCGCCCTCCACCGAGAGCACCCCGTCGCAGAGGACGGCCGCCTTCTCCGCGGCGGCTGCGTTGTCCGTGCCCACCACCAGGGTCAGCACGCTGCCGCCGGTGAGCCCGGCCAGGGTGCGGGCGGGCGCGAGGGCCTCCAGCCCCACGTTGACCGGCTTGCCCTCCGCCTGCTCCACGAAAACCAGAATATCCTTGTGATTGCCCCAATCCATGACCGTCTCTCCTTTATAGTACCTTGGCGTCCGCCATCATGGCCACGGCCTTGAGGACGGACTCTTCGCAGGTTTCCTCTTTGATCTTCACACCGGCCTGGCGCTTGGCAGGCTCATAGACCCTGACCACGTGGCTGCCCGGCCTGCCGGGATCCACGTTGTCCAGCTCGGCGGCGGAGAGCACGGGTATGGGCATCTTGCGGGCGGCCAGCTTGCTCTTGATGGTGGGATAGCGGGGGTCATAGGCCGGCTTGTTCACCGTCACCACGCAGGGGGTGGCGGCCTCCACCCTGCGGTAGCCGGACTCGGTCTCCTGCTTGGCGCAGATACCGGCCCCGGTCTGCTCGATGTCCACCAGGTCGGTGATCAGGCCCACGCCCAGCGCCTCGGCCAGCTGGGGGCCCACCTGGCCGGTGGCCCGGTCGGTGGCCTCCCGGCCGCAGAAGATCAGATCGAAGGGCTTGCCGGCCTCTGCCTCCAGGTGCCGGACGGCGGCGGCGAGGATCCTGCTCTTGCCCAGGGTGTCGGCCGCCTCAAAGGCGGGGTCGCTGATCAGGTAGCCCTGATTGGCGCCCACGGCCAGGCAGGTCTTGACCGCGTCCCTGGCCTTCTCGGGGCCGATGGTGATGGCGGTGATGCTGCCCCCCACCGCCTCCTTGAGGCGGGCGGCCATCTCCAGGGCGTATGTATCAAAGGCGTTGACCACGCTGTCCACGCCGTCCAGATTGACTTCCTCGGTACCCGGCTTGAGGTGGATCTCCACCGAGTCGTCGGGCACCTGCTTCAGACAGACCAGAATCTCCATGTCGTCTCCACTCCTCGCTTAGAATTTGCCGATGGTGTTGTTGGCCACCACGATGCGCTGCACCTCGTTGGTGCCCTCAAAGATCTGGAAGATCTTGGCGTCCCGCAGCAGCTTCTCCACCGGGTACTCCCGGCTGTAGCCGTAGCCGCCGAACATCTGGATGGCCTCGGAGGCCACCTCCATGGCGATGTCGGAGGCGTAGCACTTGGCGATGGCGGACTCCTTGGTGTGGGGCAGGCCCTTGTCCATCAGGGTCAGGGCGTGGGCCACCATCTGGCGGGCGGTCTCGATCTTGATGGCCATGTCGGCCACCTTGAACTGCAGCGCCTGGTTTTTCAGCACCGGCTTGCCGAACTGGACGCGCTCCTTGCCGTAGGCGATGGCCTCCTCCATGCCCCGCTGGGCGATGCCGGTGGCGATGCAGCCCATCCAGGTGCGGGCCTGATCCAGGGTCTTCATGGCGATGGAGAAGCCCTTGCCCTCGGCACCGATCAGGTTGGAGGCGGGGATGCGGCAGTCCTCAAACACCACGTCGCAGGTGTTGGAGGTGCGGATGCCCAGCTTGTCCTCCTCGTGGCCGGTGGACAGGCCGGGGGTGCCGGCCTCCACAAAGAACATGGACATGCCCTTCACACCGGCGGACTTGTCCGTCATGGCGGTGACGCAGTAGAAGGAGGCGATCCCGCCGTTGGTGATGAAGCACTTGCGGCCGTTGAGGATGTAGCTGTCCCCGTCCTTGACGGCGGTGGTCTTGCCGGCGGAGGCGTCGGAGCCGGCGCCCGGTTCAGTCAGGCAGAAGGCGCCGAAGCCGCCGTCCACGATGAGCTTGCAGGCCCGCTTCTTCAGCGCCTCACTGCCGGCGATGAGCACCGGCTTGGTGCCCAGGCCGCTGGCGGAGATGGTGGTGGCAAAGCCCGCGTCGGCCTTGGCCATCTCCTCGAACAGGGCGGCCACGTCCACCCGGCTCAGGCCCATGCCGCCGTACTCCTCGGGGATTTCCAGCATATGCAGCTGCATCTCGATGGCCTTGTCGTAGATCTCCTTGGGCCATTCGCCGCTGCGGTCGTACTCCTTGCACTGCTCCTTGACCTCGTTCTCACAGAACTCCTTGACGGCGCCCAGCAGCTCCTGGGCCTCTTCAGAAATCAGATATGCCATGATCGTTTCCTCCTGGTTTTATGATTTTATCTTAATGATCACGATTTCCTTGTACAGATTCGGGCGGCCGCTTACAGCTTGTAGCAGACCTTGCCGGGGTTGAGAATCATATTGGGGTCAAACACGTGCTTGATGCCCTCCATCAGGCGCATGTTCACCGGACCCACCATCTGAGCCAGATAGTCCAGCTTGCCGTGGCCGATGCCGTGCTCGCCGGAGATCTGGCCGCCCAGCTCAGTGGCCTTGGCATAGGCGCGCTTCATGAAGTCGGCCACCTGGCGCTCGAACTCCTCCTGAGCCATGTCGTTGGAGCAGTTGTAGATGTGCAGGTTGCCGTCGCCGGCGTGGCCGAAGCTCTTGACCTCAAAGTCGTAGTCCTTGGCGATCTCCTTGATGAACGTGACGTAGCTGGCAATCTGGTTGACGGGCACCACCACGTCGCTCTCGTCCAGCAGCTTGGTGTTGGCCTCGATGGCCTCCAGGAAGCTGGAGCGGGCGGCCCAGGCGTCCTTCTTCAGCTGGGGAGTATCGGCCACCAGCACATCCAGGGCGCCGGCCTCCAGCACGATCTCGGAGGCCTGCTCGATGACATCGGCCAGCTGATCCTCGTTGTCGCCGTCGAAGGTGACCAGAAGGTAGGCGTTGATCTCGGTGCCCTCGAACTGCTGGGGGAAGGTGCTCTTGCCCAGGTAGGCCTCGCTAAGGCGGACAATCTCCCGCTCCATAAACTCCAGGGCCTGGGGCTGGAAGCCGGAGCGCATCAGCTTGGGTACGGTGGCGATGCAGTCCTCCAGGTTCTCATAGAGGACCACCAGACTGATGACCTCCTTGGGGGCGGGGATGATCTTGAGGGTGAGCTCGGTGATCACGCCCAGTGTGCCCTCGGAGCCAATCATCAGGTTGAGCAGGGAGTATCCGGAGCTGGTCTTGGATACGGAGGCGCCCAGGTGGATGATCTCGCCGGTGGGGAGCACCACCGTCATGGCCCGCACATAGTCCCGGGTGGTGCCGTACTTCACCGCCCGCATACCGCCGGCATTGGTGGACACGTTGCCGCCCAGGGTTGCAAACTTCTCGCCGGGGTCGGGGGGATAGAGGAAGCCCTGCTTGGCCGCGTCCTCCGCCAGATCGTTGAGGAGCACGCCGGCCTGCACCCGCACCACCATGTTCTCGGTGTCATAGCCCAGGATTTTGTTCATTTTGGTGGTGGAGAGCACCACACCGCCGTGGATGGCCACCGCGCCGCCGGTCAGGCCGGTACCGGCACCCCGGGGGGTGACGGGGACATGGTGCTCATTGCACAGCTTCATGACTGCCGCCACCTCTTCGGTGCTGGTGGCCTCCACCACCACCTCAGGCATGGCCTTGCCATAGATGGGCATCTCGTCGTGGGAGAAGTCCTCGTTGATATCCCCGTTGACGCTGACCCGCCCGGGTACGGCCGCTTTCAGCGCCTCAATGAGTTCGGGAGATACTTTTTCATACTGAGTCATCGCGAAAAACCCCTTTGTATTTTAATTTTTCTTGGCTTTTACAATCACCGACACGCCGTCGGGAATCACCGTGACGGGACTGTCCCTCCGGCCCAGGAGCCGGTCGGCCATGGCCAGGGCCGACGGAAGATCCGCCGCGTAGTGCATCTGCATGGCCTCCACCATCTCTCTGGGGGCCTGGGTCACCATAATCACCGGGTGCCGGAGCAGGATGCGGCAGAGGATCTGGGCCTCCCACTGGTCGGGAATGGTCTGGTCGCTGGGGGTGGCCAGGAAGCGGGCCATGATCTTTTCCTTGTCCTTCTCGTTGGCGAAGGTGTCATAGAAGGACTGGCCCCCATGGCCGTCCCCGCAGGCGGAGACCATGATGATCACGCCGCCGGGGGTGCAGGTGGCCTCAGCGGCCGTCATCCCCTTCACAGACTGGTAGATATTCTGGTCCAGCGGGTAGCCCCCGTTGGTGGTGATCACGATGGGGGCGGGGATGGCCTCCACGCCGGAGAGCTCCTCCACAAAGGAGCAGCCCGCCCGGTGGGCCTGGTCATAGTGCCCGGCAAAGGCGGCGATGATCTTCTTGTCCCCGTCAATGACCACGTTGCAGATAAAGGCCAGCCTGGCCTGCTCCGCGGCGAAGAGCATATCCCGGTGGATGGGGTTGCCGTCCAGGATGCCGGTGCGGGCGAAGGGGCTGTCGATAAAGGCCGAGCAGTGATTGGCTAGCACCGTGATCCGGCTGGCCACGCCGGGCAGCACGCTCTTCCGACCGCCGGAGAAGCCGGCGAAGAAGTGGGGCTCGATGAACCCCTCCCCCACCAGCAGATCGGCCTGGGCCGCCAGCCTGTTGATGCGCAGCTGGCCGCCGGAGGGCAGGGCGCCCAGGGAGACCATGTCGTCGCTTTTGCCGCTCTCATGTACCACAAAGCGGAGCCCCGCACGGCGATAGAGCTCCTCGCCGTACTTGTCCAGCAACTCGGCTTCGGTGGTGGGCCGGTGAAAGCCGGTGGCCACCAGGACGGTGATCTCCGCGTCAGGGCTGCCCGCGCGGATCTCCCCCACCAGCTCCGGCAGGATGATCCTGCTGGGTACCGGGCGGGTGTGGTCGCTGCTGATGATCACCACGTTCCGCTTCCCCTTGGCCAACTCCCGCAGGCGGGGGGTGCCGATGGGGTTGGCCAGGGCCCGCCGGACCAGCTCACACTCTGCCGCGTCCGGGCGGTAACCGTGGGCCTTGGACCGGAGTACGCCGGCCAGACGCCTGTCGGGGATTTCCGCCTCCACCCGGCCGCGGCCAAAAGGCAGTGAAATGCTTGCCACTTCTCATTCCTCCCTGAAGGTTTTATTGCGCCAGGGCCATCAGCGGATGGCCCAGCAGCGCAGTCAGTCCGAATACCGCCACAAACAGTACGTAATAGCCGATGGAAGATCGGAGGATTTTGCTCTCCTGCCCCACGATACCGGTGGCAGCTGTGGCGATGGAGATGCTCTGTGGGGAGATAATCTTGCCGGCTGTGGCGCCGATGGTGTTGGCGGCCACCAGCCACACGCTGTCCATGCCCAGGGCACCGGCGGTCTCCGCCTGCAGCCCGGCAAAAAGCACCGAGGCGGAGGTGGCGCTTCCGGTGACAAAGGTGCCGATGGAGCCGATCAGCGGGGCCACGAACGGATAGCAGCTGCCGGTGGCGGCCACCAGAAAGGCGGCGATGTCGCTGGTCATACCGCAGTAGCCCATGATCTTGGCGGCAGCCAGGATGGAGACCAGGGTGATCATGGTCTTGGACATCTGCTTGACGGTAGCCGCCAGCACCTGCCCCATCACCCTGGCACCGGCCTTCTGGAGGCAGCCGCCCAGGATCGCCGCAAGGAAAATCAGGACACCCGGGGTGTTGACCCAGGAGATGGTATAGGGGCTTGCCTCCGGGCCGGTGTAAATGGGAATGTCGCTCTTTATGACTGCCAGCACATCATGGATGGGAGGCACCAGGTTGGAGGTAAGCAACAGGAACACCAGGATGAGGATAAAGGGGGACCACGCCAGCAGGGCGGAGCGTATCGTCAGCGGGGCCCCCTGCTCCTCCGCGTCGGGCAGGGCATAGCTGGGATCCGACCTGCGCAGGAGCACCTTTGAGAGCAGAATGGTGACCGCCATGCACACCACAGAGCCCGTCACCGCAGGCAGCTCCGCACCCACGAATCTGGCCGTGATAAACTCGGGAATGACAAAGGCGATGCCGGAGCCCAGTGCAATATGCCACACCCCCTTGAGGGCCTTGGGGCCGCTGCCCAGCATCATGACCATGATCAGCGGCGTGGCAACCACCATCAGCGCCAGCTGGAGCACCACTACCACGGCGGTATGGGAGGCGTCCAATCCCGTGACAGAGGCGGCGGTGATGGTTGGGATGCCGATGGAGCCGAAAGCAGTGGGGGTGGCATTGGCCACCAGGCACACCAGGGCGGCTTGGATGGGGTTGAAGCCCAGGCCGCACAGGATGCCGGCGGGGATAGCCACTGCGGTGCCAAAACCCGCCATACCCTCCATGAATCCGCCAAAGCCCCAGGCGATGATGAGCACCAGCACCCGCTTGTCGCAGGTCACTGCGGTGAGCATACGCTTGATGGTGTCCATAGCGCCGGTACGCACGGTCAGATTATAGGCAAAGACCGCGGCCACGATCACCAGCGAGATGGGCCACAGTCCCATGACCGCGCCCTCCACCCCGCCGGTCAGTACATCCACACCGGGGCTCTTCCAGTAGAACAGGGCCAGCAGAATCGTGAGTATCAGCGCCAGCGGACAGACCTTATAGGCGGGGAGTTTCAGCACACTCAGCGCCACTGCCAGCCAGATGATCGGCAGCAGTGCCAAGATAAATCGCAGGAACATCTTGACACACTTCCTCTTTTCTCTTTGCTTATTGGTTCTACCAAATCAAAGGCATGTCACAACCGTTTTTGATCTTCTTTCCAGGTTTTTCTCTATCCTATGCGCATTTTATCCAGAAGTCAAGAGCTTTCCTCTGGTATTTTATAGTTTTGTTCAGATGAATGAATTGCGCTTTTGATTTTTGTATATTATTTAGACTTGCCATTTCGCAAAATTGGTAGTACCTTTATAGGGAGCATATTCCTGAACCAGTTCCCTCGGTATTTTTCTGAAAAGGTGGCGAATTCTGTGGCAGAACAGGCAAAATCCTACGAGAGGGTTCTCACCTACCTGGAGGACGCCCTGCGCACCGGGGAGCTGTCCCTTGGGCAGGCCCTGCCGCCGGAGCGTGATCTGGCCGAGCAGCTGGGTATCAGCCGCAACTCCGTGCGGGAGGCGGTCCGCCTGCTGGAACACATGGGCTTTGTGATCAGCAGCCAGGGTTCCGGAAATTTCATCAGCTGCAATATCCAGCGTAATCTGAAGGACTCCTTTGAGCTTCTCATGCTTCTCCAGCGGATTGACTACCACCAGCTGGCCGATCTGCGCACTGGCCTGGAACTCCAGGCCGCCCTGCTGGCCGCAGAACGCATCACCGATGTACAGGCTGAGGAGCTGATCGCCTTGGTGCGGGAGATGGCCTCCTGCTCGTCAGAGCGGGCCGCCCATCTGGACAAGCAGCTTCACGACACCATCGCGTCCATCTCAGGTAACGAGCTCATCATCCAGATCCACCGCGCACTGTCCTCCACCATTGACCAGTTCATCACGGATATGCGCCGGCGCATCCTGCTGAATTTCCAGACCGGCGGCCAACTCCAGTATGCCCACGAACAGATCGTGGACGCCCTGGCCCGACGGGACAAGCTCCAGCTGACGCTGGCCATCAATCACCACTTCAACGTGGTCAATGAGGGTATGGAGCGGACGTTATGAGTCCGTCCCGGACCGCCACCGCTAAGGGAGGATATTTTTACCCACCATTGGGTGGGGCAAGCAGAGCACCTGGCTTGCCGCAAGCGGCAGCCTGGCGCATTTGCGGGCGTGGCCCGCACCCACTTTGCGCGGCGCTGCCGGCGTGCTCAAGCACGAGGCGGGCAGGCAGGAGAGAACCGCTGTCGCGGCCGTGTGGGCCCTGTGTGCCGGTTTCGGAGTGGAGGTGGGCGGTGACCCGCCGAGGCACTTGGACGGCGTTGGGCCGCGTGTGGGGCGGGGACTGTCCGGACCATCCAAATTCAGAAAAAGAACGCCTCCTAGGGCCCCAATTTTGGGCCCTTTGGAGGCGTTCGATTTTAGTACTAGGATAAAGAACCGCCGTGGTAACCCCGGCGGTTCAGCCACAAAGCCCCGCAGTGCGGGGCTTTGTCAAAGACCGGATACCGCCGCTATTTTTGCCTGCCCAAGGGTTTAGCGCGGTGGTCTTAGAAGAAAACCAAAGCTTATCAACCGGTTCCGGCCTTTTTGACCGCCGCTGTGGCCTGAAGGATGCAAAATTTGCGTCGCAAAACAAAGAAAAAAGCCCTTTCCGAAGTACAACTGCGATGGTGTTGTCAATGAGAAGCTTTTCCATAAAGGCCAGTTCTCAAATGTGAATTGTTTGATAACTCTGCGCCGTTGACCTGGCTATTTTGTGCCTTTTGCGGTATGTTGTGTTGCTGCGAAGGAGGCGAAAGCCATGCGAAAGATACTGGAGGATCTGTACTACAGAGAAATCCGCCCCCACGACCGGGAGATCGATATGGACTCCGGGCTGGGGAAGGCCATGGGCCGGGCGGAGCGGTGTGAGGAAAAACTCGCCGCCCTGCTGGAGGGGGAGGCCAAGGCCCTTCTGCTGCGGCTGATCGATGCGGACAGCGAAATCAGCAACACCCTGGCGCTGGAGAACTTCATCCAGGGCTTCCGGCTGGGGATGAGGCTGGCAATGGAGGGCCTGGAGGAGGTGAATGGAGCATGAGCAAGCGGAGAGCCAACGGGGAGGGCAGCCTCCGCAAGCGGAAGGATGGACGCTGGGAGGGGCGGTACACCGCCGGCCGGAACCCGGAGACGGGAAAAGCCATCTACAAGAACGTCCTGGGCAAGACCCAGGCGGAGACCAAGGCCAAGCTGAAGCAGGCGATTGAGGAGGCCAAGGGGGTGGACGCGGCCAAAGCCGGAAAGTACACGGTGGGAATCTGGATGGACGAATGGTTCGAAAACTACGCAAAAATCAAAGTGAGGCCCTCATCCCATCAGACCTACCGTGGGTACATCGACAACCACATAAAGTCCAGCATTGGCAAAATCCCGCTGGAAAAGCTCACTTCTCTGGAATTGCAGAAGTTCTACAAGAAACTGCTGACCAGCGGGAGAATCGACAGAATTGAAAGCAAACACCAGGCCAAAGGTCTAAGCCCCAAGACAGTGCGGAACATTCACCAGATCATCGCCTCGGCTATGAAGCTGGCCAAGGAGCAAAAGTTGATCCTCACCGACCCCACGGAGGGCTGCGCCCTGCCGAAGTTGGAACATCGGGAGATGAAAACCCTGCCGGTGGAGCAGCTCCAATCCTTCCTAAGAGAGGCCAAGGACAGCGGCGTGTTTGAGCTCTACTACCTGGAGCTGGCCACCGGGCTCCGCCGGGGAGAGTTGCTGGGCCTGAAATGGGAGGATATTGATTTGGAGCGGGACGACCTCCGGGTTCGGCGGCAGATCGCCCGGATCAACGGGGAAGTGGTGGAGGCACCCCTGAAAACGAAGAACGCCTACCGCACCCTGCCACTGGCAGAGGATACGATAGGCGTTCTGGAACAACAGAAAAAGAAAGTGGGCAGCAGCCCCTGGGTATTCTCCAGCCCCACCGGCGGGCCGATCTCCCCGGACAGTGTGCTGCACATGCTTCACCGGGTACTGAAACGGGCAGGGCTGCCTAGGATTAGGTTCCATGATTTAAGGCACACATTTGCCACCCTGGCCCTCCAGAACGGGGTAGACGTAAAAACGGTGTCCGGGATGCTGGGGCACTTCTCGGCGGGATTCACCTTGGACACCTACGCCCATGTGACCACAGCCTCCCAGCGCCAGGCGGCAAAAACGATGGGAAACCTGCTCTCCAGCAGCCTCCAAACCTGATTGAGCCAGACTGTCGTGTCCAGTCTCCAGGGAACAACTTAAGATCCCGTATGGGTCACGGTTTGGGTCAAATAAAAACAGCAAAAATAATGAACCAAGAAAAGTGATGAAAACAAGAGAAAACCCGTCAGAATCCACGGATTCTGACGGGTTTATGAAAAGCTATAACATTCTGGATATTTTCACTTCTCAAATTAGAACTTCTAAAAGTCTGCAATATACAAATTTCGAGAATAAAACAGTGCCAGAATCTCCACCCACGGTAATCCTGGCACTATTTTGATTAACATTCTATCACTGTTTCCAGTACTGCTTTACTTTTTCCTCCGCAGCCTGGGGCAGAAGCCCAAACTGTTCCACCAGCTTTTGGGCGATTTGCTTTTGCTCAACAGACATGCCTCTGAGCATACCGACCACAGCACGGATACCTTCCTCGCGGCCCTCTGCACGGCCTTCCTCGCGGCCCTCTGCACGGCCTTCCTCACGGCCCTCTGCGCGGCCTAGCTGGTGGCCCTCCTGCCGCGCAGCCTTTGCTACATTGTAGTCGTGGATCTCGGCGATTTTCTCCTGATCAAACAGTGTCACCATAATCTCCAGCACCTCCTTCTGCCGGGACGCCAGAAACGGCGCCAGCACATTCTCTGCTATGCAGATTCGGATTGTCTCGTCAATGGCCTGCTGGGTCAGGCCGTACTTCTCCCGCTGCTCGTCCGCGATTTTGCAGAACCGGACGTATTGATCCAGAATGTCTCCGGTTCCGTCATCCAGAAGCACCTTGACTTTAACCTCGGCGCTCCCTGCACCCTGGTACAGGTCAGACAGGCGAAGGGTCTCCGGGATCTCCTTCTTATCTCCCGTGTAGACCACATACAGCTCCGGACGGGGGATCTCCACGGGGTGGGAGCCGTACAGGTCCAGCTTCTGCTCCTCGATGTACTCCTTATAGGTGCCGGCCAGATACAGCAGCATCCTCAATGCGATGTTGACGGAGAAGGTGCTCTGGGCCTCCACCAGCAGAATCAGACGGTCTCGCACCTGGATGCCCAGGTCGTTGTAGAAGCCAGTGGTCAGCACGTTCTCCAACGTCACCAGTTTGAAATCCGACTCCTTCACGTCGGTGTCCTCCGGGTGCAGGGCCAGGTAGAGCTGGCGGGTGTACTCCGGCTGCTTGAACAGATAGGTGAACACCGAGTCCTTCACACTGCGCTTCATCTCTGCCACAAGCATACACCTCTCTCTTTCTAACCCTATTATAGCCGATATCCATCCGGAATAGCAAGAGGCAACTCGACATACTGCTCCAACAGTGGATGAGAATAGTACATGCGGGGGCCTTTTCCCTCAGAATCAGTGGCTTGTGTCAGCATATATGCTGGCCTTGCTCGCTCAACTCTTGAAGCAGTCCTTGGCAACCGGCCAGCACATCACGCCAGGTGGTGTCGAAGTCGTCGGTGTACCAGGGGTCAGCCACCTCCTGCTCCGGGTGGCCGGCGTATTCCATCAGGAGGTGCATCTTGTCGTTGAAGTCGCCGCCGCAGATGCGGTACATGTTTCGGAGGTTGGCCTTGTCCATCCCAATAAGCAGGTCGTACTCCTCGTAGTCGCTGTTGCGGAGCTGCCGGGCGGCGTGTCCGCCGCAAGAGATGCCGTGCTCCGCCAGCTTCCGCCGGGCCGGCGGATAGACCAGATTGCCGATCTCCTCCCGGCTGGTGGCCGCCGAGGCGATCTGAAATTCGTCTTCCAGTCCTGCCTTCTTCACCAAATCCTTCATCACATACTCGGCCATCGGGCTCCGACAAATATTTCCATGACAAACAAAAAGGATCTTCTTCATGCTCCAGACACTCCACATGCACTGTATTTTCCTCAGTATAGCAGGAATCTGCCTGTTCGTCGAGTGTGGATTGCAGCCAGGCCCTGGCCTGGATCTGTTCCAGCAGCTCCGCCTTTGTCCAGTGGCGCTCCAGCGCGGTTCGGAGATACCAGGCGCGTTCCTGGCTGCCCTCACAGCTCTCCAGAATGGCCACGTTCTGCGTCCAGCCCAGCTCCATGGCCAGTGTCAGCAGTTCTGGGGTGTCGGCATAGGCTCGGTAGAACTCCCTCATCCGGCGCAGGTTGCGGGGAGAGAAGCCCTTGGCCTTCGGATAGTTTGCTTGGAGATACTCGGCAGCCATGACCGCCGCCCCCTTCTCCGGACGGGCACAGATGGCCCTGCCAATCTCAAAGTATAATTCCACCTCCGGCAGTTCGGTTTGCAGCAGGGTGTCCAAGGCCGCGTACATCGTGGTATAGTCAACTGGCTTTCGCTTGTTCATCGTCTCATCCTTTCCGGTGTATTGCCTCAGCCAGAAAGCCGCAAAAGAAAAGGCGGCGGAACCGCCGCCCTTTCCCTCACGGCCTTCTGCTATAGAATCTGCACGATCTGTTCCCACAGGAGAATATGTTTGGTATCAATGGCTTTGTTGTCATGGTAGTGTCCGAACAGCCAGTAGTAATATTGGGCCCGGTCTTTGACCTCCTGGAGGAAGTCCGTCAGGTGATCCGCCACATTGTGCCGGGAGAACTGGAGGGCGATGCTGGTGGGGGCGCAGTGGGTGAGGATGTAGTCCACCGCCCAGCCGTGGGCATCCAAGTTTCGCCTGGCCTCTGCATATTCCTCCTCCGAGGGCAGTTCCTCTTTCCATCAGGACAGGTGGTCTATCCGAAATCTGGCCCGCTCTTTTCGCTTCAGGATCAAATATTTCCGTTCAAAGTTGGGGTCATCCAGGCTGAGGATCCCGTCCTCGATATCGTGGGAGGCCGCCCCACCCATGGTGAAGAAGGTGAAGCCGGCCAGTTCAAACACCTGCCCTCGCATCAGGTGGAGCACGTGGGGCCGGATGGGCTGCACTTTGCCTCCGTGCCAGAACTCCACCGGGTATCGGGCCAGGGCGTCATAGTTTTCATGGTTCCCGGAAACGAAGGTCACGGTGAAGGGCAATCCCTCCAGCCAGTCCAGGGTCTCATCATCTCGTTCATCCCCGAACCACACGCCGCCAAAGTCTCCCAACTGGAGCACCACATCCTCCTTGGTGAGTTCCCGGCCCTCCGGGAAGGTTTCCGGGTGGAACCGCTCAAAATTCCCGTGGGTGTCGCCCGTTGCAAAAATCTTCATGCCAGCTTCCTCCTTTTTGGTTGCGCCACGTATTGCTCGATCTCCCGGCCATCCCGGAAGGTCACCAGGATCTTCTCCCGGGAGAGCACTGTCACCTTCTCCAGCAGTTGGTGAATGATCTCCTCATCCCACTCCGTCAACTCCGCGGAGATATGCTCCAAAGCTGCAGACACCGTCCGCAGACGTTGGTTTACTTCCTGGTTTTCCCGGTAGACACACTCCAGCCTTGCCTTTTCCTCTTTGAGCCGGGCGGTGGACTCGGACAGCTCCCGGAACCGCTCCGTGTAATCCGCCTCGGGGTTGGCGGACGCCTCGGCCAGCAGGCTGTTGAACCGGCCGCTCAGTTCCTCCAGGGCCCGGTCGATATCCGCCAGGCTCATGCTTTCTCCCAGGGTTGGGGCCAGTTCCCGCTCCATGGCGGCGGTGAGCTGCCGGGCCAGGGCATCATGGTCAGCCATGGCCGCGTTAACAGCGGCCAGAATGGCCTGTTGGAGCGGTTCCTCATCCAGGGTGGGGGAGTGGGTACAGAACTTCTTCCCGTAGTCCAGCCGGCTGACACACCGCCACACAGGCCGCTTGACCCCGTGCTGGGTCCACACGCACCGCCGGTAGGCCGTCCCGCACTCCCCACAGAACAGCAGGTTGCTCAACACATACTTGCCGCTGTATTTCCCTCGGCCGGTGGGAGCGCTCTTTTTCGTGCGGCCGGACTGGGTGCGCCGCCGGGCCATCTCCAGCTGGACAGCATCGAAGGTTTCCCGGCTGATAATACCCTCATGGTGGTTCTGAATCAGGTATTTGGGGAGCTGGCCGGTGTTGGGGATCACCTTCTTGCTGATACAGTCCTGGATGAAGGTTTTCTGGAGTAGGACGTCCCCGCAGTATTTCTCGTTGGTCAGGATGCTCCGGATATTGACGGTTGTCCATGTTGTATTCCCGGCTGCCGTCAGGTGCCTCTGCGCTTCTAGCGTCTCCTTGATGCCCTGCAGGGTATCCCCGGCCAGGTAGCGGTCATAGATAAACCGGACGATCTCCGCCTGTTCCGGAACGATGGCGGGTTTCCCATCCGGCCCCTTCTCATAGCCCAGTAGCCATTTGTACTGCATGATGGCGCGGCCGGACTTCATGGATTGGCGCTTGCCCCACCGCACCCGGCTGCTGGTGCTCTCGCTCTCAGCCTGGGCGAAGGCCCCGTGGAGGGTGATCAGGAACTCGCTCTCGGGGTAGATGGAGTTGATGTTCTGCTCCTCGAAGATCACCGGGATGCCCAGGCCCCGCAGCTCCCGGGTGAAGTTGAGGGTGTCCACGGTGTTGCGGGCGAAGCGGGAGACGGATTTGGCCAGGATCATGTCGATCTTCCCCTGCCTGCACTGGCGGATCATCCGCAGGAACGCCTTCCGCTTGCAGGTGGAGGTGCCGGTGATACCCTCGTCCGCGAACACCCCGGCCATGGTCCAGCCTGGTTCCTTCATGATCTTCTCGGTGTAGTAGGCCAGCTGGTTCTCATAGCTGGATAGCTGCTCCTCGCTGTCGGTGGATACCCGGCAGTAGGCCGCCACCCGCAGATGGCGCTTCTTCTCCTGTTCCTGGGGAGTCTCCACTTTGGCTGGAATGACGATGATGTTGGGCGCGGTATCGTTCATGTACCATTTCCTCCTTCCAAGGTCTGGTTATTTTTCAGCAGGACGGTGACCGTCCCGTTGCTAACGGTGATATGTCGGACGCTCTCATGGAGCAGTTCCTGCTCCAGTTCCATCATAGGCTGGCGGTTTTGAAACAGCCTCCGAAGGCGGAGGGTTTCATATTCCTCCGGCCCAATGGCGTCCAGCTGGAGGGCGGTCAGCCGGAAGGCCAGATCCCTGGCCTGCTCCTCGTCCACCGGCGGGCGGTGCAGGAGCTCGTCCAGTTCCCGGCGCAACTTCTTTGTCTCTGGCAGGGGCTCATCCTCCAACACGGGACAGGTGATGAGCTCCGGGTGCCGGATCAGGCGGTTCAGGGCACCCAGCACTTGCCTCTCCACCCAGGCCGGTGGGCTGCCGCCGCACAGCTTCCGCAGTTCCTTCTGTGCCAGCGTCTTTTTGCAGGGGCTTGCCCGCTCCTGACGCCGCACCCGGGCCATGTGGAACTGCCCTTCCGGGATGACCTGTGGGAAGCCGTCCTCGCCGGTGTACCGACGGTCTGCTAAAATACGGGCCGCCATGTTCTTGTTCCAGGGTTTGTCCCCGTCGTAGGGGACGCCCCGCTCCTTGAGCTTGTCCACCAGGGCGTTGTAGCTGGCCCCGGCCAGGTAGCTGTCGTAAATCCAGCGCACCGTCTCTGCCTCTGCCGGGTGGAGCACGATTTCGCCTAGCTCCATCCGGTAGCCGAAGGGCCGCTTCCGGTTGCTCCCCATCATCTCACCGTCCGTTCTATGGGCTCTGTCAGCTCCAGGCCGTTGACCAGCCGGAACCGCAGGCGGTCATTGCTCTCCACGATGATTTTGTCCACGAGCTCGCGGAACAGCTCCCCATCGAAGGTGCCCAGGAAGTCCGGCCCGGCCTTCAGGACTTCTATCAGCTCCTGGGTCTGCTGGATCGTCTGATCCTCCTCGGCATCCAGGAACCGTTCCTTGTCCAGCTTTGCGGCGCGGAACTGTTCCGCCAGCTCGTTCCGGCGGGAGATAAAAATATCAGGATCAACAAGCCCCTGCTGCTTGAGCTGGGCCAACAGTCGATCCTGACGGGTGATGTCTGCAGTTTTCTGGTTGATCGCCACGATATCCAGGCTCCAGAGCAGCTTTCCCTTCCGGGCTGCCTGGAGGTCTGTAAGCAGTTGATTCAAGATGGGGAGCCCTTGGTTCCGGAGCTTGTGGTACAGCCGAAGGAAGGCATCGTATATGGCGTGCTCTGGAATGGGGCCGATGGGGCATTCATCCAAATTCACGGTGTGGGTGCGGCAGATAAAGTAAGTAATCCCGCTGTTTATCTGCTTCCGGAAGATCGCCCCGCAGTGACCGCACCTCAGCATCCCGCTTATGGAGGTGCTGCATTTTACCTTGCTGAAATAGTGCTGCTTCCGTTCACGCAGGAGACTTTGTGCTTTGTCAAATACGGCCTGGTCGATAATTGCGGGGTGTGTATTTGGTGCATAGTATTGATTGAGCTCTCCTCTATTAGTCAACGAGCGGCGGGGCAGTGTGGGTGTCCGGAAAGACTTCTGCCAAAGGGAGTTCCCCGTGTATTTTTCGTTCTTCAAAATTCGGGCAACCGCCTTGACCGTCCACTGATAGGGACTCAGCACAGGGTCAACGCTCTGACACTTTTTCATGCGGTCGGC
>CALWXU010000044.1 GCA_944385585.1 uncultured Flavonifractor sp.
AACCTCATGGCCATCCGGCGCGCGTCGCTGGACTCCTACGCCCATCTGAAAAACCTGACGGCCCGGGACGACAGCGTACTGGCCGATAAGATCGCCCGGCTCATCATCTGGTTTTCCCTGAAGAAGCGGGATCTGAGTGAGGAGGACAAAAGCCGCCTGGATTCCTCCCTGGTGGAGTGCTACCAGCGGTACGGCATCGACTTTGATAACCGCTCCCTGCTGGATGAGAACGGGAATTTCAAGGAGATGCCCATTCTGGCCGACTGGTATGAGGTTCTGCAGAAAAATCCCGAGACCAGGCACCTGGCCGTGGTGCTGGCCCGGTATGTCACCGGCTCCGCCGCCGCGATGGGAGGGCGCAATGATGTGTCGCTGGACAACAAATTTATTGTGCTGGACATCTCCGGTCTCTCTGACGACATGATCGCTGACGGCACCTTCTGGGCCACCGACGTGGCCTATGACCTCATCATGAACGCCGGGACGAAGCTCTCCGCCCTGCTTGCGGACGAGCTGTGGTCGCTGGTGGGGGCCAGCTCCAATCCGCAGGCCGCCGGCTTTGTGCTGGAAATGGTAAAGACCATCCGGGGCTTGGGCGGCATCGCGGTCACCTCCACCCAGGGGATGCAGGACCTCTTCGGGCTGGAGGGCGGCAAGTACGGCAAGGGCATCCTGGATTCCAGCCGCATCAAGCTGATCATGCAGATGGAGGAGCAGGAGGCCCGGCTCATTCAAAATGTCCTCAATCTCTCCGAGGATGAGGTGCGGCAGATCACCCGCTTCCGCCGGGGCGAGGGCCTTTTGTGCATCGGCTACAACCATGTGCCCATCGCCTTCCACGCCTCCCAGCAGGAATACGACATCATTACCACCTCGCCCACAGACCTGAACCGGCGGGCAAAGGAGGAGAGCGCATGACGGACTTCAAGAAAGACATGGCGCGAATCCAGACCCTTGTGGGCAGCGCCTTCTCCGCTACCGGCAGCCTTGTGGCGCTCTCGGACGGCGGCGTGATGAGCGGGCCAAAGCTGCAGCAGACGCTGGAACAGACGGCCGCTGAGTTTGAGAAGGCCGCGCTAGAGCTGCGTGCCCTGTGTGAAAAGCACAGCCCCGGCAAGGGGGGCTACGGAAAAGGGCCGCCCGCGCCCTATTGCGCGGCCGCCGGCCATGTGGAGAAGCTGGGATATAGCTGGCTGCACATCCAGCTCAACACCCTGCTGCCCCACTGCCGCTACCAGGCCCCCCTTTGGCTCTCCGATATCGTCACACATCGATACTAATGCATTTAGAGGGCCTACACGGTTTTAATCTGTTCAGTATGTCCCAAGCATTTCTTGGAGTTTCTTCGAAAGCGGAAATAGCACGACCACACTTTGACTCGGATCTTGCTGAATTGGAAGCTGTGATGCAGGGAAATAAGTTAATCCGTGGCCATACGATTTTACTGGTTCCAAATGCAAAATCTGTGGCGCGAATTCCTTTATCGTTTTGGATTGAACTCGCAAATGAGTTGAAATCCTGCGGTTTTACGGTCTGCACCAATTCGATAGGTGATACAGAACCAGCTATTCCAGGAACCTGCCCTATTTTTGTCCCCTAGCCGAAGACGGTGGCCCCCTGCTCCTGGGCCACGGCCCGCTTCAAATGGTCCGTCAGGCCTGCACCGTAGAAAACGTTGTCCCCCAGAATCATGGCACAACGGTCACCTGCGATAAATTCCTCGCCCAGAATGAATGCCTGGGCAAGGCCGTCCGGCGAGGGCTGTTCCTTGTAGGAGAGCTGGATTCCAAATTGGCTCCCATCCCCTAGAAGCCTCTGAAAATTAGGGAGGTCTTGGGGTGTGGAGATGATCAGGATGTCCCGGATTCCAGCCAGCATCAGGGTGGAAAGAGGATAGTAAATCATAGGCTTGTCATAGATGGGCAACAGCTGCTTGGACGTTACCAACGTCAATGGATAGAGGCGGGTGCCGCTTCCGCCTGCCAACACAATTCCCTTCATACGTTCTCTTCCCCTTTTCTCTTTCTACCATGAATTCTCCCAGTCCCCAGCAAGCTGCTCATCATCCAGGAGCTGCTTCTGGGCCGGTCCATCAGAGCAGAAAGATGCTGCGCTCAATGCCACCCGGGTGGACTGGTACAACTTGCGCGGGCACCTGGGGTTGCCATTCTCATCCAGCACGTTGGCAGTTGCACATAGCTGCCAAATATTGATCGTCACATTGGACCGGCTCATGGACACGCCGTCCCGGGTTCGGAAAATGGAACCGCCCTGGATCTTCTGCCGCTTGGCATAGTCCAGCAACTCCCAACAGATGCTCTCCGGAAACCGGACGATTTCCAGGGAAGCGCCCCGTCCAATGCTCAACATCCCCGCCTGGGCCGCCTCCACCGTCAGCGTCTCCAACTCGTACACCGGCAGGTCTATGTTGCTAAACACTTTCCACCAGCAGATAAACCCGAGCCCGTCCCAGCGCCCGAGGTGTAGATAGCAGGTGGAGATACTCATTCCAGGTTAGCTTGCGCTGGGGCTTCCTGGACGCCTTCAGCCCGTCTGCCAAATGCAGTTCCCGGACGTGGACATAGTCTAGATAGCTGTTGGCCGCAGAAATGAAGCGGTTGGCCGCCGTGGGGAAGTACCCGCCTTCCAACCGATGCTCACGCCAATGGCGGAGTATCCCCCGTCGGATGGTCTTATCCCTTCGGACAGTGTACGGTACAGCCGCCACATACTCCGGCGGTAGCCGTCGATAGTACGATGTGCTGTACCCACCCTTTGGCCGCCAGGCTGCCCAGACAAGTCTCCACCAACTCCGAAATCAGCGGAGTCCCGTCCTTTTTCCGGTGATTCCCGGTTCTGATATTTTGTGGTACGTCCGCCAAACGCCAATTCTTACATCCAAATCTCTTTGATTTACTCCAAAATAAATATTTTGCAAATAACGAAAGAGTTAAATAAAATTGTTATATCCGCAGTTTATCTGTATTATAGTACGCATAGACCGAAAAAGCAAGAGGGGCCAATAGGAAATGGCGTGAAAGGGGGTGATTCTGGGGCTCATATTTTGCTTATTTCATTACAACATATTTATTTTGGCCTCTACGATAAACAAAGCACAGCTACTAGGTGCGGCGGGTGTGCTCAGTTCCGGATAAGATGAGGTAGATCTAGATGGCCTTCACGGAGACATGCCCCAGTACGTCGGCTAGCTGCACCACATCCCAGCAGACCAGGTAAAAGCATTTGGCGAAGAGGTGGCACAGTCTTTGAGTCAGTCCTGAATGCCGTCTTTGTGGACTGACTGCAGACCTTGCTGCCCCGGTTATATGGGGATGTCAACTTGTTATTGTGGTATTTTAGCCATTTCTTTCATAAATAGGAACGTGGAGAGTGGCTGCCGACTTTGTGCGCTAAATACCGACTCATTTAGAGTGCAATCTTTGCGCGATGTTGCCTTTTAATGGGGGAAAGGAGGTTAAAAGGTAACAAATTATATGATAAGATAAGCAAAATTTTAATTGTAGGATTACAATACATGTTGGACAAATGAATAAAAAGGATGAAGGATAGGTCCTCATCGGTTAAAGTTGGAGTTGCAGACAACAACTGAACGAGAGGACCCATATCCTTCATGAGCAAGAGTATCACACAAGACATGGCATATCGGCAATCCCTGATGAAGTATGTGGAGAAACACGGCGTCAAGCGGGCAAGCCGGAGGTACAACAAGAGCCGCTCGTACATTTACTTCTGGAAGGCGCGCTGGGATGGTACACCGGAGTCATTGGCGTGCCGCCTATTCCTCCGCAGATTTTCTCAAAAAGCTGTTCAAGTGGTATGCCCGCCGGGGAATCCGCGTGGAATGCGTCCAGACGGATCACGGCTTTGAATTTACCAATCGCTTCTCCAGCAGCAAGCGGGACCTTCCTACTCTGTTTGAGACCACCTCCGCCCGGCTGGGTATCCGGCACAAGCTCATCCGCCCCTATACACCGCGCCACAACGGTAAAGTGGAGCGAAGTCACCGCGAGGATCAGAAGCGCTTCTATTCCTGCCGCAGCTTTTACTCCCTGGACGACTTCGCCAGGCAGCTCGCCGCACATAACCGCCGCTCCAACAACTTCCCCATGAGGCCATTAGGCTACCGCTCTCCTTCCGAGTTCTCTGTCCTATATGTTTGACAAACCTACAGTTCATTAGACTCAAGGTTCAATTGCCTGAACAGAGGCGATAAAGTCAGCGTAAAAACAATATGGAGGCAGTCGGGAATCCGGCGTAGGCCCTGTTCTTGCCACACTTTGGGATTTTGCCGTATGATATCACATCCCTTTGGTGAAATGGGAGAAATTTCCTGAACGGAGAGTAGAGTATCATTTGGCAGCCTCGCTGCCGTCGGCTGTATTTCTGAGAATTTTCTCCTTCTCACCGGGTGACTCAGAGGCCGCGGGATCTGCGGCCTAGCCCTTCGACGGCAGGGAGAGCTTTCCCATCACTGCGGCATGTCTGGCGCCGGTAACGGAGGGGAGGGTATTGGGAAGGCCGGCCAGGAAACGATCCCCCATCAGGGCAAAGGCCACCGCCTCTTTTGCGTCGCTGCTCATCCCAAGATCCTCCTGGGTGCGCACCTGGATGCCGTGGACACCCAGCCGCCGGGAGAGGGCGGCCAGCAGCGTGGGGTTGTAGCTCCCTCCGCCGCCGACGATGAGCTCCTCGGCCCGGTATCGGGGCAGGACATAGCGCGTATAGGCATCGGCAATGGACCAGGCGGTGAGCTCCGTGGCAGTGGCGACCAGATCATCGAAGGAGAGCCCGTGCTCCCGGCCGTAGGCGAGGAGGCGTGCCGTGTACTGCTCACCAAAGCGCTCCCGGCCGGTGCTCTTTGGCAGGGGGAGGGCGTAGTACTCGTCCCGGGCCAGCTCCTCCAGCAGAGGGGCACAGACCCGGCCCCGGGCGGCGGCGGCCCCGTTCCGGTCGAACCGCTGGGCCCCGCCGGTGGCGGCGGAGATCACAGCGTCGATGATCATGTTGCCAGGCCCGGTATCGAAGGCGTAGATGGCCTCCGGTCCTGCGCCGGCGGGGAGGACGGTCATGTTTCCGATGCCGCCGATGTTCTGGAGCAGGACTGTCTCGCCAGCGCGCCGGTAGAGCAGGTACTCGGTAAAGGGCACCAGCGGAGCCCCCTGCCCGCCGGCCGCCATATCGGCCACCCGGAAGTCTGAGACAGTGGGGATGCCGGTGCGCTCGGCAATCACGGCCCCCTCGCCGATCTGTACGGTACAGCGGACCGGATAGCCATTGGAGTTGTTCGGCTCTGGGGCGTGCCAGATAGTCTGCCCGTGGGAGGCGATGAAATCCACATCCCCGGGCTCCAGCCTCGCCTCCCGGATCACCGCCAGTGCAGCGGCGGCAAAGAGCTCACCCAGCAGGAAGTTCATGTACCCGACCCTGTCCACAGTAGCACGCTTCGGGTCAAAGAGTGCGAAAATCTTTTCCCGGACCGACGGGGGATAGGGCGAATTCCGAAAGGCCGCCAGCCGTGCCGTCAGTTCCTCTCCCTGCCCGCTGAGTTCCACAAGGGCGGCGTCGATGCCGTCCACCGAGGTGCCCGACATCAGCCCTACCGCCAGCCGCTTGGGCTTGTCCGCAATGCGTTCTGCCGTCATGTTCACGCCTCCATTCAGTCTCTGGAATGTCATGCCAAAAATTGTGGAGTGATTCCGTATAAATTGCATAGTTGAACTGCCGGAATTTGCATGATATAATGTTTTCGAATTGCACAAAATAATGATACAATATTTCTTCCTGATTGAAAAGAGGTTTTTTCTTTGCATACGATTGCGCCGCTGATGCGGGAAGCCGTCTCTGAGGGAATTTTCCCCTACGGCGAGTGGGCGCTATTTGACCGCTCCGGCATCCTGGAGGCCGGAGCCACGGAGGGGGACGGGGGGTGCTGGTTCGATTTGGCCTCCCTCACGAAGCCCTATACAGCCACGGCCCTGCTGGCGTTGGCCGCGGAGACGGGCCTATCTCTGGACGCCTCCGCAGGGGAGCTGCTTGACAGGACGGACGGCCCCTTGGGTCGGCGGCTGGAGGGGATCACCCTCCGGGCCCTGCTCACCCACACGGCGCGGCTGCCGTCGTGGTACCCCCTCTACGCGGATGGGCGGCCCTTTTTCGAGATCCTGGCAGAGCTCCCCGAGGGCGGGGCCGGGATGGTGTACAGCGACATCGGCTATATGCTCCTGCGGGAGGTGCTGTGCGCCGTTACAGGGCTGGACTTTCGTGAGGTGATCCGCCGCTATGTCTCCGCTCCCCTCCGAATTGACGCACTACGCTTCTGCCCGGACAAGTCCCTGCCGCTGGTGCCCTCCTGCCGGGACAACGGGGTGGAGGAGAACATGTGCCGGGAGCGCAGCCTCCGCTTCGGCGGGTTCCGGCCCCACTTTACCGACGTGGTGGGTGAGCCCAACGACGGCAATGCTTGGTACTACTTCCATGGTGTCAGCGGCCACGCAGGGCTGTTCGGCACCGCCGGGGCCGTGGCGGAGCTGGGGCGGTTCTATCTGACCACCGGGGATCCGGTCTACCTGGGCGCCGTCACGCCCCAGCCGGGCTGCGGCGGCCGCTGTCTGGCCTTCCACACCGGTGGGGCCTTCCCTACCGGCTGCGGACACACCGGGTTCACCGGTACGAGCCTCTGGATCGACAGCCAGGCCTGCTTCGGCCTGGCCCTGCTCACAAACCGGCTCTATTACGACCACCTACCGCAGGCGGATATGAATGCCTTCCGCAGAGAAGTGCACACGGTGCTGGCGCGGGAATTCACTTAGGAAAGCGAGTAGATTGCATTGGTACACATCAGCAGCCTGCCCACGGAGCAGCGAAACCCCAATACAGCGGACATCGATCGGATCTCCACCCTGGAGATGGTGCGCCGTATCAATGACGAGGACAAAAAGGTGGCCTTTGCCATAGAGCGGGAACTGGAACCCATTGCAGAGGCGGTGGACGCGGCCTATGAGGCCCTCCGCGCCGGGGGGCGGCTGATCTACTGTGGCTGCGGCACCTCGGGGCGGCTGGGGGTGCTGGACGCCGCCGAGTGCCCGCCCACCTACTCCGTGGACCCCGGCATGGTCCTGGGCGTTATGGCCGGCGGAGAGCGGGCCATGTTCCGGGCCGCCGAGGGGGCGGAGGACCACGCCGAGGCCGGGCGGGAGGACATGAAGGGGATCGCCCTGAGTAGCCGGGACATCCTGGTGGGCATCGCCGCCAGCGGGCGCACCCCCTATGTGCTGGGGGCTATGGCCTACGCCCGGGAGATCGGGGCAAAGACCGTGGCGCTCACCTGCAACAAAGCCTCGGAGATGAACGCCGCCGCAGACGTCTCCATCGGTGTGGAGACCGGCCCCGAGGTGATCACCGGCTCCACCCGCATGAAGTGCGGCACGGCGGAGAAGATGGTGCTCAACATGCTCTCCACCGGCGCAATGATCCGCCTGGGCAAGGTGTACGGCAACCTGATGGTGGACGTGATGCCCACCAACGAGAAGCTGGTGCGCCGGGCCATCTCCATTGTGGCCACCGCCGCCGGCGTGGACGAGGCGCTGGCGCGGCAGACCCTGGAGCAGTGCGGCTTCTCGGTCAAAACCGCGATTGTCATGCTGGTGCGGGGAGTCGTCGCCCTGGAGGCGGAGCGCCTTCTGAAGGAGCGTGGCGGCATCATCGCCAGAACACTGGAGGAGGACTGAGCATGGAGCGAAAATTTGCGGTAGGTCAGCGGATCATGGCCGGCCTGCCCGGCACAGAGATTGATGAGGAGTTTGCAACCCTGGTGCGGGAGCATAAAATCGGCAACGTCATCCTGTTCCGCCGGAACATCGAGAGCCGGGCGCAGCTCACCCGCCTCTGCCGGGCGCTGCGGGAGCTCATCACCGCCGAGACCGGGGCGGAGCCGCTGATCGCCATTGACCAGGAGGGCGGCGTTGTGACCCGCCTGTCCGACGATATGTGCAACACCCCAGGCGCCATGGCCCTGTCCGCCGCCGGGGGGGACGCGCCGTACCGGGCCGGGTGCCTCACCGCCCGGGAGTTGCGGGGCTGTGGCATCGACTTCAACCTGGCCCCCGTGCTGGACATCAACTCCAACCCGGACAACCCGGTCATCGGGGTGCGCAGCTTCGGGGACGACCCGGAGCGCGCCTCGGCGCTGGCCTTGGAGTTCATGCGGGGCACCCTGGAGGGGGGCGTGCTGGCCTGCGGGAAGCACTTCCCCGGCCACGGCGACACCGCAGTGGACTCCCACCTGGGCCTGCCATTGGTGGAAAAGGGCCGCGAGGCGCTGGAGGCCTGCGAGCTGCGCCCCTTCCGGCGGACCATCGCCGCGGGGATTCCCGCCATCATGACCAGCCACGTGCTCTTCCCCCACCTGGAGCCGGAGCGGCTTCCCGCCACCATGTCCCGGCGCATCCTCACTGGCCTGCTCCGGGAGGAGCTGGGGTTCAGTGGCCTGGTGATCAGCGACTGTATGGAGATGCAGGCCATTGCGAAGTTCTACGGCACCGTGGAGGGGGCTGTGGCCTCGCTGGCCGCGGGGGCGGACATCGTCTGCATCTCCCACACGGCAGCCCTGTCCAGCCAGCTGGCGGAGCGCCTCTGTACGGAGCTTGCGGAGGGGGCGTGCTCTGAGGCGGAGTTTACGGCCTCTGTCCAGCGCATCTCCGCAGCCAAGCGCCGCCTGGCGGAATGGAAGGAGTCCTCCTGCTCCCCGGAGGGGGACACCGGGGAGGCCCGCAGGCTGCTGGAACGCTCCTTCACCCTGGTCCACGGCCCCTTACCAGCGCTGGGGGAGCACACCTTTTTCGTGGGGTGCGGGCCGGTCCGCGTCAACCTGGCCTCCAGCCATGTGCGGGAGACACCGCCCTTCCCCGGCTTCATGGCCAGTGCCCTGGGCGGCTGCGCTCTGGAGACCTCTGACAATCCGGACGCCGGGGAGATCGAGCGGGCTGTCCGGGAGGCGGGAAAGGGAAGCTGCATCGTCCTGGGCACCTGCAACGCCCACCTGAGGCCTGGGCAGACGGCCCTCATGAGGGCGCTGGGGGAGCTGGGGAGGCCCATGATTGTGGTCGCCCTGCGCAATCCCTACGACCTGCTGTATCTGCCGGAGGGGGCTGCCGGCATCGCCGTATGGGAGTACACCACCCGTTCCCTGGAGGCTCTGATTCCCTTCCTCAGGGGGGAGAGGGCATTTCACGGACGGATGCCACTTGCCAACACTGTATTTTGATGGATTGCACAAAACGGAAATAATAAAACGGGAAATTTTGTGGAAATGAACTTTTATTTCTTTACATCCTGCGAACAAGCTGATATAATATTTCCGACCTGGGCGAACGCCATGCGCCCCTCGGAAAACGAGACGATAAGAAGGAGGACAACATGAAGAAACTACTTGTGCTTACACTTGCCTCGGCCATCGGCATCGGCCTTTTGGCCGGCTGCGGCGGACAGCCCGCCGCCGAGAACACAGGGAGCGGCGCTCCCAGCGGAGAGGCCACGGAGCTGACCCTCTGGCTGCCCATCTACCAGTTCGGCGACGGAATCAGCGATGCGGACTTCTGGAACGAGAAGCTGGACGCCTTTGAGGCGGAGCACAACTGCACGGTCAACCTGGAGATCCTTTCTTGGTCCGACTACGCCACCGTTATCTACACCGGAATGCTCTCCGGCGCGGGCGAGGGCCCCGACGTGGTCTACGTCACCGAGACCTATGACCTGATCGATGCCGGCCTGATTGCCCCCCTGGACGAGTATATCACTGATGAGGACCGCGAGAAGTATGTGTTCCTGGACCAGGGAGCCTATAATAGCGACGGCCAGCTCTGCACCTGGCCCATGATGGCAGGCAACCCCTGCGTGATCTTCTACAACATGGATATGCTGGAGGCCGCTGGCATCACCGAACTGCCTACCACATGGGACGAGTTCTATGACGTCTGCGTGGCCCTCAAGGAGGCAAACCCCGACGTCTGGCCCTTCATCCAGTCCTGGGGTGCCACCAACGGCGTGTCCGCCATGCTGGCCAGCTTCTGGCCCTTCTTCTTCCAGGCCGGAGGCGAGGTGTTGGACGCTGAGGGCAACCTCAACCTGGACAGCGAGGCCACCCTGGAGGTGCTCTCCTTCATCAACAAGATGAAGGAGAGCGGCATCTTTGACGACAGCATCGTCACCATGGATGATCCCAATGGCAAGTTCGTCAACGGGGAGGCCGCCATCATCATCAACGGCACCGGCAACGCCGCCACCTACACCGAGCAGGGCATCAACTGGCAGTGCAGCCTGGGACTGGAGGGATCCGCCGGCCTGGCCACCAACTTCTCCGTGGACTCCCTGGCCGTGGCCAGCTACTGCGAGAACAAGCCCCTGGCCGCCGAGCTTATCAAGTACATCACCAGCGCCAAGTGCATGGACGACTACCATGAGCAGATCTACGGCATGCCCTCTCTGACCACTGACGCCACCTACACCGAGCCCGAGCCCTTCCAGAGCATGTACACCAACGACGCGGACAAGATGCACGTCGTTCCCTCCTTTGAGGGCTCTGCTTCCTTCATGGATCAGTTCCAGCAGAACGTCCAGGGCATGCTTATGGGCCAGCTCACCCCTGCGCAGGTCATCGAGCAGACCATGGCCTATTACAACGAGCAGATCGTCTCCTGACTGTACGAAACGAGAAACCAGGCATTGCCGGAGACCGACTATGCCTGGTTTCTCCCCTTTTTAGCCAAATTGAGTGGGGAGAGAGAATGTTGAAAGCAAAAAGAGGAGCCCCATCCCGCCTGATGCACTGGCAGGCCGCTTATGGAATTGCCTATATCACGCCGGGTATGCTGATCTTCCTTGTGTTCTGTATTGCGCCCATCTTCATGACGCTGTTTTACAGCTTTACGGAGTACAACCTGGCCCAGCCTCCGGAGTGGATTGCCCTGGAAAACTACGCCAAGGTGTTTTCCAACACCCAACTGCGCAAGGCTCTGGTCAACACGGTGATCTACGTCATCATCACTGTGCCGCTCCAGACCATTGTAGCTATGCTGGTGGCAAACTTCCTGGCCGAGTACCTGAACAACCGCTACGGACGTTTCCTGCGCAGCGTCATCTTTATCCCGACGCTGGCCTCCTATGTGGCCGCCGCCTCCGTGTGGGAGGTCATCCTGGCCTCCAAGGGCGGCCTGCTGAATGAAATCCTTGGCATCTTTGGAGTCGGGCCGGTCAACTGGCTGGGCGATCCCAAAACGGCGTTGATCTGTGTCTCCCTGGTGGCCGTGTGGAAAAGTGTGGGCTACTTCACCATCATTTTCTACGCCGGCATCATGAACGTGGACGTAAGTGTGCGGGAGGCCGCCCTGATTGATGGAGCCACCCCCCGGCAGCGGTTCTGGTACATCACCGTGCCACTGCTCAAGCCGATTACCTATCTCAACGTGACTCTTGGTATCATCTGGTCGTTCCAGGCCTTTGACATCGTCTACAAGCTCACCGGAGGCGGCCCCTTCGGTGCCACCTCCACCGTGGCCTACATCATATACGCCTATGCGTTCCAGGATTTCCGCATCGGCTATGCCAGTGCCGTGGCCGTGCTGCTGCTGGCGGTAATCCTCATTGTCCACTTTGTCCAGCAGCACTTTTTTGAAGGGAAGGAGGACTGAGCATGATACGCAGAGAACGCCGCAGCTGGCGCTTCGTGGTGGGTGTGGTTTTTGTCACCCTCTTTGCCCTACTGTGCATCATCCCCCTGGTGTACATGGTTCTGGTCTCCTTCGCGGACACCACCACCATGTACATCCGCTGGGAGGACATTCAGCTCTTCGACTTTTTCAACTACCGCTATCTGTTTGAAAACAGAAACTTTGGCCGGCCCATCCTCAACAGCCTGATCGTGGTGGTCATCAGCGTAATCGCCGTGGATCTGTTGAGCTGTACCATGGCCTACGGCTTCGCCAAGAAGCCCATCCCGGGGAAGAAGTGGGTATTCAACCTGGTGCTGGCCACCATGATGATCCCCACCCAGGTGGTGTTCATCTCCCTCTACGTCATGATGCGCCAGTGGCACCTGCTCAACACTTACATCGCCTTGGTCATCCCCCTCATCGGCGCCTTCGGCGTGTTCATGATGCGGCAGTTCATCCGGGGTGTGCCCAACGACTTCATCGAGGCCGCCCAGATCGACGGGTGCAGCGAGCTGCGCATCTTCACCCGCATCATCCTGCCCATGGTCAAGCCGGCGCGGATCACCCTGGCGGTGTTTACCTTCAACTCCGCCTGGAACGCCCTGCTGTGGCCGCTGATCGCCGCCACCAAGAACGAGATGCAGACCCTCACCGTGGCCACCAGCTCTCTCACCAGCTATTTCGCCACCAACTACGGTCCGCCCATGGCGGCGGCTACCCTGTCCTTCCTGGTGCCGTTTATCCTCTACTGCTTCATGCAGAAGCAGTTTGTGGAGGGCATCGCCCTGGGCGGCGTCAAGGGATGAGCGATCCGTTCGCCCTTGTGCCGGGCCGTCGGGACAGGTTGGCGGAGTACGCCGAGATCTTCCGCGGCAGCGCCATCTGGGACCGGTATTTCCGCAGCGGTGGCAGACTCCGGAACTCGCTGGAGAAGGCCTCCGGTCGTGGGGAGCTCTGGTGCGCGTGCACACCGGACGGCGCCGTCGCAGGCGTGATGCGCGTCGTCCCGTGGGGTTTCTGCGGCCTGTATCACTACCTCTCCTTGATCGGGACGGCCTCGCCGGCCCGTGGGGCAGGTGCGGGCCGTTTTCTGATGGGGGAGTTTGAGCGGATGGCCCGGGCGGACGGCTGCCGGAGAAGTAGCCTGCTGGTGAGTGATTTTAATGACTCCGCCCTGGGCTTTTATCGGGCCCTAGGCTATTGGGAGCTCGGGGTCATCCCGAACGCCGTCAAGCCGGGTATCGCGGAGCGGGTGCTGCTTAAGGATCTGGAGAGCGGGGAGGAATGAGAGATGCTCTGCGATGCCGCCGGTGTGCGGAGGATCCTGTCCCCCTGGGATTATGACCCGGACGCCGTCCAGACCTATGGCCGGGCGCTGGAGGCCGCTATGGGACACCCGGAGGCGCGGGCCGTGCTGGAGAAGGTGTCCTCCGCCTATGAGGCGGGGGACGAGGTGGAGATCCGAGCCGTGCTGGCGTCCATGGACAGCTTTGCCGCCCCGTGCGGCGAGCACGCCTACACTATGCGGATGCTCCCCTACCTCTGCCTGCTGGAGCCGGCCCGGGCCAGATATGCGGCCGCCGGCCTGGACGGGGAGCTCTACCGTGACTCCTTTGCCGACCTGCTGTGGAAGACCCGCGAGTGCCGCAGGATCTATGGGGTATGGGGCTCCTTCGTAGCCCCGTGGTTTTACCGCTTCTTTGCCCTGAAGTGCTTCGCGCTGGGGCGGCTCCAGTTCGAGTGGACCGATTTCCGGGACGACGCTCCTCTGGCCCGAGGGACGCCGGTGCTCAACGTCCACGTCCCCTCCAGCGGCCCCCTGCGGGCGGAGGACTGCGAGGCATCCTATGACCGGGCCGCCCGCTTTTTCGGCTTCGGGCCGGGGAAGGCGGCGCCCTTCGTCTGCGACTCCTGGCTGCTCCACCCGCTGTGCGCCGGGCTGGCGGAGGACGCCGGCATCCGGCGCTTTGCCGCAGCCTACCGGCTGCTGCACGTCACGGAGGATCCGGATCATATGGACATGTGGATCATCTTCGGCCGGCCCTGGGACGGGGATGCGGTCGGGCTGCCGGAGGACACCGCCCTGCGCCGCCTGTTCAAGGGATATCTTCTCTCCGGCGGGAGCGTGGGACGCGGATACGGACTGTATCTCAGGCAGAGGCCGCTATTTTCCGGGAGGAAGGAGGTGCGCCATGACAGATATTGAGATCAAAACGCGCAGCGTATATGACACGCTCACCCCTGCCGAGCAGAAGGTGGCCAAATACTTTCTCCAGAACCTCTCCTCGGTTTTTGACGACCCGATCGCGTCGCTGGCGGAGAAGAGCGGCGTGAGCCAGGTGGTATGGGTGCGGTTCTGCAAGTCGCTGGGGTTTGCCGGGCTGAAGGACATGAAGAAGAATCTGGTATTCCAGCTCCGCGCGGCGCCTGCTGGGGAGACGGCCCCGCCCAGCAGCCGGGATTTCCTGGATACCCGCGTCTACGCCAACACTGAGGACATCATCCGTGGCATTGAGGCCGGAACGGTGGACGCGGTGCGAAGTACCGCCAGAATCCAGAAGCCGGAGGTTTTGGAGGACGTGGCCGCCCACATCGTCGCCGCGCAGAGCGTGCGGCTGTTCGGCGTCGGCGCATCCGGGCTAGTGGCGCAGGATTTCTGCCACAAGCTGCTGCGCATCAACACGAATGTGATCTTCTGCACCGACACCCACATGCAGCTCACCTATATCACCTCCATGAAGCCCGGAGACGTGGCGGTATTCTTCTCCAACTCGGGGAATACTGCGGAGATTCTGGAGCTGGCCAGAGCCGCCGCCGAGCGCCGGGCCTGTATTGTAGCCGTGACCAAATTGGGCTCCAGCCCACTCTCAGCGCTGGCCGACTATGTGCTGCCCACCTCCTCGTCGGAGCTAGAATTCCGGAGCGGAGCCATGAGCAGCCGTATCGCGGCGCTTCTGGTGGTGGATATGCTCTTTACCACCCTGTGCAACAAGAATTATGATACTGTCGCCAAGCCGCTGTCTGAGAGCTTCTCCCAGTGCAGTAAGCATCACACCTGACAGAGGAGGTCGTCATGAAGATCACTGGCTTTCGGCTGGGGCTGCTCTCTGCCCCCCTGCGTGTGCCCTTCCGCACGGCGCTTAGAGAGGTGAGCCGTGTGGAGGACATTGTGGTGGAGCTCTACACCGCAGATGGGGCCGTGGGCCGTGGGGAGGCGCCCCCCACCGCCGCGGTCACCGGGGAGACCCTGGGCTCTATCGAGGCCGCCCTGCGCGGACATATCTGCCCCTCCCTGGTGGGGCGGGAGGCGGACGGCATGGAGGAGCTTCTCTCCGCCATCAGCCGGAGCATTGTCGGCAACACCAGCGCCAAGGCCGCGGCCGAGATCGCGGTGTGGGATCTCTATGCCCAGCAGTACGGCCTGCCCCTCTACAAGCTGCTGGGCGGGGGAAAGAGCGGGCTGGAGACCGACCTCACCATCAGCGTGAACGACCCGGAGACCATGGCGCGGGACACCGCCGACGCCCTGTCCAGGGGCTACGACACCCTTAAAATCAAGGTCGGGGAGAACCCGGCCCTGGATCTGGACCGGCTACGGGCCGTGCGCGCCGCCGCGCCGGAGGCCGTCATCCGCATCGACGCCAACCAGGCGTGGACGTCCCGTCAGGCGGTGCGCCTGCTGGAGGAGATGCAGGCCCAGGGGCTCCGTATCGAGCTGGTGGAGCAGCCGGTCAAGGGGAAGGATCTGGACGGCCTGCAATTTGTCACAACCCATTCGCCGGTGCCGGTCATGGCGGACGAGAGCGTGTTCTCCCCCCAGGATGCCATGACCATCCTGCAGCGCCATGCGGCGGACTATATCAACATCAAGCTGATGAAATGCGGCGGGCTCTCCAATGCTCTCCGGATTGCCTCTGCGGCGGAGGTCTGCGGTGTGGAGTGTATGATCGGCTGCATGCTGGAGGCCAAGGTCAGCGTGACCGCGGCGGTTCATCTGGCCTGCGCCAGAGGAATCATCACCCGGGTGGATCTGGACGGCCCGGCCCTGTGCAGCGCAGACCCGGTGGCCGGCGGGGCGGTGTTCTCCGGCAGGCATATCAGCCTTTCCGACGAGCCCGGCCTGGGCATCACCGGCATCTCCGGGATGAGATATCTGGACTGATTCCGGGATACCGGACCCGACTGTTCCGACGAACAGAATGACCGGGAACTGACAGCAGCTGGTATTTCAGCGTATAGGCGGCAATGCCGTCTGCCTTTGAGCCGACGGCCCAAAATCCTTCAATGCTGGGCGCATTGCCAAATTTCAAACATGCCCTAGCAAAAACCGGCCCCCGGAGCAAACGCTCCGGGGGCCGGCCCTTTACTGTCTGAGCCGTATCGGTCTGCATCCCGTACCACTAGTTCAAAAGTTGTCCTTATTCTATTTCACTTTTTCTTGCCCCCTGCGTCTTGATTTTTTTCACATGCGGAATGGGAGACCGTACCGTACCACTTTTATCGGGATACCCGCATCTATTGATGAGCGAAATTACTCCGCGGGCCATTGCCCCAGATGATGTGGAGCAGCGGCCCGCTGGAATGAGCATATTCAGCCGGGCGCTGGATCGCCTTTTCTGGCCGACCCGAGCTGCTTTTTGATATAGGCGTCCTTCTGGCGGCGGTAGTAATCCTGGCGCACTTCCTCGAAGGAGAGATGCCCCAGGCCAAAGCGCCACAAGAGCTCCTGGGCAGATCGGAAGATATGGCTGTTGCTGTAGGGTTCCGGATGGGACTCTGTGCAGATGACATAGCTGTCGCTGGAGGCTGTTCCGCGCCGCTTGGACAGATAGCCGCACAGCTCATCGGGGATGGGGATCTCCCTGTCGGCGACATGGGCCGTATTCGCGGCCAGATCGAGCTGTGACCATTTCAGGAAGCGAATTTCATCGCTGAAAAGGCCCAGCTGCCACGCCAGTCGGACGATGAGTACATCGAGGCCGGAGGGATCGCTATTGATCACCTCCATCATACGGTCATAGGGAGGGAGGGAAGGGGGCTCCGGATGGGTCACGCGCGGCTGGCGCTTTTTCGGGACGCGAAGCGTCGGTATGGCGTCCATGAGACCGCTCTTCGCAGCATACCGGAGGATCTGGTTCAGAATATCGACGTGGGTCTTGAAAAAAGGCGCACCCCTACTGTGCTTGAGCGCAGTCTGATAGTCACGGATCCGGCGGGGATTGAATTTGCGCAGGTCGGACAGGCCGAGATTGGGGAGGATATACTGCTCCAGATGGGCCTTGTACGCCTCCTTCAGGGCGGTGGGGGTGGTCTCCGGCAGGCTCTCCAGCCAATAGGGCGCCACATCCTTTAATAAAAGAGGTTTTTCCCTGGGCGGGGGAGGGGCGCCTTGCCCACGCTCCGCGATGGCCTTCGCCACATAGAAATCCAGGATAGAATAGAGGATGGCGGTGTGGGAGGGGAAGAGGGAGGGAGCGCCGTCCCGCTGCTCCAGGTAGTAGCTGCGGTAGGCATCCACCGCCGGGCCGTCTAGGCCCCTCAAATCCGTGTCTCCCCAATATGTGTTCAAAAAACGCCGGATGATACCCTCATATCTGACCAGCGTGGCCCTTGCGCAGTGGGCGGAGAAGTCCTCCAGCCAGGGGGGGCAGCACGCCTGGAAGGGGAGCGGAGGGAGGTCATAGTCGAAAAATGACGGAACTTCTTTCAGGCTACCATTGGCTACACCGGCGTTCAGCAATTCCTTTATATAAGGGAGGTAAATCTGCCGGAAATCGGTCAGGCTGACCCCCTTCCGGGAGAGCCGCTGGCGCAGATCCTCCAGCACGGACTGGGTCACCCGGTCGAGCCGGTAACGCCCGGCCAGGTGGAGCAGCTCCGGAGGCGCGGCCGCCTCCCCCCGGCTGTCCGCGAGGGCGGCAGCGTCAGATAGTTTCAGCATCGAATCCCTCCAAATGCAAGCATTAGCGACTGCGTTTTTGTTGTTATTATATCACAAAATTCCAACGTAAGAAAAGGGCTGGAAGCAATATTACTCTTTTGTTACAAACCCGCCGGAGCGCTTGACGGGTGCCCCAAAGGCGTGTATATTATGCATGTAAGTTCGTGAAGGGGAGGTTTCCTCTTCTCCTTCACGGGCTAAATCTTAGAAGGAGGAAGATCCGAATGAGAAACCTCAAACGGGCTCTCAGCCTGCTCCTGGCTGCCGCCATGCTGATCGGCATGATGGTTGTCGGGGCCAGCGCCGCCGGGAGCCTCGACGATTTCTCCGATAAGGACGA
>CALWXU010000045.1 GCA_944385585.1 uncultured Flavonifractor sp.
CTGGCGGAGGCCTTCGGGCCGGAGCGGCGGATCTCCCTGTGCCGGGAGCTGACCAAGCTCCACGAGGAGGTGCGCCGTACCACCCTGGGGGAGGCGGCGGCGTGGTACGAGGCCAACCCGCCCCGGGGGGAGTTTGTGCTGGTGGTGGAGGGCGCGCCGGAGCCGGCGGCGGCCGGGCCCGCCCCCCAGGACGCCCTGGTGCGGGTGGCGGAGCTGCGGGCGGGAGGCCTCTCCCTGCGGGACGCCGTCAGGCAGGCGGCCAAGGAGACGGGGCTGCCCAAAAATGAGCTCTATGACCGGGCCGTCGGCGGGGCCGGCAGACCGGGATGAGCTGTCGAAAGCAATATCCTAATTTAGAATAATTTTACAGATGATATATTACAAATTGTATATATATGTATCGAAAAGCAGCACGCCGCGCGTGCTGCACAAGGAAAAGCCCCTCCTGCGCTTTCGGCGCGGGAGGGGCTTTTCCTTGTGCAGCAGACAACATTTATTTGAGCTGAAGCTCCCGGATACAGTTGGGGCAGACGTTCTTGCCCTTAAAATTGATCACGTCCTTGGCGTCATCACAGAAGATACAGGCGGGCTGATACTTTTTCAGTACAATAGAGGGGCCGTCCACATAGATCTCCAGGGAATCCTTCTCGGCGATGTCCAGCGTGCGGCGGAGTTCAATGGGAAGCACGATCCGCCCCAGCTCGTCCACCTTGCGCACAATACCAGTCGACTTCATAAGTAGTTACTTCCTTTCCCTACTGATTTCCACATATTTCTATTTTTCTCTGTAAACCGACTACATTATAACATATTGTATTGGAATGTCAATCGAAACCTGGAAATTTTTCCAGGTATTTGGACAGAGCCGAGGCAGGCATGTTTTTGTGGGACAGCCCGTATACATGGGGGAGAAGGGAGGAGGACGGCATATGGCGATGGCGGTGCTCTGGACAGGGATGGTGGCGGCGTCCATCCTCTGCGGACTGGCGATGGGGAACGGGCCGGCGGTGGCGGCGGCGGCCATGGAGGGGGCGGCGGCCGCGGTGGAGCTGTGCCTGTCCATGGCGGGGATGCTCTGCCTGTGGATGGGGGTGATGGAGGTGATGAAGCGCTCCGGCCTTTCAGAGGGGCTGTCCAGGCTGCTGCGGCCGGTGCTCAAGCGGCTCTATCCCGACTTCGCCGGGGACCGGGCGGTGATGGACAACATCTCGGCCAACGTGTCCGCCAACCTGCTGGGCCTGGGCAATGCGGCCACCCCCCTGGGCGTCCAGGCCGCCCGGCTCATGAGCCGCCGCACGCCGGGGACCGCCTCCGACTCCCTGTGCATGCTGGTGGTGTGCAACACCGCCTCCATCCAGCTCATCCCCACCACCGTGGCCTCGGTGCGGCAGGCCGCCGGGTGTGCCGCCCCCTTCGACATCCTGCCCGCCGTGTGGCTGGCCTCCGCCCTGTCGGTGGCGGCGGGGATCACCGCGGCCAAGGTGCTGGCCCGGCTGTGGAGGGGCTGACATGGACCTGCTTGTCACCATGCTGGTGCCCCTGATCATGGCCGGTGTGGCGCTGTACGCCATGGCCCGCCGGGTGGACGTGTACGACGCCCTGGTCCAGGGGGCGGGGGAGGGCCTGGGGGTGCTGCTGCGCATCGTCCCCTCCCTGGTGGCCCTGCTGACGGCGGTGTATATGCTCCGCGCCTCCGGCGCCCTGGAGCTGGCCGCCCAGGCCCTGTCCCCCCTCCTCTCCGCCCTGGGCATCCCGCCGGAGACGGTGGCCCTCCTGCTGGTGCGGCCGGTGAGCGGCTCCGCCGCCCTGGGGGTGGGGGCGGAGCTGATCACCGCCTACGGCCCCGATTCCCTGGTAGGCCGCACGGCGGCGGTGATGCTGGGCTCCACCGAGACCACCTTCTACACCATCGCCGTCTACTTCGGCGCGGCGGGCATCGCCAAGACCCGCTACGCCGTCCCCGCCGCCCTGTGCGCTGATCTGGCCGGCTTCCTGGCCGCCGCCTGGGCCGTGCGGGTGGTATTCTACTGATGGCGCGGCCCCGCCCCTCGCCGCAAAGGCCCCCGCCCGGGCGCGCCGGGCGGGGGCCTTGGTCACAGGGTGAACTCCTCGTCCTTCAGCCGGCTGAAGTCGGGGAGGACCGGCGGCGGGGGAACCCGCTTCAGGGGGTCGTACTGAAAGCGGCGGCAGCTGCCGGCGGGGGAGACAACCCCCTTTTTCGCGCAGAGGATTTTTCCCTCCTCCAGCAGGGCGCCCCGCTGACAGTAGGCGCAGCGGGGTTCGATGTCTTTTTTGAACAGCATGGGACACCCTCCCTCTCCCGCCGCTCCCCGGCGGGGGATAAAACCTGGCCCCCGGCTGCGGGGGGCGTATCCGTGCCGCCGCAGGCGGGCGCATGGCAGCAATGGCGGGGTCCGCTCCCCGCCTGCCAAAATCGGCGACAGTGGAACGGACTGCGCGGCTGTGCCGCGGGGAGAGACCACGTTGCGGTCTCCTCAGCAGACATCATTATAACACGCCCCGCCGCCGCTTGCCAAGGCCCTTTTGCGCGGCGGCGGCCAGGAACAGAAAGGCCAGGAAGAGCACCCAGGCGCAGACGGTGGAGATGGCCAGCGTGCGGTGGAAGTCCATGGCGGCGATGCCCGCCACCTGCTCGGCCAGGTAGTCGGACACGGGGGCCTCCAGGGGGAAGAGCCGCACCAGGCCGGCGGTGAACAGGGCGGACAGGCCGCCGTGGAGCAGCTTGCCCACCAGATAGGTGCCCACCGACAGGCCGCTGCCCCCCAAAAAGGAGAGCACCTGGCAGTGGACGGACAGGCCCGCCCACCCCAGCAGGAAGGCGGCCATGACCAGCCGGCCGCTGAGGGGGCCGTCCCCCATGAGGGTGGACACGCCGGAGGAGATCTCCAGCGCACCGGTGAGCAGCCGCTGGGCCCACTGGGGGGTGAAGCCGAGGGGGGCCAGGAGGGTTCCCAGCACCCGGGCCAGACCCGGCAGGAAGCCGGAGCGGATGAGCAGCTGGATGACCACGGTGAAGAACACCACGAAGGCGCAGATATTCAGCGTGGAGAGGAAGGAGTTCTTGATGGAATCGGTAAAGGCGGCGGTGAGCCGGGGGGCCCGGAACTGGGGCGGGGCCGCCTGCGCCGCCCCCCGCCGCTCCGGCCCGGCCTTGTAGAACCGGAACAGCAGCCCCACGCAGAGGGAGGCGGCGGCGTGGGCCAGATAGAGCAGCAGGCCCACCGCGCTGCTGGCGAACACCCCCGCCCCCACCACCCCCAGGATGAAGGCGGGGCCGGAGTTGTTGCAGAAGGCAAGCAGCCGCTCCGCCTCGGTCTTGGAGCACATGCCGTTCTGGTACAGGCCGATGGCGGTCTTGGCCCCCACCGGATAGCCGCCGATGAACCCCAGGGCCACGGCGGAGGCGCAGGCGCCGTTGACGTGGAACAGGGGGCGCATCAGCCCCTCCAGCAGCCGCCCCAGATACCCCGCCAGCCCCAGCTCCACCACCAGGGAGGACAGGACAAAGAAGGGGAACAGGGAGGGGATGATCACGTTGTAGCACAGCCGCAGGCCGCTCTTGGCCGCCTCCATGGCCGGCTGTGGGTAGAGCATCAGCGCCAGGGTGGCGCACAGCAGGGCCAGGCCCAGGATCAAATCCCGCACCCGCTCCCTGCACAGCAGCCTGGACATGGGCATCACCTCCGTCATAGAGGCATATGCGCCGGGCGGCGGGAACTTGCCTGTCCTCCGGAAGTTTGACAAACCGGCGCAGATGTGCTATCCTGTGCCAATCCCACAGAGAAAGGAGGGAAGCCCAATGGAGCTTTCGTATATCCGGCAGGGCGGACACACCCTGGCGGAGGTGACCGGGCCGGAGCCGGTGCTCACGGACGCCCAGTCCGCCCTGGAGCTGGCCATGGCGGCCCGCCATGCCGCGGGGGCGGACCGGCTGCTGGTGGACAAGGCCGCGGTGGCGGGGGATTTTTTCATCCTCAGCACCGGCCTGGCGGGGGAGATTCTCCAGAAGTTCGTCAACTACCAGGTGAAGATGGCGGTCTACGGGGATTTCTCCCGCTATGCCAGCAGGCCCCTCCGGGATTTTATCCGCGAATCCAACCAGGGGGAGCACTTCTGGTTCGTCCCCACCCGGGAGGAGGCGCTCCGCCGCCTGACCGGGGGCTGAGAAAGAGGGAACCGCCGGGCCGCGTCATGGCCTGGCGGTTCCTGGCGGAAGGGGGGACTGCCGGGTCTGGAAGATCTCCCGGAACAGGGCATAGTCCTGCTCCAGCTTGGGCAATAATGGGTAGGAGCCCCGGTGGAGCACCCAGTCGATCACCACGCCCCGGAAGTGGCGGAAGAAGAAGTCCGCCGTCCACTCCACCGACCAGCCGGGGAGGAGCAGGCCCTCTTCCTCCGCCTGGAGCAGGCAGTCCACCATGGCCCGCAGGGTATACCGGGTGGGGTCCATGGAGGCCGCGTCGTCCGGCGCGTCCAGCCGCCGCTGGTAGTAGCGGGCCACCAGGGGCCAGCCCTGGGCCTCGATAAAGGCGGCGTAGGTGGACAGGATGCGCCGCAGCCGCTCCGGCGGCGGGTCGTCCCGGTGGCCGGCCAGGGCCTGCTCCATATGCCGGTCCAGGGGGGAGAAGCCACGGGAGAGGAGGTCCTCCTTGGAGCGGAAGTGGTGGTAGAAGGCCCCGGTGGTGATGCCGGCCCGCTGACAGATGTCGCGGACGGAGACCTTGTCAAAGCTGTCCGCCCGGGACAGCTCCAGGGCGGCCTGGAGGATGGCCGCCTCCGTCTGGCGGGCCTGCTCCTTCCGCCGTTCCCGATAGTCCATTTTATCGCATCCTCCCCTTGACACGGGCGGCCGGTGCCCGCTATAATAGTGGCATAACGATGTTATGCCGCTTTCGTACTAATTATAGAGTAGGATGATTGGCTTGTCAAATCCGGAAAAGATCGCGCTGCTCACCGATTCCACCGCCGACCTGACCCCCGCCATGCGGAAGGGGAAGCCCATCTACGTGGTGCCGCTGAAGATCCGCTGCGGCGACGGGGAGTACTCTGACGGGGTGGACATCTTTGCCCAGGATATCTACGAGCGCCTCCACCGGGGGGAGCTGCCCCGCACCTCCCTGCCGGAGGGGGGCGTGGTCAGCGACACCCTGGACCGCATCCGCGCCGACGGCTATGAGAAGGTGATCGCCGTCATGCTCTCCTCCGGCCTGTCTGGCACCTACAACCTGGTGCGGGTGCAGGCCGAGCAGCGGGAGGACCTGGAGATGGCGGTGTTTGACTCCCGGAGCGGCTCGCTGGGCATCGGCATCATCGTGCTCCAGCTGTGGGAGGAGATCCAGGCCGGGACGGGCTGGGAGCAGCTGGTCCGCGAGCGGGTGCCCCACCTGGTGGACAACACCTTCCCCTTCTTCTCGGTGGACACCCTGGAGTATCTGCGCCGGGGGGGCCGCATCGGCCGCATCACCGCCCTGGCTGGCACCATGCTGTCCATCAAGCCCATCATCACCTTCTCGGAGGACGGGCAGCTCCAGAGCATCGCCAAGGTGCGGGGCCGCAGGCAGGTGCAGGACAAGATCCTGGAGCTGCTGAAGGAGAAGCTGCGCGCCGGGAAGCGGTACAACCTGGGGGTGGCCAACGGCGGCGCGCCGGCGGAGATGGCCGAGCTGTCGGAGAAGATGCGCGCCCTGTTCCCCGACTTCACCCACTGCTGGGAGGGGGCCATGGACGCCACCCTCAGCGTCTACATCGGCGACGGGGTGATCGGCGGCGGCATCCAGCTGATCGATTGAGGCGGCGGCCAGGGGTTCCCCGCACCCCGCCGGGGCCTGTCAGGCATAAAACGAACAGACACAGAGCGGCACATGGACCTCTGTCCATGTGCCGCTTTTTCGCGGCCGGGTGAAAACCGGGTTGCGGGAACGGTCTGGAGCCGCTATAATGGGACAAAGCGGTTCCGCAGGCCAGGGGACAGAGCTGGAATATCAGATTGAGGATTGAGGGAGACGCCTATGAAATTCTTTGAGAAATTCAGGAAGAAAAAAGAGCAGCCCCAGCAGCCGGAGGCGGCTTCGCAGCCCGCGGCGGCCCCGGTCCCCAACACGTCCCTCACCGTGTTCTTCGACAGGGCGGACGTGGGGCAAGAAGAGATCGCGGCCGCCATCCGGGAGAAGTTCGGCGCGGAGGCGGTCAGCTCGGTGGACAGCAGCCGCCCGTCTGTGACCCATTTCATGCTGCGCATCGATGGGATGGACGCGGTGTGCTCCTATATGCCCTTTCCCTATCCCCAGGAGGAGTGCAATATCCCAGCCTTGATGCAGGTCAACCACTTCATCACGGAGGAGGAGCAGAGGGCCCTGGTGGAGCACAAGTCCTTCTGCGTCCTCGCGGAGATCGGCGGCGGTAAAACATTGGCGGGGAAGCGGGCGGTCTGCCTGATGCTCACAAAATTGTGCGCCAGCCTTCTGGGCGTCGAGGGGGCCGCTGGCGCCTGCTGCGCAGCCGCCAGCCTGCTGCTGGGGAAGCGCATGTATTTGAATTACGCCGCCATCTGCGAGCGGGAGGAGAAAGATCCCGAGTACTTCCCGTCCATCCTGTGGGTCCTGGCGTATCAGACCCGCGCGGACGACGGCGCGCCCACGGTCGAAACCTGCGGCCTGGCGCAGTTCGGCTTTATGGAGCTGCAGTTCTACAATCCCAAGGAGGACTGGGCGAACAGCTATGAAAAGCTGTACCTCATGGCAATTTTGGAGATCACCGGGAGAGACCTCTATAAGAATCGGGACACGATCTCCTTTACGCAGGACTCCGTCTCTGTTTTTAAGCAGAGCGGAGAGAAGCTGTCGGTCATCGGCGGGATCTGAATTCCCGCCGGGCGGGCCGGCGCCCGCAGCCGTCTGGCCGCAGACAGGCCCGCAGCATGGAAAAGCCCGCCCCCGGCCGAGGCCGGGGGCGGGCAATTTGTGTGCTCACACGCGGTAGCGCTTCTGCTTGATGTAGGAGCAGTGGAGCAGCTCGTGGGCCCTGTGGCCGCCGGGCTCGCCCAGGTAGTCGGCGTAGAGCTTCTGCACCACCGGGTTCTCGTGGCTGCGGCGGTAGGTCATGCCCTCGTCCTGCCTGTACAGGGCGGCGGCCCGCAGGCCCTTGATGTCGGTGAAGTTGCGCACGCTGGCGTGCTGGATGGGCTGGCCGCCGCCGTTGATGCAGCCGCCGGGGCAGCCCATGAACTCCACAAAGTCGTAGTGGAGGGAGCCGTCCCGGATGCCGTCCAGCACCAGCTTGGTGTTGTGCAGGCCGGAGGCCACGCACACCTTGACGGTCCTGCCGGGCAGCTCGTAGCTGGCCTCCTTGACCCCCTCCATGCCCCGGACCTCGCGGTACTCCAGGGGGGCCATGCCCGCGCCGGTGAGCTTTTCCACCACGGTGCGCAGGGCGGCCTCCATAACGCCGCCGGAGGCGCCGAAGATGGCGGCCGCGCCGGTGGACACGCCCAGCATGGGGTCGAACTGCCCCTCGGGCAGGCCCTCAAAAAGCAGGCCGGCCTGGGTGATCATGCGGCCCAGCTCCCGGGTGGTGAGGGAGATGTCCACCGGCATGCAGCCGTTGGGCAGCCGCTGCTCCTCCCGGCGGACCTCATACTTCTTGGCGGTGCAGGGCATGATGGACACCACCACGATGTCGTAGGGGTCGATGCCCGCCTGCTCGGCGTAGTAGGTCTTGACCAGGGAGCCGAACATCTGCTGGGGGGACTTGCAGGAGGAGATGTTGTGGATCATGTCGGGGGCGTGCTGCTCCATGTAGCGCACCCAGCCGGGGGAGCAGGAGGTGATCAGGGGCAGCACCCCGCCGTCCCCGCTCAGGCGGTGGAGGAATTCGGTGCCCTCCTCCATGATGGTGAAGTCGGCGGCGGTGTCCACGTCGAACACCTTGTCAAAGCCCAGACGGCGCAGGGCGGTGACCATCCGCCCCTCCACATTGGTGCCGATGGGCATGCCGAAGCACTCGCCCAGGGTGACCCGGACAGAGGGGGCGGGGCCCACCACCACGTGCTTGGTGGGGTCGTGGAGGGCCGCCAGCACCCGGGCGGTGTCGTCCTTCTCGCTGAGGGCGCCGGTGGGGCAGGCCACGATGCACTGCCCGCAGGAGACGCAGTCCACCTCCGCCAGATCCCGGTCGAAGGCGCAGCCGATGTGGGTGTTGAAGCCCCGGTCGTTGGGGCCGATGACCCCAACCTCCTGGGTGTTGCGGCACACGGCGGTGCAACGGCGGCAGAGCACGCACTTGGAGTTGTCCCGCACCAGGTGGGGGGCGGAGTCCTCAATCTGGGGGGGCAGGTTGTCGTTGGCGTAGCGCACCGCGTCGATGCCCAGCTCGCCGGCCAGCTGCAGCAGCTCGCAGTGGGAGTTGCGGGAGCAGGTCAGGCAGTCCATCCGGTGGTTGGACAGGATGAGCTCCAGGGTGAGCTGCCGGGACTTGCGCACCCGGGGGGTGTTGGTGTATACCTCCATGCCCTCGCTCACCGGGTAGACGCAGGAGGCCACTAGGCTGCGGGCCCCCTTCACCTCCACCACGCAGATGCGGCAGGCGCCGATCTCGTTGATGCCCTTGAGGAAGCACAGCGACGGGATGTTGAAGCCCGCGGAGCGGGCCGCCTCCAGCACCGTAAACCCGGCGGGAACGGTGACGGGGATGTCGTTGATGCGCAGGGAAACCATGTTCTGATCCATTGTCCGTCCCCTCCTTACTGCTTGTAGATGGCGTCAAAGCGGCAGTGGTCCATACAGGCGCCGCACTTGATGCACTTGGACTGATTGATGATGTGGGGGGCGCGCACCGCGCCGGAGATGGCGCCGGTGGGGCAGCCCTGGGCGCAGCGGGTGCAGCCCTTGCACCTGACCGGGTCCACCACGTACTGGATCAGCGCCTTGCACACCCCGGCGGGGCAGCGCTTCTCGTACACGTGGGCCTCGAACTCCTCCCGGAAGTGCTTCAGGGTGGAGAGCACCGGGTTGGGGGCGGTCTGCCCCAGACCGCACAGGGCGGACTGCTTGATGTGCTCGCACAGCTCCTCGATGGTGTCCAGATCCTCCGGCTCGCCGTCCCCCTCGGTGATCTTGGTCAGCAGGCCCAGCAGCCGCTTGGTGCCGATGCGGCAGGGGGAGCACTTTCCACAGGACTCGTCCACGATGAACTCCAGGTAGAACTTGGCGATGTCCACCATGCAGTTGTCCTCATCCATGACGATCAGGCCGCCGGAGCCCATCATGGAGCCGATGGCGCTCAGGGACTCGTAGTCGATGGGGGTGTCGATGAGGGAGGCGGGGATGCACCCGCCGGAGGGGCCGCCGGTCTGGGCGGCCTTGAACCTCTTGCCGCCGGGCACGCCGCCGCCGATGTCCTCCACCACCGTGCGCAGGGTGGTGCCCATGGGGACCTCCACCAGGCCGGTGTTGGTGATCTTGCCGCCCAGGGCAAAGACCTTGGTGCCCTTGCTCTTCTCGGTGCCGATGGCGGCGTAGGCCTCGGGGCCGTGGTTGAAGATCCAGGTGATGTTGGCGTAGGTCTCCACGTTGTTGAGCAGAGTGGGCCGGTCGAACAGGCCCTTCACCGCCGGGAAGGGGGGCCGGGTCTTAGGCTCGCCCCGGTGGCCCTCGATGGAGCGCATGAGGGCGGTCTCCTCGCCGCAGACGAAGGCGCCGGCGCCCAGCCGCAGCTCCAGGTCAAAGTCAAAGCCGGACTCGAAGATGTTCTTGCCCAGCAGGCCGTACTCCTTGGCCTGCTGAATGGCCACCTCCAGACGCTTGACGGCGATGGGGTACTCGGCCCGGACGTAGATGTAGCCCTGGTGGGCCCCCACCGCGTAGCCGGCGATGGTCATGGCCTCCAGGATGCTGAAGGGGTCGCCCTCCAGCACGGAGCGGTCCATGAAGGCGCCCGGGTCGCCCTCGTCGGCGTTGCAGCAGACGTACTTGACCCCGTCGGGGCTCACCGCGTCGGCGGTGAACTGCCACTTCTTTCCGGTGGGGAAGCCGGCGCCGCCCCGGCCCCGCAGGCCGGAGGCGAGCACCGTGTCGATCACCTGCTGGGGCGGGAGCTTCTCGGTGAGGATTTTGCCCAGGGCGGCATAGCCGTCCACGGCGATGTACTCGTCGATGCTCTCCGGGTTGATGACGCCGCAGTTGCGCAGGGCGATGCGGTGCTGGTGCTTGTAGAACCGGGTCTCGGTGAGGGAGGTGGCGGGGCCGCCGTCCCCGCCCTCATTCTTGTTGAGCAGGCGCTTGACGATGCGGCCCTTGACGATGTGCTCGGCCACGATCTCCTCCACGTCGTCCACCGTCACGTGGGTGTAGCAGGCCCCCTCGGGGTAGACGGTGACGATGGGGCCCAGGGCGCACAGGCCGAAGCACCCGGTGCGCACCACCTGGGCCTCCTTGTCCATGCCCTGGAGGGCCAGCTGCTTCTCAAACTCCGCGATGATCTTGGGGCTCTCCGACGAGGAGCAGCCGGTGCCGGTGCACACCAGGATGTGGGAGCGGATCAAACTCATCTCTCAGCCCCCCTTATTCCGCCGCGCCGATGGTGTACTCAGTCACCACACGGCCGTTGACCAGGTGCTCACTGACCACGGAGGCCACCTTGTCCGGGGACATCTTCACATAGGTGACCTTCTCCTGCCCGGGCACATAGACCTCCACAATGGGCTCCAGCCGGCACACGCCGATACAGCCGGTCTGGGACACCGTCACATTCTTCAGCTGCCGCTTGGCCACCTCCTCCAGGAAGGCGTTGAGCACCGGCCGCGCCCCCGCGGCGATGCCGCAGGTGGCCATGCCGACCACCACGCGGATCCGGTCGTCTCCGGATTCCCGCAGCTCAATCTGCCCGCGCATCCGGTCCCGGATGGCCTGCAGCTCTGCCAGACTTTTCATGCTTTCATCCCCCTATGTATCAGATAACAATGCTTCCTGCTCCTGCAGATAGTCCCGCAGCCAGAGGATCACCTCCGGCTCGGACAGGGATACCTGCGGGCCCAGCAGGGCCCGCAGCTCCCTGGTGTCCAGATGGGAGAGCTTGTCCCCCCTCCGGTGGTTGTAAACCAGCTCCAGCTCCGGCGCGCCCTGGATGAGCAGGACCACCGTGCCGGCGATGTCCCCCAGAGGGGGGCAGTCGATGTGATTGGTGAGAAAGACCGCCGTGACGGTGGTGCCCACCCCCGGGGCGCTCTCGATGGACAGGCTGCCGCCGGTCTGCTCCGCCGCCAGGCGCAGCAGGGGCAGGCCCAGCCCCATCTTCCGGGTGGTGCGGGTGGTGGTGAACGGGTCGCTGACCTGTGCCAGCAGTTCAGGGCTCATCCCAACGCCGTCGTCGGCGATGGTGAGGGTGAGGGCCTCCGCCCCCTCCTCCAGGGTCACGTCCAGGTGGACCGCCCGGGCGGAGATGGAGTTCTGGGCGATGTCCAGGACGTGCAGGGCGATTTCCTTCAACGTAAATTCCCCCGTTTTTCAGGTGTGCTCCGCGCTTCTCACGGTCACGCTGCGCGCCCTCCGCGACGGGCAGCTGCTTACCGCTCCGCCGAAAATGCCGCTGGGCTGTGCCCAGCCTGTTTTTCGGCCTGCGCGGTTCGCTGCTGCCCTGCTCCCGGGCGCTCCGCGCTTCTCGCTGTCACGCTGCGCGCCCTCCGCGACGGGCAGCTGCTTACCGCTCCGCCGAAAATGCCGCTGGGCTGCGCCCAGCCTGTTTTTCGGTCTGCGCGGTTCGCTGCCGCCCTGCTCCCGGGCGCTCCGCGCTTCTCGCTGTCACGCTGCGCGCCCTCCGCGACGGGCAGATGCTTACCGCTCCGCCGAAAATGCCGCTGGGCTGTGCCCAGCCTGTTTTTCGGTCTGCGCGGTTCGCTGCTGCCCTGCTCCCGGGCGCTCCGCGCTTCTCACTTATACATATCCAAAATCGGGCCCACCTGGTCTGGGGTGAGGCGCCCGTATACGTCGTTATTGATCATCATCACCGGGGCCAGGCCGCAGGCGCCCACGCAGCGGCAGGAGTCCAGGGAGAACTTGCCGTCGGCGGTGATGGCGCCGGGGACGATGCCCAGCTTCTGCTCCACGGCGCTGAGGATGGCGGCCGCCCCCTTCACATAGCAGGCGGTGCCCAGGCAGACGGAGATCTGATAGCGGCCCTTGGGGTTCATGGAGAACTGGGCATAGAAGGAGGCCACCCCATACACCTCGGACAGAGGGATGTCCAATCCCTCGGCCACCATGATCTGGACCTCCTCCGGCAGATAGCCGAAGATTTCCTGGGCGGCCTGGAGCACCGGCATGGTGGCGCCGGGCTGCCCCTTGTGCGCGGCGATCACCTTCCGCAGGCGCTCCTCCTGTTCCGGAGTTCCGCGGTAGGGGACGACGGTCTTGCAGTTTGGCATGGATGCATCCTCCTTCTAAAACTCTTTGGTTTAGCGATATAATTTTCTGTTATAGTGCGGAGTTCTGGTTTGTAAAGCGCTTGGATTAAACTATGTAGTTCAAAAATTAGCCTTGCCAAAATCGATGGGTAGAAAAAAACCGCACCGGCGGACATGGATTGTATCTGAATGAAACACAAATCCGTACTGCGTGCGGGGCGGCCGTAACTGTCTAGCTATTGTTAAAAGTTTAACAATATATGATATAAAAGTATACCACAGGAAGTTTTATTTGTAAAGAGGAAAGTTCACAAACAAAACTAAATTTTCGTTTCCAAGACCCAAGAGCCGCGCCCCCGCATCTTTCGGGATGAGAGCAGGAACCTTACGGCAGTTCACCCGTTCCGCAGCCAGGAGAGGACCGCCTGGGGGGTGCGGTGGGGGAGATCCATGGTGTGTTCCGCATCCTGGATCTGTTCCAGGTAGTGGGCGTCAGAGTTGGTGATCAGCCGCACGCCCGCCAGATCCCGGCGCTGACGAAGCGGCGGAGGGCAGCTGCGGGAGACCTCTGCCAGAGAAAAGTCCAGCCCGGGGTCCCAAAGGCCCAGTACCCCAAGCAGGGAGAAGGAGGGGCGGTCGATATGGGCGGGAAAGGCCACCCCCCCGAAGGAGACAGTCAGGGCGGGTACTTCCGCCAGGCCGATATCGGCCGGCCCGGCCAGGAACCGGGGATCCTCCCCCAGCACCGTGTCCCCGCTGTCCATGCGCAGCTGTGTCCCGAAGATCTCCGGTCGGTTGGGCATGGGGGACAGCCGGTCGGCCACATGCCGGTCAAAGGCCTCCGCCTGCTGGGGCGAGGGAAAGAGGCAGACCACATGGACCTCCTCCCGGGTACACAGCTCCATCCCCGCCAGGGCCAGCAGGCCCCGGCGCTCCGCCGCCTGGCAGAAGGCGGCACAGTTGCCGCAGGTGTTGTGGTCGGTGAGGGCGACGATATCCAGTCCGGCCAGGGCGCACATGGCGGCCATATTGGCTGGGGTCATGTCCTCGCTGCCGCAGGGCGACAGGCAGGAGTGGAGGTGGAGGTCATAGTAGAACTTCATGGCGGACACCCTCCTGAAATCGGGCAGAGGCGTGGGGCGGCTGCGGGGTTACGAGTTCTGGAGCAGGGCAGCAAGGCGGGCCGCGGCGGCAAAGGTGTCCTCTGCCGTGCCCAGCAGGTTGACCCCCTTCTCCTGTGCCCGGCGGAGCAGGTCGCTGTCGGGGCTGACCCCCTCGGTGAGCACCACACAGGCCGCATCTGTCATGAGGGCCACAGCGGCCACGTTCTGGTTGGACATGATGGTGAGCCAGGCGGAATCCTGGCCCGCCCGGCCCAGCACCCAGCTCAACAGGTCGCCGGCGTAGCCGCCGGAGACGGGGCGGTCCGGCTGCGCCAGGTGGAACACGGTGAGGGAGAGCGTATCGGCGAGCGTCTGAACAGTCATAGGGCTGCCTCCTTGTAAAAATGCCGCCGTGAAGCATCTGCTGCCTCACGGCGGCCCGGGAACCTAGCCCGGCGTATTCTGCCGGCGCCGGAAGGGCGGGGGCAGATAGTCGTCCGCCTCCTCCTTGCTGCCGGCCATGGAGCGCATGCGCTCCCGCATTTTGAAGATGCAGTCGTCCTCCGACGCCCGCCCCAGCACCACGTCCTCGGCAAAGGCGTGGCAGGAGGGGGCGCCGCAGGAGCCGCAGTGGAGGCCGGGCAGGTGATCCTCCAGCTCCTGGATCTGGAGCAGCTTGCTGAACGCCACCCCCTGGTCCTGGTCCAGCACGAATGTGGGTAAGTACTGCAGCTCCTTGTCCCGGCGCACCAGCTCCCCCTCCGCGCCGTCCGGATGGAAGCGGCTGCGGGAGACGGGCAGGTATTTCGTCATGCCCTTGAGCCGCAGCTTGGCGGCATAGGGGTTCTCCACGTTGAAGCAGCCCCCCACGCACCCCTGGGTACAGGCGGACAGCTCCAGAAAATCGGCCTCCGGCAGGCGGCCGTCCTCGATCTCCTCCAGCATGTGGATCACGTTTTCAATGCCGTCCACCGGCGCACACCGCTCCATCAGGCGGGCGGCGCTCTCCCCGCCGCAGGTGGCCCAGCCCAGGCCGATGATCCCCGCGGAGGACAGGGGACGCATCTCCTCTGCCTCCAGCTCCCGCATGGGGCCCAGCAGGCGCAGGTAGATGTCCCGGATGGCAAAGGCGCCGTCCAGCACAGGGCTTCTCAGCCCCTCGGGCGCCCGGGCGGCGGTCACCTTGGAGGAACAGGGGACAATGGCAAACACGCCGATTTTCTCCGGCGGCAGGCCAGTCTCCCGCTCCGCCTCCCGCCGGGCCAGGATGGCGGCCAGCTCCATGGGCAGGACTGTGCAGGCCACGTGGCCGATGAGCTTGGGGAAGCGCATGCGGATGAGCCGCAGCACCGTGGGGCAGGAGGAGGAGATCTGGGGCGATGGCTTGGGGCGGCCGCTGGTGATCCACTGCCGCTCGTAGTCGGAGATGATCTCCGCGGCCCTGGCCACCTCAAAAACTTTGTGGAAGCCGATTTTCAGCAGGGCGTTGAGGACAATGTCCACATTGTCCAGGTGGTGGAACTGACCGTACAGGGCGGGCTCCGGCAGGGCCACGCAGTATTGGTAGTCCTGCAGCCGCTCCAGGCTGTCCCCCACCGACCGGATGGCCTTGTGGGGGCAGATGTGGATGCAGCTGCCGCAGTCGATGCAGCGGTCAGGCAGGATGGTGGCCACGCGCCCCCGCACCCGGATGGCCTCCGTGGGGCAGCATTTGATGCAGGTGGTGCAGCCGCGGCACCGCTTGACGTCCAGCACAACGGAATGTCTCATGGCCATGAGGCCGTCTCACCTCCCTCCGCCGGGCCAGTGGGCTCAGGCGATGTTGATTTTGACCGTCACAGTGGTGCCCTTGCCCACCTCGGTGTCGATGGCCATCTCGTCGGAATAGCGCTTCATGTTGGGCAGGCCCATGCCCGCGCCGAAGCCCAGCTCCCGCGCGGTCTGGCCCGCGGTGGAGAAGCCCTCCTGCATGGCCTGCGCCACGTCCGGGATGCCGGGGCCGGTGTCCCGCATGCGGATGACAATCTGGTCGGGGGCCACCTCCACCTCGGCCTGGCCCCCGTCGGCGTGGATGACCATGTTGATCTCACCCTCGTACATGCAGATGGAGGCCCGGCGGATCACGTCCTGAGGCAGGCCCAGCTTCTTCAGCGTCAGCTTCATCTTGCTGGAGGCCTCGCCGGCCTCGATCAGGTCGCCGCCCTCCACGGGGTACACCAGCTTAATTGTCTCCATCGCAATTCCCTCGCAATCCATTGGAATATAGCAGACCGCACGCCTCGTACATGCGCTTGGGGCAGGTCATCACCACGATGCCCCGCTCCTCCGCCAGGGCCAGGATGTCCGGGCCGGGCACCTTGCCGCGCACAAAGACAATGCATTTCATTTCCACCATATCGGCGGTGCGCACCACCTGGGGGTTCACCAGGCCCGTGAGCAGCAGGGCCTGGTTCTTGACAAAGGCCAGCACGTCGCTCATAAAGTCGCTGCCGCAGGCGGAAAAGACCTCCCAATCCAGATGCTCCCCGCCGCAGAGGACCTGGGCCTGCAGAATCGCCTTGATCTCACACAGCCTCACAGGCCACACCTCCTTCCAAGTTCAGCAAAAACTAAACTGCAGATTCAAGCGTATTGTACCACAAAACCCGGCCGAGTGCAAAGGGGTTCGTCGAAATCTTCACAAACTTTTGGGATGCCCGGGAAGCTTTTGGGCAATCCGCTCAGTTGACACCGCCTTCCAGGACCGATATAATACTCTTTAACGGAGTAAAGAATTACTCTGACAGGAACAAATATCGATAAGGAGGCCGTCTATCATGGGAAACGAGCGTGTGTACAACTTTTCCGCGGGTCCTTCCATGCTGCCGCTGGAGGTGCTGGAGCGGGCCGGTGCCGAGATCACCAACTATCAGGGCTCCGGCATGTCCGTCATGGAGATGAGCCATCGATCTAAGGTGTTCCAGAAGATTTTTGACGATACCAAGGCCAAGCTGCGGGCGCTGATGAACGTGCCGGAGGGGTATCAGATCCTCTTCCTCCAGGGCGGTGCCTCCACCCAGTTCTCCATGGCGCCCCTGAACCTCATCGGCAGGACCGGCAAGGCCGACTACGCGGTCACCGGCAACTTCTCCAACATCGCCTACAAGGAGGCCCAGAAGTACGGGCAGATCAACCTGGCTGCCTCCTCCGCCGACAGGAACCACACCTATATCCCCGCCCAGGACCAGCTGAAGCTGGACAGCGGGGCCAGCTACTTCTACTACTGCGCCAACAACACCATCTACGGCACCGAGTGGTCCTATGTCCCCGAGACAAACGGCGTGCCCATCGTGTGCGATATGTCCTCCGACATCCTCTCCCGGCCGGTGGATGTGTCCAAGTACGGCGTCATCTTCGCCGGCGCCCAGAAGAACATGGCCCCCGCGGGGCTGACCGTGGTGATCATCAAGGAGGAGCTGGCCGGCCACGAGCTGCCCTACACCCCCCTGATGCTCAACTACAAGACCATGATCGACAAGGATTCCATGTACAACACCCCGCCCTGCTGGTGCATCTACATGCTGGGGCTGGTGCTGGACTGGCTGGAGAGCAAGGGCGGCATCCCCGGCATGGAGGCCATCAAGCACGCCAAGGCCCAGATGCTCTACGACGTGATCGACAGCTCCAGGCTGTTCACCTGCGCGGTGGAGCCCGGCTCCCGCTCCGACATGAACGTGGTGTTCCGCACCGGCAGCGACGAGCTGGACGCCAAGTTCGTCAAGGAGAGCGTGGAGGCCGGCTTCACCAACCTGAAGGGCCACCGCTCTGTGGGCGGCATGCGTGCGTCCATCTACAACGCCATGCCCACCGAGGGCGTGGAGAAGCTGTGCGACTTCATC
>CALWXU010000046.1 GCA_944385585.1 uncultured Flavonifractor sp.
GCACGGTGAAGCCCATGCCGATGAAGATCTCCTTCAGCTCGTCCAGGGCGATATACATGGGGTGGCGGTGGCCCAGCCTGACGGGCTTGCCGGGGATGGTCACGTCCACGGCCTCGGCCCGCAGCCGGTCCTCCAGCGCCTTGGCCTCCAGCTCGCGGCGCCTGATCTCCAGCGCGTCCTCCAGGGCGGCGCGCACCTCGTTGGCCAGCTGGCCAATCACCGGCCGCTCCTGGTTGGACAGCTTGCCCATCTGCTTGAGGAGGTTGGTGAGCTCGCCCTTTTTGCCCAGATACCTGACCCGCAGCTCGTCCAGGGCCTGGGCGTCGGCGGCGTCCGCCAGGGCGGCCAGGGCCTCCCTGCGAATCTGTTCCAGCGTTTCCTTCATAACTTACAGCTCCTTTGTCTGTTACAATGGATAATGGATAATTGAGAATTGATAATTGATAATTGTGGCGGCCGGGAGTGGCCCGTGGATACTTGCGCATGAAAAAAGCCCTTCCTCCCAAATCACTGGGACGAAAGGCCAACCTTCCGCGGTACCACCCGCAATTCCCGCAAACTGCGGGCACTCTCGGCCCCGGTAACGTGGGGCCATCCCGTCCCTGTCTCCAGGGCCGCTCCGGGACGAACCGAACGGGCCGTTTCCCGCGTCCGCTTTCAGCCGGTGACGGACGCTCTCTGCCGGGGCGTGAGCCGCTCTTTTTCCCTTCCTCGCATGTGAACCTATTTATATCACAAGTGCGGGGAAAACGCAAGGAGAAAATTGCGTATCCTTCTGAAAATCGGGAAATTTTGGGCAGACAGCCCGGCAAACCGGCTTATCCTTCCGCAGAGGCCGGACGATATCAAATACAGAGGAAAAGACGCGCCTGGAACAGATTGGAAAAAGGAGTGTGGGGGCTATGTTCATACCTGGTTTCTCCGGCGGGATGTGGGGCAGTTCTATCCTCCAGGTCAAGGGGCAGAAGGAGAGCGCCCTCCGGATGGACGGCCGGGACGGGGATATGCTCAGCCGCCTGTCGGAGAATATGCGGAATGTCCGGGAGCGGCGGGCGGAGCTGAAGGACCGGATGGACCGATATTTGGCCGGCCTGGACGGCGCGGCGGAGGCCGGCGGCTCGGCGCTGAACCAGCTGTCGGACGACCACCTGAAATTTTATTTTGAATATTTCCGGATGCTGGCGCGGTTCAGCGAGATAGAGGAATCCGGGCTGCTGGAGTACCGGGATCGGCTGGCCGCCTTCGACCAGACTATCCAGCAGTACCAGGAGATGCTGGAGGGAACGGCCGCCCTGCCGGAGCAGATGACCATGGAGCGGGTACAGACGCTTCTGGATGCGGCGAAGAGCGCCCGCGACACGTTCCTGCGGGAGGGCGCGGAGGAGCTGAACCGCTATACCGGCAAAGAACTGGTGGAGAGCACAGAGGGCCGTCGTGTGGCGCAGGAGATCCTCGGCCCCAGCGGCTATGAGGACAAGAGCGCCGACTTCTGGCGGGTCGACCCGGACGCGGCGGACATTTACGGGGAGATCGACCGGGTGCTCACCGCAACCCGCGGCCTGACCCAGCACTACCGCAGGGGCGTCTCTGTCGTCGCGGCGGAGCTGGAGCGGCGGGGCTATGCCGACGCGCCTTACCGGGCCCACCTCGACCGGGCGGATGCCAGAGGAGAGGGGGCGCGGCGGGATGGCGGCTCCGGCGGCCTATGGGTGCTGGCGGACGGGACGTTCCGCGAGGCGGAGCGGCTTCTCACGGCGGGACAGCTCCGGCGATTCGGCGAGGAGATCCGCAGAGGCAAAGAATCCCTGACGCCGCTGGAGGAGCGAAGCCAGCCGTGACGCCGCCCCCGTGACCGGGGATCATACAGCCTAAGAAGCCGCGGAGAACGGCCGCGCAGCCGGTTCCCCGCGGCTTCCTGCGGATGGGCCCCAAGCCGCTGCCCAAGCGGGAAAGGCCGAGCTTGGGGAGGCGTACGCCCAATTTCTCATTGACTGGGACAGGGTCAAGGGGATAAAATGACAGCCGATCCCTCCGGTGCCGCACCGGGGGTCAACTTCTCAAAATTGGGAGCGTGAATGTGATGAGAATCGCCACGGCGGCCCAGATGCGGGCGCTGGATCGGATTACCATACAGGAGCGGGGGGTGCCATCCACCGAGCTGATGGAGCGGGCGGCGGAGGCCCTGGCCCAGGCCGCCCTGGAGGCGGCGGGGGCCGCGCCGGGCCGGGCGGTGTGCTTCTGCGGCCCGGGCAACAACGGCGGGGACGGGGTGGCCTGCGCCCGGCTGCTGCTGGAGGCGGGGCTGGAGGTGCGCTGCATCCTGGTGGGTGCCCGGGAGAAGCTGACCCCCGATACCCGGGCCATGGAGGCCAGGCTGGCGGCGGCCGGCGGAGCGCTGGAGAGCTTTGCCCCCGACGACGCGGCCTTCGCCGCCTGGTGCCTGGAGGCGGACGTGATGGTGGACGCCATCTTCGGCATCGGCCTGAACACCGACGTGCGGGGGGACGCCCTCACCGCCATCCATATGATGAACACCTGCCCCATCCCGGTGGTGTCCGCCGACATCCCCAGCGGGGTGGAGGCGGACACCGGCCGGGTGCTGGGGGCGGCGGTGCAGGCCCGGCGGACGGTGACCTTCACCCTGCCCAAGGCGGGCCACTTTGTGGGCAAAGGCGGCCTGTGCACCGGCCAGCTCACCGTGGCCGACATCGGCATCCCCGCGGAGCTGGTGGACGGGGAGGAGTACCCCGTCCGCACGGTGGAGGCGGCCGACGTGTCCCTGCCCGTCCGGCCCCGGGACGCCCACAAGGGGGACTTTGGACGGGTATACATCCTGGCCGGCAGCGTGGGCTATACCGGCGCCCCGGTGCTGGCGGCCCGGGCGGCGGTGCGCTCCGGCGCGGGGCTGGTGACGGTGGGGGTACCGGCCCCGGTGTGGCCGGTGGCGGCGGCCAAGCTGGACGAGGCCATGCCCCACCCCCTGCCTGCGGGGAAGGAGGGGCAGCTCTCCCTGGAGGCGTGGGAGGCGGCCTTTGCCAGGCTGTCCGCCTGCGGCGTATGCCTCATCGGCCCCGGCCTGGGGCGGGGCAACGGCGTGGCGGCGGTGGTGCGCCACCTGCTCCCCCAGCTCCGCATCCCGGTGGTGCTGGACGCCGACGGCATAAACGCGCTGGAGGGGCATATAGATGTGTTGGACCGGCGCCGGGGGCAGCTGACGGTGCTCACCCCCCACGACGGGGAGTTTGCCAGGCTGGGGGACGGCCTGTCCGGCGGGGACCGGCTGGGGGCGGCCAGGGCCTTTGCCCAGGAGCACGGCTGCTGCCTGGTGCTCAAGGGCCGCTGCACCATCACCGCCTTCCCCGACGGCTCGGCCTACCTGAACACCACCGGCAACCCCGGTATGGCCAAGGGGGGCAGCGGCGACGTGCTGGGGGGGCTGATCCTCTCCCTGCTGGGACAGGGCCTGCCCGCCAGGCAGGCGGTGCCCATGGCGGTATGGCTCCACGGCGCGGCGGGGGATCTGTGCGCGGAGGAGATCGGTGAGTACGGCATGACCCCGTCGGATCTGGCCGAGGCCCTGCCCCGGGTGATCCAGCGGCATATCCGGTAGGGCGCGGCGGCCGCCCCCGGCAGAGCCCAATCAATATCAAACACGGGAGGGGATTGTGTGCGCCTTCGGACGGGCGTACTGACGATAAGCGTCTGCCTGGCCCTGGCGGCCTGCGGCGGAGAGGCGGGGGAGAGCGGGGCGGAGCAGCTGGCCCTGGACATCCGGGGGGAGTACCTGGAGATGGCGGGCTGCACCGCCGCGCTGGAGATGACCGCGGACTACGGCCAGCGGGTGTATACCTACGGCATCGACCTGAGCTGGCAGCGGGAGGGGGAGACGGTCCTCACCGTCACCGCGCCGGAGAACGTCGCCGGGGTCACCGCCCGCATCCTGGAGGGGGAGACCGCCCTGGAGTATGACGGCATGCGGGTGGAGACCGGCCCCCTGGACGACAGCGGTATGAGCCCGGTGGACGCGGTGCCGGTGCTGCTGGACTATGCCGAGGGGGGCTTCATCGCCGCCTGCGGCATGGAGACGCTGGAGGAGCAGGAGGTGCTGCGGGTGGACTGCCGGGAGCCGGAGGCTGCCGCGGGAACGGGGCGGGAGTGCTCCCTCTGGTTCGACCCGTCCACCCACGCCCTGCTGCGGGGGGAGCTCTCCCAGGACGGGTTTACGGTGATCCAGTGCGTCTTTACCGAGTTTCAGATGCAGTAAGCAGAGCCCGCCGGGGCGCACATTGCGCCCCGGCGGGCTCTGCTTTGGGTGCTTACTCCTGATCCTCGTGGTCCTGGGGCCCGCCGTGGATCTCGGTGATCCGGGCGGCCTCCTCCGCCTGGGCGGCGGCCTCACGGGCCTCCCGCTCCAGCTCGTCCAGCTCGGCCAGGCGGCGGCGCAGGGCCTCCCGCTGCTCGGCGTCCATGGCGGACACCTGCTGGTCCAGCCGCTCGTCCTGGCGGCGCTTGGCGTCCTCCTGCAGCTTCTGCTGGAGCTCCTCGCCGTACTTCCGGCCCTGCTCCACATAGATCTCGCCCTTTTCAGCCAGCACCTTGCCGGCCTTGCAGATCTGCTCGCCGGCCAGGGCGGCCAGGCCCACGCCGGCAAGAGCGGCGGTGGTCAGGGCCTTCCTGAAATTCTCCCATGTCATACTGGAATCCTCCTTGTCGTTTGCCTGTGACAAAATAGGTTGGGCCGTCCCCGGCCCGGTGTTCTGTGCATAGTATAGACCAAAACGGGGGATTTGTCTTTTGATTTCTATGAACAGGACATTAAAAATCGATGAAAATCCCCGGGGGTTGTGAAGCGGGCCGGGGCGTAGTATAATAAGACCCAATACCGACGCGGGAAGAGGCATTGCAGACCATGAGACGACTGGAGACAAGAACCTGGGCGGAGATCTCCCTGCCCAACCTGGAGCACAACTACCGCGCCCTGCGGGCCATACTGGCGCCGGGGTGCCGGTTTCTGGGCGTGGTGAAGGCCGACGCCTACGGCCACGGGGCGGTGCGGGTGGCGAAAAAGCTGGAGCAGCTGGGGGCGGAGTACCTGGCGGTGGCCTGTCTGGAGGAGGCTGCGGAGCTGCGGGCGGCGGGGGTCCGCGCCCCCATCCTGATTCTGGGCTACACCCCCGCCGAGTGTGCCGGGGAGCTGCTGCGCTGCGGGCTGACCCAGACGGTGTACGACGTGGAGACCGCCAGGCACCTCTCTGAGGCCGCCTGCCGGGCGGGGACGCGCCTGCGGGTTCACGTGAAGGCGGACACGGGCATGACCCGGCTGGGCTGGCTGTGCGGCGGGGCGCGCCTGGGGGAGGCGGCGGACGCCATCCAGGCGGTGTGCGCCCTGCCCGGCCTGGAGGCGGAGGGGATCTACACCCACTTCGCCAACGCGGACGAGGACGAGGCCTACACCATGGAGCAGTTCACCCGCTTCCTGGATCTGCTCGGCCAGCTGGAGCGGCGGGGCGTCACCTTTGCAATTCGCCATTGCGCGGCCAGCGCGGCTGTGTTAAAGTATCCCTGTACCCATCTGGACATGGTGCGCCCTGGCATCGCCCTGTACGGCCACTATCCCCACCCCTCCTGCGAGGGGCTGGACGGCCCCGGCCTGCGCCCGGTGATGACCCTGAAAACCCGGGTGGCCGCGGTGAAGGACGTGCCGGCCGGCACGCCGGTGAGCTACGGCTGCACCCATGTGCTGGAGCGGGACGCCCGTCTGGCCGTCCTCACCGCCGGGTACGCCGACGGCCTGCCCCGCACCTGCTCCGACCGCCTGGAGGTGTGGGCCGCCGGGCGGCGGGCGAAGGTGGCGGGCCGCATCTGCATGGACATGTGCATGGCGGAGGTCACCGGGCTGGACCTCCGCTCCGGCGACGCGGTGGAGCTCTTCGGCGAGCACCTGCCGGTGGAGGAGGCCGCCGCCCTGGCGGGCACCATCCAGTATGAGCTGCTGTGCGCCGTGTCTCCCCGGGTGCCCCGGGAATATCTGGAGTAGGGAGACGGGCAAAGGGCCGCGGGCCGGCATACAATGGCACGGGGAGCCATGCCGGCCGGCGGCGGAGGGGAACAGGACTTCCTGTTTTTTGAAGCTCTGTGTATAAATTCCGCCGCCCCGTGGGAGAATTTGAGTGACCGCGTTACATAAGCCCTGCGCTGTGTGACGCTGGTGACTATCTTCCGGCGGAGTGTGAGCTTTTGTGGACAACAGCGTAAAACGAGGAGACATCTTCTATGCCGATCTGAGCCCGGTGGTGGGCAGTGAACAGGGGGGCGTGCGGCCGGTGCTGATCGTACAGAACGACACCGGCAACCGGCACAGCCCCACGGTGATCGCCGCCGCCATCACGTCCCAGACCGGCAAGGCCCGTCTGCCCACCCACATTGAGCTCTCAGCCAACACCTACGGCCTGCCCAAGGAGTCGGTGGTGCTGCTGGAACAGATCCGGACGCTGGACAAAAGGCGGCTGAGAGAGCACATGGGGCGGCTGGACGAAGCGCAGATGCAGCGGGTGGACAACGCCATCGCGGTCAGCTTTGGCCTGCACACGGACACCATGGTTTAACACGGGAGCGCGGGGCCGCCCGCTCGGGCGGCCCCGGGTCCCAGAGGGAGGTCGTACTTATGAGAAAGACACACTGGCCCGCCAGACTGGCGGCGGGCTGCCTGGTCACCCTGAGCCTGGCGGGGGTGGCCCTGGCCGCGGGAGGACAGGGGAGCCAGAGCGACCCGCTGGTCACCCTCAGCTATCTGACGGAGCAGACCACGCCCGCCATCCTGTCCCAGGTGGACAGCATGGTGGACGAGCGGGCGGCGGAGCTGCGGCAGCAGCTCTCTGACGTGGTGGACCGCTATGTCCGGGAGGCGGAGGAGGCGGCGTCCGCCTCCGGCGGGGCGGCGGTTCAGCCGGACTCCGGCGGCGCGGCCTATGAGGTGGTGGAGCTCTCCGCCGGGCAGACCGTGATTGGCAGCGCGGCCTGCGAGTTCCTGCTGCGCAGCGGCACGGCCCTCTGCGTGTCGGACAGCTCTCCCGGCCTGGTGGATACCACAGCCGGCACCACCCTGGGAAACGGCGGCGCCCTGACCGCCAACCACCTGTATCTGGCCACCATCGAGGGCAGGGGGATCTATGCCTCCACCGCCGTCACCATCATGGTGCGGGGGGATTACACAGTCCGGTAACGCCGGCGGAAGCGCGGGCGGGCACATGGGAGCTTCCCGGTGCCCGCCCGCTTTTTGCGATGGCCGGCAGGGATTTTTCCCCAATCATCTTGACAGGCGCGGCGAAAGACCGTATAATGCGGACGAGGGTTAGTTTTTGCTAACTAACTGCCCGGGCAGAGGGGGCAGAGGCGCCCGCGGAGAGGGAGCCGGACGAGCGGCGCGGGGCCGGATAGATCCCCTGGGAGGGCGAGGGGCGGCCGCCTGGGGTGTCCCGCCGGAGGGGGAGAGAAAGGGGGAAGCGGCATGCTGGCAGAGTATCTGGAGGGGGTTCCGGAGCCGTGGGCGGTGTGGGAGGGGATCATGCCCGGGGCGCGGGCGTGCCGCTTCTCCCTGGGGCGGGCGGAGGGGCCCCTTCCTGCTGAACTGGTCCCGCGGCTGGAGCGCCTGCGCTTTGAGGCCCTGTTCTGCCTGGGGGGCCGCCTGACGCTGGAGCGGCGGGACGGGGCGGGCCTGTCCGCCGGGGCGCGGGAGCTCCTCCTGCTGTCCGACGCCTCCGGCCTGGCCGCGGCCCGGTTTGAGGGGCCGGCGGCGGGGATCCTGGTGGCGGTGGACGGGGCGGACGCCAGGGAGAGCCTCCGGGCGGTCTGCCGCCTGCTGGGCGGCCTGGAGCTGGATACCGGCAGGGTGCGGCGGCGGATGGAGGCACGGGGCGGCTGCGCCCTGGTGGGGAGCACAGCCTGGAGCCAGGCCGCCTTCGACCACCTGAACCGCCTGCCCCCGGCGGAGCGTGGGCGCTACTGCGTGCTCAAGTCGGTGGAGCTGCTCTACCTCCTGTGCGCCCAGGAGGGGGCGCGGCGGCCGCCGGCCGGGATGGACCGGGGTCTGGCCAGGGCTGTGGCGGACGTGCGGGCCTATATGGAGGCCCACCTGGAGGAGAAGCTCACCATCCCGGGGCTGTGCCGCCAATTCCGCCTGTCCTCCACCGCCTTCAAGGCCTGCTTCCGCCGCATGTATGGGCAGCCGGTTCACGCCTGGCTGCGGGCGCGGCGGGTGGAGCGGGCGGCGGAGCTGCTGCGCAGCACCTCCATGGGGGTGCTGGAGGTGTCCCAGGCCGTGGGCTACGGCAGTGCCAGCCAGTTCGGCTCCGCCTTCCGGGCGCGGTACGGCGTATCCCCCGGACAGTACAGAAAAATGTCTGAATTGGGCGAAATCTGACCGTTCCGGCGGGACAGGGCGGGGAAAATTCCCTATAATATGACAATACGCAAAGGGCCGCTGCCCGTTACAAGGGGGGAGCTTTTTGAAGCAGCACCGCTTTTGGGCCTGGGGCGCCGTGATCTGCATGGTCATGGTGATGATCACAGGCTATCGGCACAAATAAGGGAAAGGAAGAGACATGATGAATCAGTATACGAAACTGGCCTGCTTTGTGGGCGGGGTTCTGTTCGGCTCTGTGGGGCTCAGGCTGCTCACCAGCAAGGACGCCAAGAAGGCCTATACCCACGCGGCGGCCGCCGGCCTCCGGATGAAGGAGTGCGTCATGGAGACGGTCACCGCCGTCCAGGAGGACGCCGCGGATATCCTCGCCTCCGCCAAGGACATCAACGAGGCCCGGTCGGCCAAGGAGGCGGCGGAAGCCGCCGGCGCGCAGGTGGAGGGGGAGGAAGCCTGACCCACCAGGGGAGCCGTGAGAGCGGCTCCCTTTTTTCAGGAAGGAGCAGCCGAATGAGAGCAACCATTGTACATGAGAGCCGGGGGCGGGTCCGCCTGCGGCTGGAGCAAAAGACCATGAGCCTGCGCCAGGCCGACCTGCTGGAGGGCTGGCTGCGGGGGCAGCCCTGGACGGTAGAGGCGGCGGTCCACGAGCGCACCCGCTGCGTAATCCTGCGCTACCGGGGGGACCGGGCGCAGGTCCTGTCGGCCGTGGGGCGCTTCACCTGGCGGGAGGCGGAGGGGAGCGTCTCCCTGCCAGACCACAGCAGCCGCGCCCTGAACCGGGCGTTTGAGGAGAAGCTGGTGGGCAAGGTGATGTGGAAGGCGGCCTACACCCTCTTTCTGCCAGCTCCCCTGCGGGCGGCGCGGGTGCTGTGGCACATGATTCCCTTCCTGCGCCGGGGGCTGGGGTGCCTGCGCCGCCGGGCCGTCAAGGTGGAGCTGCTGGACGCCCTGTCCATCGGCATTTCGGTGCTTCGCCGGGACTTCGGCACCGCCGGCACCGTCATGTTCCTGCTGGAGCTGGGGGAGCTGCTGGAGGAGTGGACGCGAAAGAAGTCGGTGGCGGATCTGGCTGAGTGCATGTCCCTCCACGTGGACCGGGTGTGGCTGCGCACAGAGGCGGGGGAGATCCTCACCCCCATCGGCCAGATCCGGCCCGGGGACCGGGTGGTCATCCGGGCCGGCGGCGTGATCCCGGTGGACGGCGTAGTCGTGGATGGGGAGGCCTCTGTCAACCAGGCCTCCCTCACCGGCGAGCCCATCCCCGCGGCCAAGCGCCCCGGGGGCGCGGTGTACGCCGGCACGGTGGTGGAGGAGGGCCAGTGCGTCCTGGAGGTGCGGCAGGCCTCCGGCCAGAGCCGGTATGACCAGATCGTGTCCATGATCGAGCGGTCGGAGCAGATGAAATCCGCCGCCGAGGCCAAGGCCTCCAGCCTGGCGGACAGGCTGGTGCCCTACACCTTTGCCGGCAGCCTGTTGAGCCTGCTGCTCACCCGCAGCGTGCCCCGGGCCCTGTCGGTGCTCATGGTGGACTTCTCCTGTGCCCTGAAGCTGGCCATGCCCCTGGCGGTGCTCTCCGCCATGCGGGAGGCAGGGCGGGAGCACATCACCGTCAAGGGCGGAAAATTCCTGGAGGCCGTGGCGCGGGCGGACACCATTGTCTTTGACAAGACCGGCACCCTCACCCACGCCTGTCCCCAGGTGGCCCAGGTGGTCCCCTTCGGAGGACGGGACGAGGTGGAGATGCTCCGCCTGGCCGCCTGCCTGGAGGAGCACTTCCCCCACTCCATGGCCAACGCCGTGGTGGCGGAGGCAAAGCGCCGGGGCCTCACCCACGAGGAGTACCACTCCAAGGTGGAGTACCTGGTGGCCCACGGCATCGCCAGCTCGGTCAACGGCGAGCGGGTGCGCATCGGCAGCGCCCACTTTATCTTTGAGGACACGGGCTGCCGCATCCCTGAGGGGGAACAGGCGCGGTTCGACGCCCTGCCCCCGGAGTACTCCCAGCTCTACCTGGCCATCGGGGATCAGCTGGCGGCGGTGCTGTGCATCTCCGACCCCCTGCGGGAGGAGGCCCGCCCGGTGCTTGCTGCCCTGCGGGAGCTGGGGCTCCGCCGGGCGGTGATGCTCACCGGCGACAGCCGGCGTACTGCCGCCGCCGTGGCCGCCCAGCTGGGGGTGGACGAGTTCCGCGCCGGGGTGCTGCCGGCGGACAAGGCGGCCTACGTGGCCGACCTGCGGGCGGAGGGACATACCGTCCTCATGGTGGGGGACGGCATCAACGACTCCCCCGCCCTCTCCGAGGCGGACGCCGGCATCGCCATCAGCGACGGGGCGGCCATCGCCCGGGAGATCGCCGACATCACCATCGCCGCCGACAGCCTGTGGGAGCTGGTGCGGCTGCGCCGGCTGTCCATGGCGCTGATGGACCGCATCCAGGCCAACTACCGCTTTGTCATCGGCTTCAACGGCGCCCTCATCGCCCTGGGGGCGGCGGGGCTCCTCCCGCCGGCCGCATCAGCCATGCTCCACAACCTGTCCACCCTGGGGGTGAGCCTGCACAGCATGCGACCGCTCCCGTCGGGCGGAGCTCTGGAACAGCCGGCACCACCCGGCCCGGTAAAATAGCAGAGGAGAGAAATCCAGGCCAGGTCCATCCCGGCCGGGATTTCCCCTGTCAGGTGGGAAATCGGTTATTTTGTGAACAAATTGTAGTTCCTTTGTAAATGTTAGCACTCTCAGCTTGACAGTGCTAAAATGCGGTGCTATGATCAAGGTGTTCCAAGGGAGGAGGCCAAGGAGGCCGCTCCCCGCAGGGCAAGCAATAAGTGCGAAGAATGGAGGAATAACTTATGTTGCCCAGCATGTTTGGTGAGAATTTGTTTGATGAGTTCTTTGATGACGACTTTATGCGATTCCCCGCCTGGGGCGGGCGCAATCCGCTGTACGGCAAGCGCGCCAGGAACCTGATGAAGACCGACGTGCGGGAGACGGACGGCAGCTATGAGCTGGATGTGGACCTGCCCGGCTTCAAGAAGGACGAGATCGCGGTGGAGCTGCAGGACGGCTATCTGAGCATCCGGGCCGCCAAGGGCCTGGACAAGGACGAGAAGGACAAGGAGGGCAAATACATCCGCCAGGAGCGGTACGCCGGCGCGTGCAGCCGGAGCTTCTATGTGGGCGATGTGGAGCCCGGACAGGTGTCCGCCAAGTACGAGGACGGCATCCTGCGCATCTCCCTGCCCAAGCAGGACAGGCAGGCGCTGCCCAGGACCAGCACCATCGCCATCGGCTGAGAGCATATATCCGCACCACAACAGGCGGCCCGGCCTCTTCCCAGAGGCCGGGCCGCCTGCCTGTCTCCGGGGCGGGCCCGTCTGTGACCCTGTCACAGACGGGGGCGGGGGAGGGAGGTAAAATAGGGGACAAATGAAAAAGGCGGTGGTCTGATTTGGCGGGAAGAGGTTCTCCCACCTATGCGGCGGTGGACCGGAGGGACTGCGTGTCCTGCGGCACCTGCGCGGCGGTGTGCCCTCTGGGGGCGGTGGAGGTGGTACGGGGCTGCTATGCCCAGGTGGACCCGGCGCGCTGCGTGGGCTGCGGCCGGTGTATCCGGGCCTGCCCCACCGGATGCATTGCGCGGGTAGAGAGGGAGGCGGCGGTATGAAGCGGAAGCGGCACTTGTATGACTATCTCTGGCTCTGGTCCATCCTCTATTTCTCCCTGGGCTTCTTCAACATCCTCTTCGCCTGGCTGGGCATGCTGGACTTCCTGCTGCCCCTTATCTTCGCCCTGGTGGGCGGGAACAAGTTTTTCTGCAACCATTTGTGCGGCCGGGGACAGCTGTTTTTGAAGCTGGGCACAGCCCTGAAGGGGGAGAAGGGCCGGGCCACGCCCCGCTGGATGTACCAGCGGTGGTTCCGGTACGGCTTCCTGATCTTTTTCCTGGTTATGTTTGCCAACATCCTCTTCCAGACCTATCTGGTGTTCGCCGGGGCCGGCTCCCTCCGGGAGGCCATCCAGCTGTTCTGGACCTTCCGCTTGCCCTGGGACTGGGCCTATACCGCCGGCGCTGTGCCGGCCTGGGCGGCCCAGTTCGCCTTCGGCTTTTACAGCCTCATGCTCACCTCCCTGCTGATCGGGCTGATCACCATGGTCCTGTTCAAGCCACGGTCCTGGTGCGCCTTCTGCCCCATGGGCACCATGACCCAGGGCATCTGCAGGCTGCGGGCCGGGGGCGGCGGGGTGGACGAGGGGGCGTAGCCCCCAAACTCCGGCGGCCCCGCCCTGGTTTTCGGAAAAGCAAAAAGGAAAAGCCCGGCCTCTCAGAGGCCGGGCTTTTGTGGGCTCTCGCCATCCTCCCGGTCCAGTGCCTCGATGAGGAAGCTCACCGGCCGGAAGCCGTCGTTGCAGGAGATCATGGCCGACCGGGGGTTTTTCATCCACCCGTCGTAGAGGCCCTCCGCCCCGTAGGACAGGGCCATCACAAAGGGGGACATGCTGTCCCACGCGCTCTGGCACAGGCCGGCCGGCCTCTCCCACCCGTCTGCCACAAACACCTGCCCCTCCCGCAGGTCGCAGGGGTGGGGGATGGGGTTTTCATATCTGGCCATCAGATCCTCGTGGCGGGTAATGCGCATCACAGTAATGCGGCACTGCTTCATGGGAATCCCTCCTGTCCTGGTTCTTGCATTGTAGCACGCCGCCCGGGCCGGGGCAAGAACATTTTCCTTGACAGGCCCTATGATATGTGGTATATATTTATCATAAAGAGCGAAATTCACCACATATTCAAGGAGGTCTCTCAACATGAAATCCAAGAGATGGTACGGGCTCATCGGCCTGCTCTCCCTGCTGGGGTTTGTGGGGGTGTTCACCCAGGAGCGGTACTTTTTGGGCTTCTTCGCCTTCGCGGTGGACTTCCAGTACTTCTTCCTCCGCCCGGACGAGATGCAGGAGGGGCAGATCATGCGCTCGGCGTCCCTGGGCTTTTTTGCCGGCATGGGGGTGACGGCTCTGGCGGTGCTGGCCATGCTGGCCCTGGGCGGCGGTCGGACGGAGGCCCTCTACCTGGGGGCCGGCCTGGGCTGGGGAGTGTCGGTGGCGGTGTACGCCCTCTCCAGCTTCTGGTGTGCCCTCCGGGAGTGGAGGCACGCGGGGCCGTGATCACCAACCGGATCAAGGAGCACCGGGCCCGGCTGAACCTGAAGCAGGAGGAGCTGGCAAAGCTGGTGGGGGTGCGGCGGGAGACCATCGGCAACCTGGAGAAGGGGAGGTACAACCCCTCCCTGGTGCTGGCCTGGAACATCGCCAAGGTATTCGGCGTGCCCATCGAGGAAGTTTTTACCGTCACGGACGACGACGCGGTTTGACTCTTGACGGGAGCGCCCTGCCGTGTTATGGTAAACACACAGAGAAAACCCCGGAAGGAGAGGGTGTGCGTGAAGCGCTTTTTGGCCCTGATGCTTAGTTTGGTACTGATGGCAGGCTGTCTGCCGCCGGCGTCGGCGTCGTCCCAGAGCAACGCCGACGGGAACGCGGTGATCCTGCCGGACGACGTGCCCTCCCCCTGGGCCTATGACGAGGTCCACCAGGCCATTGTGCTGGGCATGGTGCCCTGGGATCTCCAGAACCACTGGCGCTACCCCATCACCCGCATCGAGTTTGCCCAGATGGTGGTCCACTTCCTGGCCTTCCAGTACGGCTACTCCAACGACGGCAGCTTTGTCAGCGCCTACTGCCCCACCGCCGTGGACCGGGACGGGAACCGCTTCGGCGCCTCCAGCAGCTGGTGGAACGTGTTCTGCGGGGAGTGGGGGCCCTTCACCGACCTGCACCAGCCGGAGCACCGGGGGTACGGCAACACGGCCTACGCCCTGGGCATCCTGAACGGCCGCAGCAGCACGATTTTTGACCCCCACAGCCCCATCACCCGGCAGGAGGCGGCGTCCATCCTCATGCGCTGCTACCGGCTCTACGGCGGGGACTACCAGGCCGCCGACCAGTCCCCCGCCCTGTCCGACTGGAGCAGCGTGGCCGGCTGGGCCCAGGCCGACGCGGCGGCGGTGCTGGAGCTGAAGGTGATGCAGGGCTCTGGCAGCGCCTTCAACCCCCTGGGCACCTACACCCGGGAGCAGGCGGTGCTCACCCTCCTGCGCCTCTACGCCAACGCCCCGGTCAGCCGGGGGAATCAGAACATCCCAGACCTGTAAGGCTTTACGGATACTCGAACATGTGTTAGAATGGATGGAGCGGAATCCCTTCCGCTCCATCCTGATTTTTACCAAAAGGAGGCGGCGGCCATGACATACCGGCCCCTGGCCGACGAGATCCGGCCCCAGACCCTGGACGAGGTGGTGGGGCAGCGCCATATTCTGGGGAGGGACGGCCTGCTGCGCCGCATCATCGACAGCGGGTCCATCCCCAACCTGGTGTTTTACGGCCCCTCTGGCACCGGCAAGACCACGGTGGCCAACATCATCGCCAAGCGCACCAACCGGCCGCTGCACCGTCTCAACGCCACCACCGCCTCCATCTCCGACATCAAGGACATCATCAAGGACATCGGCACCCTGCTGGCCCCCGACGGGGTGCTGCTCTACCTGGATGAGATCCAGTATTTCAACAAGAAGCAGCAGCAGTCCCTGCTGGAGTTCATGGAGAACGGCAAGATCACCCTCATCGCCTCCACCACCGAGAACCCCTATTTCTATGTCTATAACGCGGTGCTCAGTCGGTCCACTGTGTTTGAGTTCAAGCCCATCGAGGCCGGCGACGTGCGCCCCGCGGTGGAGCGGGGCATCCGCCTCATGGGGGAGCGGCTGGGGGCGGAGACGGTCTGCGAGGAGGGGGTGGTGGAGCACATCGCCTCCGCCTGCGGCGGCGACGTGCGCAAGGCCATGAACGCGGTGGAGCTGCTCCTCACCTCCGCCCGGCGGGAGGGGGACACCCTCACCGTCACCCTGGCCGACGCCCAGACGGTGGCCCAGCGGTCCGCCATGCGGTACGACCGGGAGGGGGACGACCACTACGACATCGCCTCCGCCCTGATGAAGTCCCTGCGGGGCTCCGACCCAGACGCGGCCCTCCACTACCTGGCCCGGCTGCTGGAGGCGGGGGACATGACCACCGCCATCCGGCGCATCCTCTGCTCCGCCAGCGAGGACGTGGGCATGGCCTACCCCCAGGCGGCGCTGATCGCCAAGGCCTGCGTGGACAACGCCCTCCAGCTGGGCCTGCCGGAGGCCCAGCTCCCCCTGGCCCAGGCGGTGGTGCTCCTGGCCACCGCCCCCAAGTCCAACTCGGTGGTGGCGGCCATCTCCGCCGCCCGGGCCGACGTGCGGGCGGGGAAGACCGGCGACTACCCCCGGCACCTGCAGAATGTCCACGCCGATTCGGCGGGCATGGAGCGGGAGCAGGGCTACCTCTACCCCCACGACTTCCCCCGCCACTGGGTCAGGCAGCAGTATCTCCCCGACATCCTGGTGGGCACCCACTACTACCTGTTCGGCGACAACAAGAGCGAACAGGCCGCCAGGCGGTACTGGGAGGAGATCAAGGGCCCGGACATGTGAGACGCAGCCGGCCCCGGAATCGGATGATTCCGGGGCCGGCTGACTTTGGATATGGTTGGGTCAGGCAGGACTCCATATACTCCTTGAGCTTCTTGGTGGTGCGGGGATCTTCCGGGTGACGATGGGGTCGTTGTCCCGCAAAGCGGCCCCTCCTCCCTCAGAAGCCGGCCTCGCCCATCAGCAGGTAGAGCACCGCCTTCTGGGCGTGGAGGCGGTTCTCCGCCTCGTCGAAGA
>CALWXU010000047.1 GCA_944385585.1 uncultured Flavonifractor sp.
CTCAACTTCGAGGTGGTGCTCTCCCCCGAGTCCTCCCGCAAGCTGTACCTGAAGGGCCAGCACACCATCCCGTCGGACACGGTGTGCTACCCCGCCAAGCTGCTCCACGGCCACGTGGAGGCCCTGGTGGAGGAGGGCGTGGACGCCATCTGGTACCCCTGCATGTCCTACAACAACGACGAGGGCATCGGTGACAACCACTACAACTGCCCGGTGGTGGCCTACTACCCCGAGCTGCTGGCCGCCAACGTGCCCATGCTCAAGCAGACCAGGTTCCTCAACCCCTATGTGGGCCTGTGGCGGCACAAGGACTTTGAAAAGCGCATCGCCCAGCTCATGGAGGAGCACTTCTCCATCCCCAAAAAGGAGTCGGCGGCGGCGGCCAAGGCGGCCTATGACGCCTACGACGCCTATGTCCACGACGTGCGGGAGACCGGAAAGCAGTACATCAACTACGCCCGGGAGCACAATATGCCCATTCTGGTGGCCTGCGGCCGCCCCTACCACATCGACCCGGAGATCAACCACGGCATCAACGATCTGATCACCTCCTTCGGCTTCGTGCTGGTCACCGAGGACGCCCTGAGCTATCTGGAGGACTACGCCCCCCGGAAGGTGCTCAACCAGTGGACCTTCCAGAGCCGGATGTACAACGCCGCCAGGTATGTTTGCACCCAGCCCGACATGCAGGTGGTGCAGCTGGTGAGCTTCGGCTGCGGCACCGACGCCATCACCACCGACGAGATGCGGGACATCCTGGAGCAGGGCGGCAAGCTGTATACCCAGCTGAAGATCGACGACATCAGCAACCTGGGGGCCGTGCGCATCCGCATCCGCTCCCTCATGGCCGCCATGGACGCCCGCAGGGCCCAGCGGCAGGAGGCCAGCGCATGAGACAGGGGGCTTATCTTATGACACAGCAGGAGCTGGAGGCGGTCATCGACCAGCAGCTCTCCGCCGATCTGGGCCTGGGGCCGGACGTGTGGGACACCCCCGGCAGGGTCACCGCAGCCCCCTGGACAGAATCCCCCCGCCGGCGGCGCTACCGGACGGAGCACCCCTTCTTTTTGGGGCACATCCGCCGGGGGGCGGCGGCCTTCGCCGTCCACGAATGTCTCCTCCCCTGGGCACAGGAGCACCTGACCGTGCTGGAGCCGGAGTGGTGCCTGGACTACTCTTACTTGAAACAGATGGACGACGCCCTCCGGCCCTGGGGCTGGACCATCCACAACGCCCACCCCTTTTTCGCCCCCGATCTGACCTGTCCCCCGGCCAGCGCGGCATTTCCCACGGTCTGGTATGAACAGGCGGAGCTGGAGCGGTTCCGCGGCGACAAGCGGTGGGAGGGCACCCTGGCCTTCCAGCCAGACTTCCCGGACATGCTTGCGGTGGCCGCCCTGGACGAGGACGGGCAGCCCATCGGCATGGCCGGGGCCAGCCGGGACGGGGAGCGGCTGTGGCAGATCGGCGTCAATGTGCTGCCGCCCCACCGGGGGCGGGGGCTGGCCGCCGGGCTCACCGCCCTGCTGAAGGACGAGCTGCTCCGCCGCGGGGTGGTCCCCTTCTACGGCACTGCCCAGAGCCATATCTTCTCCCTGAACACCGCCAGAAACGCCGGCTTCCGCCCCGCCTGGGCAGAGGTGTGGGCCAAGCCGCGGATTCCCTGAGCATCCCTCACCCCGCAAAACCAAATAGAGAAAAGGAGTCGAGACTTATGCGCAGCTTGATCCGTTCCCTGGCAGCCGCAGCCCTCTCCCTGGCCATGCTCACCACCGGTGCCCTGGCCGCCTTCCAGCCCATCCGGGAGGTCCAGGCGTTCTCCGACGTGCCCGCCTCTCACTGGAGCCACGACTATGTGAGCCAGTGCTACGCCCTGGGGCTCATGTCCGGCACGGGGGGCAGCAGCTTCTCCCCCTCCGCCCAGCTCCAGGTGTCGGAGGCCGTCTCCATCTCTGTGCGCCTCCGGGATCTCTATCAGGGGGGCGACGGCGTGCTGGATCAGAGCGGCGAGAACTGGTACGACGGCGCGGTGGAGCAGGCCCTGGCGTGGGGCATCCTCACCGAGGGGCAGTTTGACCGCTACGACCGGCCGGCCACCCGGGCCGAGCTGGCCGGGCTGCTGGCCCGCGCCCTGCCCCAGGAGGCCTACGCCGCCATCAACCAGATCACCTCCCTGCCCGATGTGAACGCCTCCACCCCCTACGCCCAGGAGATCTTCACCCTCTACAACGCGGGCATCCTCACCGGCTCCGATTCCTACGGCACCTTTACCCCCTCCCAGCCGATCACCCGGGCGGAGGTGTGCGCCCTGGTGTGCCGCCTGGCCCTGCCGGAGACCCGGATGTCCCTCACCCTGGCGGAGAAGCCGGTGGACACCACCGTGCGCGCCACGGACCGCAAGCTCTATGTGGGCGGTGTGCCCGTACTGGGCGTGGTGCAGATCAACGGAACGTACTATATCCCCGTGGAGGCCCTGGACGACCGCAACGCCCTGCCCAACTTCGGCTTCTCCTATCAGGAGGCCAGCGGCACCGCCCTCGTGTCCTTCGCCAAGTACTGGTACGACACCCCCATACCCGTCCTCAGCTATGCCGCCGCGCCCCCCTCCGGCCATGTGATGGGCACCGCCGCCCTCTCCCCCCTCACCCTGAGCGTCAACGGGAGCACCCACACCGGCGCCATCTACACCCTGGGCGGCCGGTATCCCATGCTCAGTCTGGAGGCCCTGGGCGCCGTGTCCGACGGCTACGACTTCCGGCTTTCGGTGGAGGGGACCCAGAACCTGACGGCGGAGGCGGATCTGGTGGGCTCGGCCATGTCCGGGCTGTACCGCGCCTCCGACCGGGACACTGTCACCGCCATCCACAACTACCTGGTCAATACCCTGACCTATTCGCCCTGGGTGTCCGCCCCCTCCAGCATGTCCTACGAGGCCAGGGAGGCGGCCGCCATGGCCTATGACCAGGTGGCCGGACAGTATCATCAGAACAACAACGTCACCCTGGCCAGCAGGTATGGGGTGTGCCAGGACTACGCCGAGCTCTTCCGCACCATGTGCATCCGGGCCGGCATCCCCTGCATCCTGGTCACCGGCATGGGCAACGGGGGCAGCCACGCCTGGAACATGGTCTATGTGGACGGCCAGTGGCTCTATGTGGACTGCACCTTTGACGACCCCATCTCCAGCACCCCCACCCTCCGCCAGACCTACTGCATGGTGGGGCCGGAGGTGATGGTGCTCAGTCACTATTGGGAGGGGACGGACTACCCCATGCCCGCCGAGTACGACCCCGCCTGGGCCAATCTGGACCCCAACAACATCACCAGCGCGGACATGTTCCGCAAGTGCCTGGTGGCCCAGCTGATGCAGCGCAAGACCGACATCCGCCTGCGCACGGTGGCCTCCGGCGCCTACGGCGGCGTGGGATGCATCTACGCCTATGACATCTTCTGGTGGAGCTTCTACGGCGGCTACGACCAGAGCACCGGTACGTACCACTATTTTGTGGAGTACTGACCAACCCGAAACGGAAAGGAACCCAGCGCAATGGCAGAATTGGTATATGACAAGACCGGACGCCTCCTCTTCACCAAGGAGATGAAGGAGGAGTACACCATCCTGTTCCCCACCATGCTCCCGGTCCACTTCGGCCTCATGGCCCGGATTCTGGAGACCGAGGGCTTCCATGTGGAGATGCTCACCACCAACCACCGGGGGATTGTGGACGAGGGCCTCAAATATGTCCACAACGACACCTGCTACCCCGCCCTGCTGGTCATCGGCCAGCTCATCGACGCGGTGAAGAGCGGCAAGTACGACCTGCACAAGGTGGCCCTGATGATCACCCAGACCGGCGGCGGCTGCCGGGCCTCCAACTACATCCACCTGCTGCGCAAGGCCCTGGAGAAGGCGGGGTTGAGCTTCATCCCCGTCATCTCCGTGAACCTGTCCGGCCTGGAAAAGAACCCCGGCTTCCAGCTGGGCCTGAACACCCTGCGCAAGGCCATCTTCGCCATGATGTACGGCGATATCATCGTCCAGACCGCCAACCAGGTGCGGCCCTACGAGGTCAACCCCGGCCAGACCGATGAGACCATCCAGGCGGTGGAAAACCAGCTGCTGGAGGCCATGAACCAGGGCAAGGGCCTGTCCTTTAAGAGCATGGTGGAGAATTTTGACCGCATTGTGGCCGCCTTCAAGGCCATCCCCGTGGCCGGCGAGCCCAAGGTGCGGGTGGGCGTGGTGGGGGAGATCTACATCAAGTACTCCCCCCTGGGCAACAATAACCTGGAGGAGTTCCTCCTCTCCGAGGGGGCCGAGCCGGTGGTGCCCGGCCTCACAGACTTCATTATCTTCAAGATCTACAACCGGGAGGTGGATGTGAACATCTACGGCGGCAAGTGGGTCAAGAAGAAGGTGTGCCAGATCTTCAAGGGCTACGTGGAGAAGTGCCAGAAGGCCATGATCGCCGCCATGGAGAAGGGCGGCTTCCGGGCCCCCGGCACCTTTGAGGACCTCCGCCGGCTCATCCAGGGCTACCTGGGCGAGGGCAACAAGATGGGCGAGGGCTGGCTGCTCACCGCCGAGATGCTGGAGCTCATCCACTCCGGCACCCCCAACATCGTCTGCACCCAGCCCTTCGGCTGCCTGCCCAACCACATCGTGGGCAAGGGCATGATCCGCAAGCTGAAGGACGACTACCCCTTCTCCAACATCGTGGCCATTGACTATGACCCCGGCGCCACCAAGATCAACCAGGAGAACCGCATCAAGCTGATGCTGGCCAACGCCAAGGGCCTGGCCAGGCAGGAGGCGGAGCGGCAGGAGGCCTCCGGCGAGGCTGTCCATGCCTGAGACAAGCCGATAGCCCCGCGGGCTGCCACGCCGCGGGGGCAGGACGGGTATCGAGGCCGCGCCTTGATACCCGTTTTTGCCGCGCAGTCTGCATTTCGGAGGGATTTCTTTGGAGGAAAATAAGATGGCGGTCATGCCGGTGCGCCGGCTGCTGCTGGACATGTCCTGGCCCATGATGCTGTCCATGCTGATCCAGGCGCTCTATAACCTGGTGGACAGCATGTTTGTGGCCCAGCTTAACTCCGACGGCTTTGTGGCCCTCTCCCTGGCCTACCCCATCCAGCTGCTGATGATCGCCGTGTGCGTTGGCGTGGGGGTTGGCTTCAACGCCCTGCTGGCCCGTCGGCTGGGGGAGGGCCGCCCGGAGGAGGCCAACCGGGTGACAGCCCACGGCTACTTCCTCTACCTGGTGTGCTGGGCGGCCTTTCTGGTGCTGGGCGTCACCACTGCCCGCCCCTTTATGGAGCTCTTCGCCCCCGGCCAGCCCCAGGTTATCGCCTACGGCACCCAGTACCTGTCCATCGTCATTGGGGCCTCCCTGGGCGTATGTATGCAGTTCGCCGGGGAGCGCACCCTTCAGGCCACCGGCAACAGTGTGGGGCCCATGGTGATCCAGGGCGTCGGCGCGGTGGTCAATCTGATCCTGGACCCCCTGCTCATCTTCGGCATCGGCCCCTTCCCCCGGCTGGAGGTGACCGGGGCCGCCGCCGCCACTGTGCTGGGGCAGGTGGTGGGCATGGTCGTCGGCCTGGCCATGGTCCGCCGCAGCACCGTGGTGCGCCTGTCCTTCCGGGGGTTCCGCCCCGACAGGGCCGTCATTCTCCCCATACTCCGGGTGGGGGTGCCCGCCACCCTGGTCCAGGCCCTGGCCACGGTGATGAACCTGGGCATGAACCTGATCCTCCCCCTGTTCACCGCCTCCGGCGTGTTTATCCTGGGGGCCTACTTCAAGCTTCAGTCCTTCCTGTTCATGCCTGTCAACGGCATGAACAACGCCCTGATCCCCATCGTCAGCTTCAACTACGGCGCCCGGGAGCGGGAGCGCATCACCGGGGTCACCCGCTTTGCCCTGCTGCTCACCGTCTGCATTATGGCGGCGGGGACCCTGCTGTTTGTCCTGCTGGCCGGCCCCCTGCTCCGCCTGTTTGACGCGGCCCCCGCTGTCCTGGCTGAGGGCATCCCCGCTCTGCGGCTGGTCTCCCTCTCCTTTGTGTTCGCCGGGGTGTCGGTGATCCTCTGCGCCGCCCTCCAGGCCCTTGGCGCGGCCAACGCCAGCCTGCTCATCTCCCTGCTGCGGCAGACGGCGCTCCTCCTCCCCGCCGCCCTGATCCTGGGCGCCCTTCAGCCCGGCCTGGTCTGGCTGTCCTTCCCGGTGGCTGAGGCGGTATCCTGTCTCATCGCCCTGCTCCTTTACCGCCGTACCGCCCGGTCCCGGCTGTCCGGGCTTCAGCCGGCGCCGTAGCTGGGCTCTGGCGGTTCCCTTTTCAAAGTTTGGCCGTGATGGCATATCCCCCGCTCTATCAGGCTGGTATTCCCGCAGACCACTGTTTTATCCTTGTAACGAGAGGCTGGCGGCCCACTCTTGACATGGATTTTCCTCGTAACGAGAGGCTGGCGGCCCACTCTTGACATGGATTTTCCTCCGGTATAATATTGACACAAAGCCATTTCCCTTCAAAGGAGGTCGTCCCTTTGGCGAAAACACCCAAGGAGCCAGCAAAAGCCCCCGTGAAGTCCGCCACGCGCATGTCCAAAAAAGGCCCCCTCACCCCGGAGCAGCTCCGCCGGCTGGACGCCTACTGGCGGGCGTCCAACTACCTGGCCGCCGGGCAGCTCTACCTGCTGGACAATCCCCTGCTGCGGGAGCCCCTGCGGCCAGAGCATCTCAAGCGCACCCCCGTGGGCCACTGGGGCACCGTGCCGGGGCAGAACTTCATCTACACCCACCTCAACCGGGTGATCACCCGGTATGAGCTGAATATGATCTACGTGTCCGGGCCCGGCCACGGGGGAAGCGCCGTGGTGGCCCAGACCTATCTGGAGGGCAGCTACAGCGAGCGCTACCCCAACGTGAGCCAGGACGAGGAGGGCATGCGCCGCCTGTTCCGGCAGTTTTCCTTCCCCGGCGGCATTGGCAGCCACTGTCCCCCTGAGATGCCCGGCTCCATCAACGAGGGCGGCGAGCTGGGCTACTCCCTGGCCCATGCCTTCGGCGCGGTGATGGACAATCCGGAGCTGATCGCCGCCTGCGTGGTGGGGGATGGGGAGGCGGAAACCGGCCCCCTGGCCGCCGCCTGGCACTCCAACAAGTTCCTCAACCCGGCCTCCGACGGGGCAGTGCTCCCCATCCTCCACCTTAACGGCTATAAGATCTCCAGCCCCTCGGTCTTTGCCCGCATCACTGCCGAGGAGGTGGAGGACTTCTTCAAGGGCTGCGGCTGGACCCCCCGCTTTGTGGAGGGGGACGACCCCGCCCAGATGCACCAAAAGATGGCCGCCGCCCTGGACTGGGCGGTGCGGGAGATCCAGCGCATCCAGCAGGGGGCCAGGAGCTTCGGCGACACCACCCGCCCCCGCTGGCCCATGGTGGTGCTCCGCTCCCCCAAGGGCTGGACCTGCCCCCAGGCGGTGGACGGGGTGCCGATGGAGGGCACCTTCCGCACCCACCAGCTGCCGGTGGCGGTGGACGACGCCCATCCGGAGCGGCTGGCGGCGCTGGAGGCGTGGCTGCGCAGCTACCGGCCGGAGGAGTTCTTCGACGCCGCCGGCGCGCCGGCGCCAGCCCTGCGCGCCTTTGCCCCCCAGGGGGAGCGGCGCATGGGGGCCAATCCCCACGCCAACGGCGGCCTGCTGCTGCGGGAGCTGCGCACGCCCCCCTTCCCCAAGTACGCCGTGGAGGTGCCCGCCCCCGGCGAGACGGCGGCGGAGGACATGGCGGTGCTGGGCGGCTATGTCCGGGATGTGGTCAAGCTCAACCAGAAGGCCCGCAACTTCCGCATCTTCTCCCCCGACGAGGCCCTGAGCAACAAGCTCTCCGCCGTCTTTGAGGTCACCGGCCGCCGCTGGAACGCGGAGCTGCGCCCCGGCGACGAGGGGCTCTCCCCCGACGGGCGCATCCTGGACGGCATGCTCTCTGAGCACATGTGCCAGGGCTGGCTGGAGGGATATCTGCTCACCGGGCGCCACGGCTTCCTCAACAGCTATGAGGCCTTCATCCGCATTGTGGACTCTATGGTCAGCCAGCACGCCAAGTGGCTCAAGGTGGCCCGCCAGCTGCCCTGGCGGCAGGACATCGCCTCCCTGAACTACCTCCTGGCCTCCAACGTGTGGCAGCAGGACCACAACGGCTTCACCCACCAGGACCCGGGCTTTCTGGACCACGTGGCCAACAAGAAGGCGGATGTGGTGCGCCTCTACCTGCCCCCCGACGCCAACTGCCTGCTCTCCTGCTTCGACCACTGCATCAAGAGCCGGAATTATGTCAACGTGATTATCGCCTCCAAGCACCCCCGGCCCCAGTGGCTCACCATGGATGAGGCCATCAAGCACTGCACCCACGGCGTGGGGATCTGGCAGTGGGCCTCCAACGACCAGGGTGCGGAGCCGGACGCGGTGCTGGCCTGCTGCGGCGACACTCCCACCCTGGAGACCCTGGCCGCCGTCACCATCCTGCGCAGATACCTGCCGGAGGTGCGCCTGCGGGTGGTCAACGTGGTGGATCTCATGAAGCTCCAGCCCCACACAGAGCACCCCCACGGCCTGACGGACGAGGACTATGATGTGCTCTTTACCCGGGACAAGCCCATCATCTTCGCCTTCCACGGCTACCCCTCCCTGGTGCACGAGCTGACCTACCGCCGGCACAACAAAAACATCCATGTCAGGGGCTACCGGGAGGAGGGCACCATCACCACCCCCTTTGACATGCGGGTGCTCAACGCCATCGACCGCTTCGACCTGGTGATCGACACAGTGAAGCGCCTGCCCCAGCTGGGCAACCGGGGGGCCTTCCTCATCCAGCTGATGCGGGACAAGCTGGTGGAGCACCGGCAGTTCATCACCGCCCACGGGCAGGACATGCCGGAAATCCGGGACTGGAAGTGGAACGGCGGAGCGGGAATCGAACCCCCGAGCTGAACGCAAAAGGGCCCGGAGAACACCAGCTGATTATCGGACAGGAGCAAGCAGCAAATGGACCTTTGCCCATGTGCTGCTTGCTGCTCATATGCCGGTCAAATACAGGCGTGCGGAGGGGCCCGCAGGCCGTTTTCATACGGAATCGCGGGACGCCCTTGTTGTTGCGCGCAGGATTCCCAGCGGAGCTTCTGTATGCGGTTCATTCTGTGAATATAAATTATCAAACGGGGAAACCATTGCGTTTCCCTATCGGGTTTATAGGGTGGAAAACGCAGAAATCCCTTTGGAATTTACCCCTGTGCAAAAATTGATCTTTCACGCCTTTTTGTCCAGGAGCGACAATGGATATGTCAGAGAAACGCACATCCACGAAATACTAGACATGGACTGCCCAGAGTGGATTTTCCCGTATATTGTCAAGCTTTCAGATGAGTATGTCGTAGAAATATTGGATTTAATTTATTCTTATCTAAAGGACAGGGACTGTCAGGAAATTCAAAATTTCTGCAAATTAAACCTATCTTCGTTTGTCCGCAGCTACGACCGGATGGCAAGCTACTGGGGGGAATATTACGGCGGTTCGTTCTATCAGTATGTAGGGCGAAAGCTTTTCCGGTCGTGCTATGGCTATCAAAGGTCCCTATGGCGCGAACTGGAACCGCACCAGCCCATGCGAAACCGACGCACTTTGAGGCGCCCGCCTCCGCATCACCTCCCTTTTCAAGGAACGTCGTGATTTCATGGGAAATTGAAATCCTTGGGGCAAAATCGGCAAGGGACAAGGCTTCCTCTATTGTTTTGATAGAGGAAGCCTTGTCCCTTGGATGGATGCTTTGCACAGTGGGGATATCGTTTGGCAGTTGACCAGCTCTGCCATATCCCAGATAAATATTCATTTGTCAGTTTAATACAGCTTGATATCCATTTGTCTTATCGCCGGTGATGGTAATAAAATATGCTTCGCCAAAGTGGGCTTCCCACGAGATCGGCTCCATATATTTTGTGATGTCATCCGGATATATATTTTCATAATTGGGGGTCACATATTCCGTTATAATTCTGAATTGCATTGACAACTCTACAGGATCGGCGGAAGTGTTTAGCTCCTCTTTCATCAATCCTACCATGACATTAGAATGATGCTTCATAAGTGTTCCATCCGCGTTTGAGGTACCTCCGCTGTATGCATGGCCGTCTGCACGATAATCATAAACCAGCAATCCAAAATCTTCCTTTGTGTCAAATTGTATATGCAGAGCTATTTCATCATCGGCAGGCACATATTCGTCAGGAAGCGTTTGATTGTAAACTAGAACGCCCAATCCCAATACGACCACGATTGCAAGCGCTATCCCGATTTTCTTTTTCCTCATTTCAGAAAGCCTCCGGTTTGCCAAGCAGCCTCAAAATCCGCCTCTTGCTTCATGATTTCATTCTTTCTTCCGGGTCAAGAAAATTCCAATGATTGCAGCAATAAAGATCATGGGCGCGACTCTGATAAACAGCCATTCAAATGCGTGAACTGCCACTCCGAGAACGGCGGTCTCAGGGTCGCTATAATCCCAGCCCAAATAGGGACTATTTAATACTGCTAAAGCTGCAAAAACCATTCCTATCACTGCACACAAGGACATAAGCAGCCAACGAATGATTTTTCTTCTTGTGTCCTTTCCCTGCGCCAGCTGCAAATTTATCACCTCCAGTTTTTCGGAGATGGCCTTTAAGCTGTCAGCCTCCGTTTCCATAACGGTTTCTCCCAATAGTGTGCTTACAGGTATTTCAAGCACTTCCGATATGGACATCAGCATATCAGCATCCGGAACTGACCGCCCTTGCTCCCATTTAGAAACCGTCTGCCGCACGACGTTCAGTTTGACAGCAAGCTCTTGCTGCGAAAGGCCTTTTGATTTCCTGATTGCTTTCATCGTTTCATTGAGCATGAGGGATCCCCCCTTTCTTTCCGTCGTTACCGCTATTGTAGTTGGAATTGCCCGTTGCCGCAAGCAACGAATCTTAACATCATTGAGAAAATGGCAATTGGGACGCGCGGTTCTTGTGATATTGTCCTCCTCTGTGAAAAATCCCCGGCAGAGAATCACCATGGTGCGTTTGCGTTCAGCCTGGATCAGCACCCTTTCCCCTTTGCCTGACAGCAAATCAATATTTGCTTGATGCTGCAAAAACGCGCATAACCGGTGTAGGTTTGTCAAACATATTGGACAGAGAACTCGGAAGGAGAGCGGTAGCCTAATGGCCTCATAGGGAAGTTGATGGAGCGGCGGTTATGTGCGGCGAGCTGCCTGGGGAAGTCGTCCAGGGAGTAAAAGCTGCGGCAGGAATAGAAGCGCTTCTGATCCTCGCGGTGACTTCGCTCCACTTTACCGTTGTGGCGCGGTGTATAGGGGCGGATGAGCTTGTGCCGGATACCCAGCCGGGCGGAGGTGGTCTCAAACAGAGTAGGAAGGTCCCGCTTGCTGCTGGAGAAGCGATTGGTAAATTCAAAGCCGTGATCCGTCTGGACGCATTCCACGCGGATTCCCCGGCGGGCATACCACTTGAATAACTTTTTAAGAAAATCCGCGGAGGAATAGGTGGACTGCTCCGGGTAGGCGGCCAGGAAGCGCAGGCGGGTGAACTCGTCAATGGCGGTGTACTGAAACAGGCGGAGTTCCGGGTCGGCAATACAGCGGCGGGGGACCACCTTCACATCCACCTGGATACGCTGTCCGGGATAGGCCATCTGCTGGTAGGGCTTTGGCCTGCAGGCCGGTTTCTTCTCTTTCGGCGGGAACAGCCCCAGCTTTCTCATGACCCGGAACAGGCTCTCCGGGCGGCGGGTGTAGCCACGCTGCCGCAGCCGGTGCCACAGCTCCACCATACCCAGCCGGGGATTTCTCCGGCGCATGTCCCGGATCAGCTTCAGCTCCGCCTCTGTGTGCTGGTTGGGATGGCTGTGGGGCCGCCGGGAGCGGCACGCCAATGACTCCGGTGTACCATCCCAGCGTGCCTTCCAGAAGTAAATGTACGAGCGGCTCTTGTTGTACCTCCGGCTTGCCCGCTTGACGCCGTGTTTCTCCACATACTTCATCAGGGATTGCCGATATGCCATGTCTTGTGTGATACTCTTGCTCATGAAGGATATGGCCCCTCTCGTTCAGTTGTTGTCTGCAGCTCCAACTTTAACCGATGGGGCCCTATCCTTCATCCTTTTTTATTCATTTGTCCAATATGTATTGTAATCCTACACCTACACCGCCGGATTCCTGCGCTTCCCTCTTGACGCGGTTCCGATTCGGTGGTATAGTATGCAGGTAGTCTAAATGCACGGCCTGAACTCACATGTTTGTAGTCATCGTCGCTTCTTCAGACGAACAACAAGCATGTGGGTTTTTTGTTTGTGATTTAGCTCAAATCTTTTTGCAGGAGGTACCATCATGTATCACGGTACTGTCAAGTGGTTCAACGAGACCAAGGGCTTCGGCTTCATCTCCAACGACGAGGGCGGCGACGACGTGTTCGTCCACTTCTCCGCCATCGTGTGCGACGGCTTCAAGACCCTCCAGGAGGGGCAGAAGGTTACCTATGACGTGGAGCCCGATCCCAAGAACGCCGACAAGCTGCGTGCGGTCAATGTGGTCGCCGCCTGACATATGAGGCACCCGATGCCGCCGGACCCGCTGCGGGCCCGGCGGCATCTTCTCTTCAGCCCGCCCCGGCGGCGTGCACCTCTCCGCCCGCCCCCGCGTATACTGTGGATGCGGCGGGCCTCCGCCCGCCGACTGATTACGGGGGGATTTCTCATGTCTTGTTGTTGTCAAGCCAGGACCTGCTGCCGCCGCTGCTGCTGCGGAAACGGCTCCACCACCGGGAACGGCGGGTTTACCAACCTGCCCTCCTTCCCTGAGCTGCCCGTCTTTCCCGGCGGCGGCACCGCCGCCAACACCCGCTGGCCGGTGTACGTCTCCTTCCCCGCCTTCCTGTGGGACACCGCGGAGAACGGGGAGGACGACGACTCCTCCTGCGGCTGCGGCTGCTGCAGCTGACCGCCCTGCCGCCCCAGCCGGGGCGGCTACTTAGACAACGCCCCTCCGTCAAGCATGCCGCCCGGCAGAGCCGGGCGGCATGCTTTTCTGCTCAGATGGCAAAGAGGAGGAAGCGGCCCACCTCATACCAGTCGTCCGCCTCAAAGGCCAGGGTCACGGCGTTCACCCGCTCCGCCCCCGGATAGAAGCCCTTGGTGTAGGCGTCCCGGTGGCTCTTGTAGGTCAGCTCCACCCGGAAGTGCTCCGGCAGGGCGATGCGGGCGGCGGCGAGATCCTGCCGCAGGGCCCGCTCCGCCCCCTCCCGGATCAGCCGACGGGCCAGGGCGGGGCTCAGGCCCTGGGAGCGCCCCCCCACGTCCTCCTTCACCGGCACAGTGACCAGGGACGGGTGGAGGGCCCCGCCCGTCTCGCACAGGGCCCTGTCCCCGGACAGGAACACACTGGGCACCCCGTACCGGGCGGCCATCCAGCTGTAGATGAGAAACTCCGAGGCCGGGCGGCCGTTGACAGTGATGCGGTGCACCACCCCGCCGTTGATGGTGTGGCTCAGGGAATTGCCCTCCTCCGCCGCGGCGCTGTGGTAGCCCACGTACAACGCCGCGTCAAAGCTCTCGTCCAGCCCCTCCACCATCAGCTCCGGGGAATGGCTCCAGCTGCGGATGAGCTGGACATACTCCGGCAGCTCCTCGGGGAGGATGTTGAGTCCGGGTCCGTGGGCGTCCTTCACCACCACCAGCTCCGCCCCGGCGGCCCTGGCCCCCTCGGCGGCGGCCACCACCTCCGCCGTCATCTCCCGGCGGCTGCGCTCATACTCAAACTCCCCCGGATGGCAGCCCTCCCGGGTGGCGGTGACGGCGGTGCCCTCGATGTCCGCGCTGATGTATACCTTCATAAACGATGCGCCTCCTTTGTCTCCAATCCTACCACGTTTTCCGCCGGGATACAATGGCCTTTCCCTGCAGGGCCCGCCGGAACAGGGCGCTCCGTCTCTATTTTCTTTACCAATCAACCGCCTCTCTGGATTTTGTGCTACAATAGGGGGCAGACTGGGCCCCACGCCGGCCGGAGGTGAGCAATATGGAGAATACGCCGCAGGAGCTGGCGCGCCTGCAGGCAGAATTTCGGGACTGCCAGAAGCTGCTGTGCGCCCTGGGGAACGAGACGCGCCAATACCTTTTATATGTCCTGCTGGACGGCCCCTGCGGGGGCAGCCGGGTGATCGAGCTGGCCCGCCGCACTCACCTGTCCAGGCCCTCCATCTCCCACCACCTGCAGATTTTGAAGGAGGCTGGAGTGGTGCGCGCCAGAAGAGAGGGGACATGCATCTACTACTACCTGGATCCCCAGGATGTTGAAATCGAAAAAATCATCTGCCTGTTCTCCCACGTCCGGCGCGTCATGGGGGGCGCACCGGACAGACGGGGCGATGACCAGGCATGACAAAACAGGAGGCACTCAATCACATGGAACTATGGGAAGCGATGGAGCAGCGGCACTCTGTGCGGGCCTATCTGGACAGGCCGGTCCCGCCCGAGGTGCGGGAGGAGCTGTCCGCCTTTATTGCGCAGTGCAATCAGGAGAGCGGCCTGCACATGCAGCCGGTGTGGGACGAGCCGAAGGCCTTTGCCGGCAGGATGGCTAAATACGGAAAGTTCTCCGGCGTGAAAAACTACATTGCGGTGGCCGGCCCCAAAGGGGCAGGGCTGGACGAGCTGTGCGGCTATTACGGGGAGAAGGTGGTGCTGCGCGCCCAGCAGCTGGGGCTGAATACCTGCTGGGTGGCCATGACCTACAGCAAGGGAAAGGCGGCCTTGGACGTGCAGCCCGGCCAGGCCCTCCGCCTGGTCATTGCCATCGGCTACGGCCAGACCCAGGGTGTGGGACATAAGGTCAAGCGGCCGGAGGAGGTGGCCTGGGCAGACGGCCCCATGCCGGAGTGGTTCCAGCGGGGCGTCCATGCGGCCCTGCTGGCCCCCACGGCCATGAACCAGCAGAAGTTCCGCTTCACCCTCCGGGGGAGCGCTGTGTCCGCCGAGGCAGGGCTGGGCTTTTACAGCAAAATCGACCTGGGCATCGCCAGGTACCACTTTGAGGTGGGCGCAGGAGCGGACAGCTTCACCTGGACCGCATAGCGCTCCAGCCACTCATCCCCCTCCTCCCTCATCTCCTGTGACCGCCCCTTCAGGGATATGCGGCCGTTGGTGGACTTCACATTACATTGCGCACACTCTCCGCGCGCCGGCGGCGCAGCTCCTCCCGACTGAGCTGACAGGTGTCCGCCAGGATGCCAGCCATCATGTCCGCCTCCATCGTCAGGCGGAAAGTCAGCGCGGTCAGGCGGTCCTCCAGCTGATCCAGCCATCCATACAGGACTTGATGGAGGCCGGCAGGAACACCCCGGCGTCACCGGCGCTGAAGTAGTCCAGATAAAAATCGATCGCCCGCTCTATGAAGACGGTGAGGCTCCGGCTCCCGTCCTCCTGATACCTCCGCTCCAGAAGGGACTTTTTCTCCGGCGTCGGGTAGAGGGCGAATTTCTCCTTCTTGCTCATAAACAAGCCCCTTTCCCGGGGCTGACCCCCATTTTTCCCTTGTGTCCGTAGGAATTCTGGTAGAACGACCGCAACCTCAGCTTTCACCTCTGCGTTTGACCCCGTTCTACGGCCCCTGAAACTGCCCGCACCGCGGGCAGAAGTGACCGGCAGAGCGGTGGCTTTGACTCCCGCCTTTATCCTGCTATATCAAGGCTTCGCGGGCCCGAAAAAATAAAAAAGGCCTATCACATTACGCAGAACGCCGTCCGGGCAGATATCCGGGAGGCGTTTCTGCATATGCGGCAGGTCAATGGAGGTGAAAAGCTGGGAAACTTGAGTATAAAATTTTCGGAGAGATTTTGTGCACGACGCAGAAAATAAGGGATGCACAGAAAAACTTATCAACAGTTGTCCGCTGCCTTTGGGACAAAGTGATATGCTCCCAATAAAGTAGACAGTGAAAAAAGGAAGGGGGGCGAAAAAGATGGGGAGACGGATCGA
>CALWXU010000048.1 GCA_944385585.1 uncultured Flavonifractor sp.
CTGGGCTACGGGGATTTCAACGCCCGCCGCAACGCGAAAAATTTCTCGGAGGAGGAGTTTGCGGCGGCGGTTTCTTATTGCCATGTCCGGGGGGCCAGGGTGTACCTGACCCTCAACACCCTGCTCACCGACCGGGAGCTGCCCCGCGCCGCCGAGGCGGCCGCCCAGGCCAGCGCCATCGGCGCCGACGCGGTGCTCATCCAGGACCTGGGGGTGCTGCGCATGCTGCGGCAGGTGGCCCCCGACCTGCCCGTCCACGCCTCCACCCAGATGACCCTCCACAGCCTGGACGGGGTGAGGATGGCCGCCGACCTGGGGCTCACCCGGGCGGTGCTCTCCCGGGAGTTGAGCCGGGACCAGATCGCATACATCTGCCAGCGCGCCCCCATCGAGATCGAGGTGTTCGCCCACGGTGCCCTGTGCATGTGCTACTCCGGCCAGTGCTTCCTCTCCTCCGTCATCGGCGGGCGCAGCGGCAACCGGGGATTGTGCGCCCAGCCCTGCCGGTTGAAGTACGGCTGGGCGGACAGGGCGGACGGCTACCCCCTGTCCCTCAAGGACCTGTCCCTGGCGGGGCACCTGCGGGAGCTGCGCAAGATGGGGGTGGCCTGCGTCAAGATCGAGGGGCGCATGAAGCGGCCGGAGTACGTGGCGGTGGTCACCGGCATCTATGCCCGGGCCATCCGGGAGGACCGGGAGCCCACGGCGGAGGAGCTGGAGCAGCTCCGCGCCGCCTTCTCCCGCCAGGGCTTCACCCAGGGCTACTACCTGGATGAGCAGGGGCCGGACATGTTCGGCGTGCGGGAGGAGACCAGGGAGCCCAAGGAGCTCTTCGCCGCGGCCCGGAACACCTACCAGAGCGGGGAGGCACAAAGGGTCCCCGTCACCTTCTACGCCATGCTCCGCCCCGGCGAGCCCGCCCGGGTGGGGGTGGAGGACCCGGACGGCCGGGTGGTCACCGTGGAGGGGGCCGTGCCCGAGGCGGCCCGCACCCGCCCCCTGACGGAGGAGGCGGTGTCCACCCAGCTCTCCCGCACCGGGGGCACCCCCTACCGCTGTGAAAGGGTGCGGGCCCTGGTGGAGGACAGCCTGTCCCTCCCCCTGGCCTCCCTCAACGCCCTCCGGCGGGAGGCCCTGGACGGCCTGACGAAGCGGCGGGGGGAGCCCCCCCGCCGCCGCAGCGGCGCATACCACGCCGGCGCCCGGTATGAGAACCGGCGGGAGGCCCCCGTGCTCACCATCTCGGTGCGGAAGGCCGAGCAGGTGACGGGGGAGCTGCTTGCCCTGAAGCCGGCCATGGTCTACATCCCCCTGGACGAGCTGTGCGCCCACCCGGAGCAGGCCGCCGGCACGGCGGACACCGCCGTGGGGGTGATCCTCCCCCGGGTGGCCTGGGACCGGGAGTTCCCCGCCCTGCGGGAGAAGCTGGAGCAGGTCCGCGCCCTGGGGATCAAAGACGCCCTGGTGGGCAACCTGGGCATGTTCCCCGTCGCCCGGGAGCTGGGCTTCACCCTCCGGGGGGACTTCGGGCTGGAGATCTACAACTCCCAGGCCCTCAAGGAGTACCGCCACCTGGGGCTCCGGTCCGCCACCCTGTCCTTTGAGCTCAGGCTGCCCCAGATCCGGGACATCTCCAAGGGCATCGACACCGAGCTCATCACCTACGGCCGGCTGCCCCTGATGATCACGGAGAACTGCATCATCAAAAACCGCAGCGGCTCCTGCAGCTGCCAGAACACCAACATCCTCACCGACCGGAAGGGGGCCCGGTTCCCCGTGGTGTCCGCCCCCGGCTGCCGCAACGAGCTGCTCAACTCCCAAAAGCTGTTCCTGGCCGACAAGGCCGCCGACTACCGGCGGCTGGGCCTGTGGGCCCAGCGGCTCCTGTTCACCACCGAGAACCCCCGGGAGTGCGTCCAGGTGGCCCAGCGCTACCTGGACCAGGGCTCCTGGTCCCCCAACGAGTACACCCGGGGGCTATACTACCGAGATGTGGAGTGAAACCGTTGATTCTCAAATATAAGGCCGTATCCGACAAGATCGGGAGGGAGATCCCCGCCCCCTTCTACGCCACCCCCGGCTCCGCCGCCATGGACCTGTGCGCCTGCATCGACCTGCCGGTGGAGATCGCCCCCGGGGCCCTGGTGAGCATCCCCACCGGCATCGCCATCGCCCTGCCATCGGCGGAGTACGTGGCCCTGGTGTTCGCCCGGTCGGGGCTGGGCATCAAACACGGCGTCACCCTCTCCAACGGCGTGGGGGTCATCGACAGCGACTACCGGGGGGAGATCCGGGTGGGGCTCACCAACCTGTCCCGCACCCCCTACACCGTCATGCCCGGCGACCGGGTGGCCCAGCTGGCCGTGGTGCCCGTGGTGCAGGCCGCGCTGGAGCGGGTGGAGGAGCTGGACGGCACCGGCCGGGGCGAGGGCGGGTTCGGCTCCACCGGGCGGTAAGCGTTCCGGCGGCCGCCATATATGGCGGCCCTACGCTGCCACGACCGCCCTGCCCTGTAGGGGCGGATCGTATCCGCCCGCTCAATGGGGCCCCCGCCGATTGCCCGGCAAACCTTGATGATTCTTGCGCCGTACCGGCCCGGCCCGCCGGACCGCCGCCGGCGCCATGCCCCTGAGCTGCCATGGCGGCTGCGGCAGCGGGGCAGCGGCCCGCTGAGAAAGGAAGATACACATGGACATCATTCTGGCCTCCCAGTCGCCCCGGCGGCGGGAGCTTCTGGAGCGCATGGGGGTGGCCTTCCGCGTCATCACCCCCCACATCGACGAGCGCATGAACCGCGCCCTGCCGCCGGGGGAGCTGGTGGCGGCCATCTCCGCCGAGAAGGCCCGGGCCGTGGCCGCCCAGGCCGGCGGCGGCGCCATCGTCATCGCCGCCGACACCGTGGTGGCCCTGGAAGGGGCGGTGCTGGGCAAGCCCGCCGACGAGAGCGACGCGGCGCGGATGCTCACCGCCCTGTCGGGGCGCACCCACCAGGTGTTCACCGGCCTCACGGTGGCCTGCGGGGCGGACGTGCGCACCGTCAGCGAGGAGACCGCCGTCACCTTCCGCCCCCTGACGGGGGAGGAGGTCGCCGCCTATGTCCGCACCGGGGAGCCCATGGACAAGGCGGGGGCCTACGGCATCCAGGGGTACGGCGCCCTGCTGGTGGAGGGCGTCCAGGGGGACTACTACAACGTGATGGGCCTGCCGGTGTGCCGCCTGGGCGGCCTGCTGCGGGAGCTGGGCGTGGACTGCCTGGCCCTGGCGGGGCAGAAATAAGAGGTAGAACGTGAAGGACTTTTTCCGCAACAACGGCGGCCTGATCCTCATTGCCGCCATCCTGCTGGCCCTGGTGACGGCGGTGGTGTCCGCCCTGCTGGGCGGCGGGGCCAACCCCCTGGCCAACCTGGCGGGGATCGTCACCACCCCCATCCGCAACGGCATCAACGCGGTCACCAGCTGGGCGGAGGAGCGGTACAACGACACCTTTGAGGTGGAGCAGATGAAGGAGCAGCTGGAGCAGGCCCTCCAGCGGGTGGCCGAGCTGGAGGCCATGGAGCGGCAGTACGAGGCCGCCCTCCAGGAGAACGAGCGGCTCCGCAGCTTCGCCGAGCTGCGGCCCAGCAGCTTTGAGTTTGACCCGGAGTCCGCCACCGTCACCGCCCGCTCCACCACCAACTGGGACGCCACCCTCACCATCAGCAAGGGCAGCTCCATGGGCATTGAGGTGGACGACGTGGTGGTGGACCAGTACTGGAACCTGGTGGGCGTGGTGGCCGAGGTGGGGGAGAACTGGGCCACGGTACGCACCCTGGTGGACGCCGCCACCGAGCTGGGCGGGCAGATCGCCCGCACCGGCGGCGCTGCCATCCTGGAGGGGGACTTCGCCCTCATGGGGGAGGGGAAGCTGAAGCTGACCTACCTGCCGGAGAACACCGAGCTCATCTCCGGCGACCTGGTCACCACCTCCGGCCGGGGCGGGGTGTACCCGCCGGGCCTGGCGGCCGGCTATGTGGAGGAGGTGCGCACCGACGCCTCCGGCATGAACCGCTACGCCGTCATCGTGCCCCAGACCGACCTGGGCGGGCTGCAGCAGGTCTTTGTGATCAAGGATTTTGAAGTGGTCGAGTGAGGCGGGAGCTGACCAAGCATCATTGCAGGCCGGCGCCGCGGCGGGTTTGCCCGCCGGGCGGGCCGGCAGGGAGGTGAGCCGGTGACCCGGCAGGATTTTCTGATCAAGTGGGGGGTGTACGCCCTGGCCCTGCTGCCCGTGTGGTTCTGCGAGGTCTATGTGCTCAACCGCTTCCCCGTGCTGGGGGTGATCCCCATGCTGCTCCCCCTGGCCGCCGTGTGCGTGGCCGTGCTGGAGGGGGCCGCCGCCGGGGCTGGCTTCGGCCTGCTGGTGGGGGTCCTGTGCGACGCGGCCTACTTCAACGCCGACGGCACCCTGACCGCGGGGATGTGCCTGGTGGGCATCGGGGCCGGGGCCCTGGCCCAGTACGTGCTGCGGCAGAACCTGCTGGGCTGCCTGCTGTGCTCCCTGGCCGGCCTGGCCTTTCTCGACGCCGGGCGCATCCTGGCCCGGCTGTTCGCCGGGGAGGCGGGCCTGCCCGCCATGCTCAGTGTGGCCGGACGGGAGATCCTGTGGTCCATGGTCTTTGTCTTTCCGGTGTACGCCCTGTTCCGGTGGGTGTTCCGCCGGGTGCCCAAGAAAACCGTGCTGTAGCCCGGCGGCCGCCCGCCCGGGGCGGCGCGCCGCGCATATCATAGAAGGGAGGCCCCATGGAGGGAAAACAGTTCAACCGGCGCTCTCTGGCCGTGGCGGTGGTGCTGGCGGCCGTGCTGACGGTGTTCGTCGGCGTGCTCTACAACCTGCAGATCGTCCACGGGGAGGACTACCGGGCCATGTCGGTGACCCGCATCAGCAACTGGGAGACCGTGGAGGGCGCCCGGGGGGAGCTGCTGGACCGCTACGGCCGGGAGCTGGTCACCAACCGGGCGGTGTACCAGATCACCCTGAACACCAGCCTGATGGGGGACGAGGCCCAGCGCAACCCCAATCTGATGGAGCTGCTCAACATCTGCCGGGACAACGGCCTGTCCTGGTCGGACAGCCTGCCCATCTCCGCCGAGCCCCCCTTTGCCTACACCACCGACACCCCCCTGGCCTACGAGCTGTCCGACGGCGGCGTGGCCTTTACCCGGCTGGGCAGCCTGCTCAACGCCCTGCCCCTGGGCGACACGGTGAAGGCCCGGCTCAGCCTGCCCGACACCGACGACATCGAGGCGGCCAAGGACCTCTCCGAGATCCCCGCCGGGCCCACGGCGGAGGAGCTCATCGCCGCCCTGCGCACCTACTTTGAGATCGACCCCGGCTGGTCCGACGAGGACGCCCGGGCCCTCATCGGCGTGCTCTATGAGGTCAACCTGCGTACCTATGAGGTCTACGCCCAGGAGTACGTCTTTGCCCAGGATGTGGACATCAACGTCATCTCCGCGGTGAAGGAGCGGGGGCTCTCCGGCGTGTCCATCGACACCACCACCGTCCGGCAGTACAACACCTCCGCCGCCGCCCACATCCTGGGCCACGTGGGCCCCATCCAGAACTGGGAGGCCTATCAGGGCAAGGGCTATAACATGAACGACAAGGTGGGCATCGACGGGGCGGAGAACTCCTTCGAATCCTACCTGCGGGGGGAGTCCGGCACCCTGGTGCAGGAGCTGGACACCTCCGGCCGGGTCACCAGCGAGTACTGGTACACCAACCCGGAGACCGGCGAGACCGACGAGCCCAAGCCGGGGGACAACGTGATGCTCACCCTGGACCTGCGCCTGCAGGAAAAGGTGTCGGAGATCCTGGCCAGCACCATCGAGAACCTGGATTCTGAGGACACCGAGGGCGGCGCCGTGGTGGTGGAGAGCGTCAAGGACGGGGAGGTCCTGGCCATGGCCTCCTACCCCACCTTCGACCTGGCCAACATCTACAGCGACAACGCCCTCTACGCCGAGGCGTACAACGACCCGCTGGAGCCCTTCAACAACCGGGCCCTGCTGGGCTACCTGCCCGGCTCCACCTTCAAGCCCCTGGTGGCCATCGCCGCCCTGGAGGAGGGGCTCACCACCCCCGCCGAGGAGATCCGGGACACCGGCAGCCTCCAGCTGCCCGAGGAGGAGCACTACCCCTACGGCGATTTCCACCCCCAGTGCTGGATCTACCGCCAGTACCGGGGCAACCACGGGTGGGAGAACCTGTCCGAGGCCCTGCGGGATTCCTGCAACGTGTACTTCTACACCCTGGGCCACCGGCTGGGCATCGACCGCATCGACCAGTACGCCGCCGCCTTCGGCCTGGGGCAGACCACGGGCATCGAGCTGCCCGAGTCCGCCGGAAGGGTGGCCGGCCCCGCCACCAGCGAGGCCCTGGGCCAGACCTGGTACGGCGGCGAGGTGCTCAACGCCTCCATCGGACAGGGCAACACCCTGATCACCCCCCTCCAGCTGTCCAACTATATCGTCACCCTCCTCAACGGCGGCGACCACCTGGTGCCCCACCTGCTCAAGACCGTCAAGTCCAGCGACTACACCGAGACGGTGTACGAGCAGGAGGTGGAGATCCGCAACAGCCTGAACCTGGACCCGGACAACGTGGAGGCCGTCAAGCAGGGCATGTGGGCCGTGGCCAACGACCCGGAGAGCACCGTGGACCAGTACCTGAGCAATCTGGCGGTGGAGGTGGGCGCCAAGACCGGCTCCGCCCAGGTGGGCTCCGCCGAGCTGGAGGCCGACGCCATCTTTGTCCTGTTCGCCCCCTACGACGACCCGGAGATCGTCATCTCCATCGTGGTGGAGGGCGGCGCCTCCGGCGGCAACCTGGCCCAGGCCGCCGGCGAGATCGTCAACTACTATTTCAGCGCGGAGAACACGGTGGAGGCGGTGGACGCCGAGAACACCCTGCTCCGCTGAAGGGAGCCCTTGTTGTGTGTGATCCCCAGACCTTTGACAGCCGGGACAGCCGGTACAAGCAGCCCTACGGCGCCGTCCCGGCCGGGACGGCGGTCCGGCTGACCCTCCGTCCGCCCCGGGCCGGGGGGTTCTCCAGGGGCATTTTGATCGCCTACTTCGAGCACCGGCAGGAGGAGCGCCATGAGCTGCCCATGACCTGGACGGGCCTGGACGGCGACCGGGACGTGTTCCAGGCGGAGCTGGACACCGGGGACTATGTGGGCCTGGTCTGGTACTCCTTCCGGCTGGAGGGGCTGGACGGCCGGCGGGAGGAGCTGGGACCCTACCAGCTCACCGTCTACGACGGGTCAGAGGATGTACCCGCCTGGTTCGGGGAGGGGGTCACCTATCAGATCTTCCCCGACCGCTTCCGCCGCACCGGCGTGCCCGACCCCGCCGGCATGGTGGGGGGGCGGAGCGTCCACACCAGCTGGGACGAGGAGCCGGAGTACCGCCCCGACGCCAACGGCGAGGTGCGCAACCGGGACTTCTTCGGCGGCAGCCTGGCCGGCGTGCTGGAGAAGCTGCCCTACCTGCGGGGCCTGGGGGTGGACACCCTCTACTTCTGCCCCGTGTTCGAGGGGCCGGAGAACCACCGCTACGGCACCGGCGACTATGAGAAGATCGACCCCATGCTGGGCACCGAGGACGACTTCCGGGCCCTGTGCGGCGCCGCCCACCAGCTGGGCATGCGGGTGGTGCTGGACGGGGTGTTCAACCACCAGGGCTTTGTCAGCCGGTACTTCAACGGCGACGGCTCCTACCCGGACGTGGGGGCGGCCCAGTCCCCCGACAGCCCCTACTACCCCTGGTACCACTTCTCCCACTGGCCCGACCGCTACGACAGCTGGTGGGGCATCTACTCCCTGCCCGCCGTGGACGAGAGCCAGCCCTCCTACCGGCGGTATATCTTCGGGGATGAGAGCAGCATCATCCGCCGGTGGCTGCGCGCCGGGGCGGACGGCTGGCGGCTGGACGTGGCCGACGAGCTGCCAGACGACTTCATCCACGGCATCCACCAGGCCGCCCGGCAGGCCAAGGCCGACGCGGTGGTCATCGGCGAGGTGTGGGAGGACGGCTCCAACAAGATCGCCTACGGCGTGCGCCGGAAGCACATCCTGGGGGGGCACTGCGACGGGCTGATGAACTACCCCTTCCGCAACGCCCTGGTGTCCTTCCTGCTGGGGGACGACGCCTTCCACTTCATGCAGGCCATGGAGGCCATCCGGGAGAACTACCCCCCCTTCGCCTGGCACTCCGCCATGAATTTTCTGGGCACCCACGACACCCCCCGCATCCTCACCCTGCTGGGGGTGGGGGGCGACGGCAAGGACCACTCCAAGGACTGGCGGGCATCCTTCCGCATGAGCGAGGCGCAGCGCCGGCGGGGGAGGGCCCGGCTCAGGCTGGGGGCCCTGGTGCTCTTCGCCTTCCCCGGCTCCCCCACCGTCTACTACGGGGACGAGGCGGGGATGGAGGGCTTCGAGGACCCCTTCAACCGCCGCACCTTCCCCTGGGGGCGGGAGGACGGGGAGCTGCTGGCCTGGTACACCGCCCTGGGGGCGGCCCGGGGCAGGCTGGAGGCCCTCCGCCGGGGGGAGCTGACCTGGCTGCACGCCCGGGGCCGGGTGCTGGCCTTCCAGCGGGGTCAGGGGAGGGGCGCCGTGGCGGCCGCCGTCAACGCCGGGGACCGGCCGGAGACGGTGGAGCTGCCCTGGCCCGCCAAAGACTGGATGACCGGCGGCACGCTGCCCGCCGGCGCGCAGGAGCTGCCGCCCATGACCGGCTGGCTGCTGACAAGAGCGGATGAGGAGGTCTGAGGGATGGAACAGCCCCTGGTCAGCCTGATCGTGCCCGTCTACAACGTGGCCCCCTGGCTGGAGCGGTGCCTGGACAGCGTGGCCGCCCAGAGCTGGGAAAATTTAGAGATCCTGCTGGTGGACGACGGCTCCACCGACGGCAGCGCCGACCTGTGCGCGGCGTGGGCGGCGCGGGACCGCCGCTTTCGCGTGCTCCGGCAGGCCAACGCCGGGGTGTCCGCCGCCCGCAACCTGGGCCTGTCCCACGCCGGGGGGCAGTACCTCCAGTTTGTGGACGGGGACGACTTTTTGCCCCCTGACGCCACCGAAGCCCTGGTGCGCACCGCCTCCTCCACCGGCGCCGACCTGGTGGTGGGCCGGTTCTGGCGGGTGGCGGGGAGCCGGGCCGCCCTCCAGGGCCACATCCGGGAGGAGCGGGTGCTCACCCGGCAGGATTACGCGGAGGAGATGCTCAAGGCCCCCGCCAACTTCTACTACGGCGTGCTGTGGAACAAGCTCTACCGCCGCTCCCTGGTGGAGGCCGGGCGCCTGCGCTTCGACCCGGACGTCAGCTGGTGCGAGGACTTCCTGTTCAACCTGGAGTACCTGCGCCGGGCCCGGCTCATCGCCGCCTGCGCCCGGCCGGTGTACTGCTATGTGAAGCGGCCGGGCAGCCTGGTGTCCACCCAGCTCACCCCCGCCCGCACGGTGGAGATGAAGCGGGAGGTCTTTGCCGCCTACAAGAACCTCTACCAGGCCCTGGACCTCTATGAGGAGAAGAAGCTCCAGGTGTACGGCTATCTGCTCTCCGCCGCCCGGGACGGCGGGAGCATCTCCCTGACCCGGCCCCGCCGCCGGAGGCGGCAGGGGAAAGTTAAGGAAACCTTTATGTCCCGTTCACAGTCCGTTCACCAACCGCAGGGGGAAGTGGAGTAAGATCAACAGCGTCAGGAAACGGTGTTTCCATACACCACTTCTCTCTCATTTCTCAAACCTCTCTCTATCCACACAACAGGGACCGGCCCGCCGAACAGGCGGGCCGGTCCCTGTTTGCCGCCCCGGTTCCCCGGCGGGCTGCGGGGGAACCGGACCGCGGCAGTCTGCGGAAGCAGGCTTGCAGGAGCTCCACGACCGCTGTCAGAACACACAGAGCTGATCGATTTTTGTGACGAGGCCTACGGCGGCATCCTGATGGCCTATCGATCCAAGGATCGGAAACAGCTGCTGATCTGGGACGGCGGGTGGGAAATCACGGCTCTGATCAGTCTTTCCAGCCTGGGCCCAGCGGAGCTGGAGACAATCCAGGCAGCATTGGGGCTCTCCTTCCAGGCGCGGAGGCCACAGTATGACGACTAAACGATCGGGGGCAAACGGCGCGCTTCTGTCCACAGCCCAATGGCCGCGCTGAAACGCACCCGCGGTTTCGCGCCTGCCCAGGGAGCCTTACAACGGAACATCGGCACATTGACCGTCTCCGGGGAACGCCCGGGAGGCGGTCATTTTTTCGCCCATTTCTCAGGCTTGGGCGGTTTTTTTCGGTTTTGGGAGACCAAACCGTTCCCCTTCCGCCCCTCTGCCTGTCATGGGTATAGGGCGGATTCCAGCCGCGCCCGTGGAAAGGGGGTGGGGAACGGCTTGGCGACGTTGAGAGAGCTGTCGGCGGACTACCGGGATGCGGCCGCGCGGCTGCGGATGGGGCTGGACGAGGCGCGCGCCGCCCTGGGGGCGGCGGAGGGGGCGGCGCAGAGCGCCCTGGAGGGCCGGGTGCGCCTGCTGGAGGGGATGCTCCGGGAGATGCGGGAGCTGCGGCGGCTCACCGAGGGGTACTACACCCGGCCCAGGGACGGGACCTACACCGCCGCCCACTGGTACGCGCCCCGGCGGGACAGCCTGGAGTGAGAAGCGCGGCGCCGCCGTGAATGGGCGGAGCGTGACAAGGGAGGTGACGGCATGTCGGAGGCCCGGGAGGTGCGGGGCAGGGCCAGAGCGCTGCGGGAGCGGCGGGCAGAGCTGGAGAGCCGCCTGACCGCCGGGGAGGGGAACCATCGGGCCCTCCGGCTGGAGCTGGCCCGGGTCAAAGAGGAGCTGGCGGACTGCGCCCACCGACTGAAGGAGCTGGAGCCCCGCCACCGGGTGAGCCGCTCCACCACCTGGGCGGGGGTGGAGGGCTGGCAGTGGGACCGGCTCCAATACCAGACCTGGGCGGAGCTGGAGGGGGCGGAGACCCCGGACGGCCCCACCGAACATGACCGGATGCGCCTGGCGGCCCGGACGGCCCGGGCGCGGGCCGTGACGGAGAAGCAGGGGGAGTACCTCACCCGGGCGGAGGGCGGCAGGAGCGCCGCCCAGGTGGCCCGGGAGGCGGGCCGGGACCCCTCCGCCGTGGCCCGCACGGTGCGGAGAGGAAAGGCCAGAATCGCCCGGGACGCCAAGGCCCTGTACGCCATCCTGGAGGCCCAGGAGGGGCCGGGACCCCTGGTGATTGACCTGGCCCGGCCCGCCGTGCTCGGCGCGGTGCTCAGTCTGCTCACCCCCCGGCAGCAGCTGTACCTCTACCTCTACTACGGGGAGTGGCTCAGTCTCCGGGAGATCGGGAAGCTGCTCCGGGTGGACCACGCCTCGGTGCTCCGCTCCATCCGGTGCGGCCTGGAGCGGCTGGAGGCCGTCGTCCTGGGCACCGGCGTGGAGGTGCGGGGCCTGGAGGAGCTGGAGGAGGCCCTGGTGGCCCACTTCCACGCCCTGACGCCGGAGGAGGAGGCCCCGCCCCGGCCCAAGGCCCCGGCGGCGGCCGCCCGGCCCCGGAGGCCCGTGCCCGCCCGCCCCCTGCGGGCCCTGGTGCTCCGCCTGGTGCGGGGCGGGGAGGCGCGCACCGCGGAGCTGGGGGAGACCATGCGCCGGACAGAGGGGCCCCGGTGGGGCTCGGGGAAGCTGCTCTCCGCTCTGGAGGCGTGGGCGGCGCGCCTGCCCGGCCGGGGCAGGGAAAAGGAGCGCAGGCGGCAGAAGCTGGGCCGCCTGCTGGTACGAGTTTTTCAAAGGATCAGAAAGGAGCTGTTGGGATGCTGACCATCATCGAGATCGCGGCCCGGGAGGACGGCGGCCACGGGCTGGAGAGCCAGAGCCACCGCACCGCGTGCTGGCAGGAGGGGTGGATCGCCGTGCCGGAGGAGCTGGCGGAGACCGCCTGGGCCTGCCGGGGCTACTGTGATCTGACCATCCAGGACGGGGTGCTCACCGGCATCACGCCCAAGGACCCGCCCCCGCTGCCCGAGCCGGAGCCATCGGCGGAGGAGCGGCTGGACGATATGGAGGAAGCGATTCAGAGGGGGTTGTCACTGTGAACGTATACGACGCGCTGGCATCGGCCATCTATGTGGCCCGGCAGTCCCTGACCGGGGCGGCCATCGACACCGACGACAGGAGGCTGCGGGCCTCGGGGCTCTATGAGGACTGGACGGAGGGCGCCTACACTGTGGGCGACATCCGCAACGCCAAGGGGCAGACCTGGGCGTGCTTCCAGGCCCACGACACGGCCTCCAACCCGGACATCAACCCGGAGGACGCCGCCTGGTTCACCTTCTGGCGGCCCCTCCACGGCACCGCGCCGGAGACCGCCCGGCCCTTTGTGCCGGTGCAGGGGGCCCACGACATGTACCGGGCAGGGGAGTACATGATTTACACCGACGGCAGGACCTACAGGTGCCTGAGCGACACTAACTTCAGCCCCGAGGACTACCCCCAGGCCTGGGAGGCCGTGGAGGCATAAGAAAAGCCGCCCCGTCCGGGCGGCAAGAATAGACAAAACGCGGCGCGTGTGGTAGAATGGGCATGGCGCTGTTGCATAATGGCGGTTAGCTACTCCCCCTGGAAGGGGGTGATGCTGCTATGGGACACCGAGGAAAGCAATTTCTGAGGCTTTGTGTATGTCTGGCCGGTCTGGCCTACATATTGACCATAAAAGCGTGCTGACCGCTCGGCTGGTACCCAAGCGGTCAGCATAGTTCTGCTATCTGACGTTTGAGGGCTAACCGTCGCAACAGCGCCCTTCTGTTTCTATTATACCATCCAGCCCCGTTTTGTCAACCGACAGGACGGGGCTGTTTTTATATTTTACAGATGGGAAAGCCGCCCTGTCCGGGCGGCATAGACAAAACGAGGCGCGCGTGGTATGATAGACAGGCCCCGAGAGGGGCCGGAAGGGCGCTGTTACATACAGGCGGTTAGCTACTCCCCCAGGAAAGGGGGTGAGGCTGATATGGAACGCCGAGGAAAGCAATTTCTGAGGTTCTGTGTATGTCTGGTCACCTTGGCCTACATACTCTCCATAAAAGCGTGCTGACTGCCCGGTGGCACGAGCAGTCAGCATAGACTTTGTTTGTGTTGATCTGTAAGAGCTGACCGCGTAGCAGTTGCCCTTCTGTTTCTATTATACCATCCAGCCCCGTTTTGTCAACCGACAGGACGGGGCTGTTTTTTATTTTTCAGATGAGAGGACGCAGGGGCATGGCCGCCCGGCCGGGCTTTGCCAAGCCCGGCCTTGGAACGAAAATCTCAGAAACCGCGTAGGTATGGTAGAGCCGGCTGCGGGCGCCGCAGGCCCCCGCCCCGCGTCCGGCCGCATACGGAAGGAGTGAGCATAGGCCAATGAGTAAGTGTGTCGCCGCGATCCCCCTCTCCGCCATTGCCCGGCTCTCCCTGGTGGAGGCCGGGGGCCGGAGCATGGCCCAGGTCAAAGAGGCCCTGGGGTGCGATTGGATTCTCAACGCCTGGTTTTACAGCATGGCCACCGGGAAGGCCGTCGGAAACCTGAAAATCGACGGAGCGGTCAAGGCGGAGGCCCCCTGGAACAGCTGGGGCATGACCTGGGACGCCGTGAACGTCCGCATGGACGTGGTGCCGGACAGCGGCGGGAGGAACTATCTGAGCGGCGTGGAGCTGCTCACCCCCGGAAGGGGGCCGGGGGCGGCGCTGAGCTATGACCCGGCCTACGGCGGAAAACGGGGCCGCTCCGCCATGATGGTGGCCGGGAGGCATCTGATCCTGTACTGCTCCGGCGACGGCACCGGAGACGCCAAGACCCCGGAGGGGCTGCGGGACGAGCTGGTGGAGATTGGCGGGCAGTACGCCGACACCGCCTCCCTGCGTGCCCTGGGGCTGGATTCCGGGGGCAGCTCGCAGTGTGATTTTTCGGGTGGTCGGAGGATCACCAGCGCCCGGCGGGTGGCGGGCTACCTCTGTGTATGGCTGAGGGCCGCCGGGAACCCGCCGGAGAAGGAGGAGAGCATGGGCAAATATCGGGTAACTCCATCGGTGGGCGTCAACGCCCGCCTAGGCCCCGGCACCAGCTACGGCAAGGTGGGGGCCTACCCCATGGGCGCCGTGGTGGAGGTGCTGACGATCCAGGACGGCTGGGGCCGGACCGCCGAGGGCTGGGTCTCCATGGCCTATTTGGAGGCGGCAGAGCCAAGGGCCACCGACACCGGCCTGGAAATCCAGGCAGACTATATCCCCGCCGGCCGGAAGAACCGGCCTGGCGGGACAAATCCAGGCACCTATATCACCATCCATGAGACGGGCAACCCTGACCCGGGCGCCGACGGGTTGGCCCACGCCGCCTATCTGAAGGGGGCGGCGGAGGACGCCTTTGTCAGCTGGCACTACACCGTGGACGACCGGGCCATCGTCCAGCACCTGCCCGACTGGGAGACCGCCTACCACGCCGGGGACGGGGCGGACGGCCCCGGCAACGCCGAGAGCATCGGCGTGGAGATCTGCGTCAATGCCGGCGGGGACTTCGAAGCGGCCAAGGCCAACGCCGCCGCCTTGGTGCGCCTGCTCATGGCCGAGCACCACATCCCCGTGGAAAACGTGGTGCAGCACAACCGCTGGAGCGGCAAGGACTGCCCCCATACCATCCGGCACACGGAGGGGGCGTGGGAGGACTTCCTGGCCCTGTGCAGGGGGACGGGGGCGCCGGCCTCGGCGCTGGACGAGGCCGTGGACAAACTGGCCGCCGCCGGGCTCATCAACAGCCCGGATTACTGGAAGGCCGGGGACTACTCGGCGGAGAATGTGCAGGCCCTGCTCATCAAGTGGGCCGCGTCGCTGTGAAAGGAGGGGAGTATGTGGAACACGTCAACGGATTCAAGGCCGCGGTGGTGGGCGTGCTGGGGTGCCTGACCGCCCTGTGGGGGTGGTTCGGGTGGCTGGTGGTCATCTGGATCGGCTGCATGGTGCTGGACTACGCCACCGGCACCGCCGCCGCCCTGCGGGCGGGCGAGTGGTCGTCCAAGGCGGCCCGGGACGGCCTGTGGCACAAGCTGGGGGCCATCGCGGCCGTGCTGGTGGCCGCCATCCTGGACGGGGTGGTCCGGCTGATGCTGGAGAACGTGCCGGCCCTGGAGCTGCCCTTTGACTACACGGTGTTTGCCAGCGTCCTGGTGCTGGTCTGGTATATCCTCACCGAGCTGGGCAGCATCATTGAGAACGCCGGCGCCCTGGGCGCCCCCGTCCCCGCATGGCTGTCCAAAATGATCGCCGCGCTGGAGAGCCGCGTGGACCAGGCCAACGGAGAGCCCTAGCACGGCACTCCCTCTTGCCCCATCCATCCGCCCCCGGGGCGGGGGAAGCAGACAGGCGCCCGCGTTTGCGGGCGCCTCAGCGTGTCGAAAAAGTGGCAGAGCCACTTTTTCGAGAGAGAAGCGCGCAAGATGGGCCTCGATTCCTGACGGAAAAGTCGGCCCATCTTGCACGAGAAGTGTCATTTCCAAGGCGCATGTCCTCGGAAATGACGGATTTTCATTCAATTCCTGCAGCTGCAGCCGCAGGAACTCTGCGAGGCTTTCCTTCGGGGAGGGTTTTTCGACAGACTGAGGCGCCCGCGTTTGCGGGCGCCTGTTTTTTGTCGGTCTGCATGGGCCTATTTTCCCACCGGCTTCCGCCCGGCGGCTTACTCGCCCACCACGGACGCGCAGCGGGGGCACAGCACCCCACCGGGCTTCCGCCCGGCGGGGGCCCCGGACTTTATCTGCTCGGGGCAAATGAATTGCCCCTGCGCCAAGGTTTTGCCTGCGGCAAAACGCTTGCACGCGCGTGGCGCGTCCCGCTTCGCGGGTCCCTCCGAGCTGTGCCCGGAAGCTTACTCGCCCACCACGGACGCACAGCGGGGGCACAGCACCCCACCGGGCTTCCGCCCGGCGGGGGCCCCGGACTTTATCTGCTCGGGGCAAATGAATTG
>CALWXU010000049.1 GCA_944385585.1 uncultured Flavonifractor sp.
CGGCAGCCGCCGCAACGCCATGCTGCGGATGAAAGAGGTGTGGTTCTACCTGATCCACCTGTTCGGGGACAACGCCAGGCACGCCAAGGCCATCAAGAAGGCCCGGGACACCGGGGAGTACGAGCGCGCGGCGGCGGCGGTGTTCCGGGAGCTGGCGCTGCTGCCAGACCTGCGGCCGGGGTGGTGATGCCATGGGCTGGTGGGTCTATCTGCTCCGGTGCGGGGACGGCACCCTCTACACCGGCAGCACCGGCGACGTGGACCGCCGGGCGGCGGCCCACGCCAGCGGGAGGGGCGCCAAGTACACCCGGGGACGGGGGCCGGTGGAGGTGGTCTACCGGGAGGAGTGCCCCGACAAGGGCGCGGCCCTCCGGCGGGAGGCCGCCATCAAAAAGCTGCGGCGGTCGGAAAAGCTGAAGATCATCGCGGAGTACGCGGAAAGGCGGAGGAATATGAAGAGAGCGGCGTTTATCGGCACCGGCAACATGGGCGCGCCCCTGGTGCGGGCGGCCTGCGCGGCCCTGGGGCCGGAGCAGGTGGTGGTGGCCAACCGGACAAGGGCCAAGGCGGACCAGCTGGCGGCGGAGCTGGGCTGCGGCGCGGCGGAGGACAACCGCTCCGCCGCCGCCCAGGCGGAGGTGGTGTTCCTCTGCGTCAAGCCCCAGATGCTCCGGGCCGTGGCCGAGGAGCTGGCCCCCGCCCTGGGTGCGGGGCAGACGGTGGTGTCCATCGCCGCCGGCCTCACCCTGGGGACCATCCGGGGCTGGCTGGCCGGGGCGGCGGGGGCCCCCGCCCTGGTGCGGGTCATGCCCAACACCCCCGCCGCCATCGGCAGGGGGATGCTGGCCCTGACGGCGGAGGAGGGCACGCCGGAGGCGCGCATCCGGGCGGTGGAGGCCATGCTGGCCCCGGCGGGCCGGGTGGAGCGCATCGCCGAGGGGCAGATGGACGCCTTCTCGGCGGTGGCCGGCTGCGGCCCCGCCTTTGTGTATCTGTTCCTGGAGGCCCTGGCCGACGGCGGGGTGGCGGCCGGCCTGCCCCGGCAGCAGGCCATGACCTACGCCGCCCAGATGGCCCTGGGCGCGGCGGCCATGGTGCTGGAGAGCGGGAAGCACCCCGGACAGCTCAAGGACGAGGTGTGCTCCCCCGGCGGCTCCACCATCGCCGGGGTGGCCGCCCTGGAGCGGAACGGCTTCCGCTCCGCCGCCATCCAGGCGGTGGAGGCGGCCTATCACAGAAATGAGGAGTTAGGCAGGGTGTAGCGCCCGGCCCCGCGCCGGACGCCCCTGTCGGAAGGGGGCCCATATGGATTTGACCATCGTCGGCGTCATGATCATCGCCCTGGCCCTGGTGGGGGGCCTGATCTTCCTTCTGTACTTCCTGGCCTACGCGGGGATGATTTTCCCCTTCCGCGGCGGGAATTATCAGGAGACGGAGGCCACCCTGGCGGGCTATGTCTGCCGGGGCCTGGGCACGGCGGACAACCCCAGGAGCACCACGCCCAAGCTGCGCTACTACAACGAGTACCGGGGGGAATGGGTAGAGCGGGAGTTCTTCAACTCCGGCCTGCCCGTCCCCCGGGAGCGCGCCCGCGGCCGCCGGGAGCCGCCGGCGGCCCTTTCCACCGGCGCGCCGGTGCGGATTCAGTACACCAGGCGCGCCGCCCGGGTGTCCGACCCCCGCTTTGTGACGGAGCGGAAGTACAGCCTGTCCCGGGTGCTCGTGCCGCTGCTGCTGTGCGCCGCCCTGCTGTGGGTGGGCTTTGTGGTGCTGGTGGTGGGCATTTTAAGAGACAATCTGGCATAGGAGCTGAACGGATGGAACCGATTCTGCGGGGCCGCTTTGCCCCCAGCCCCAGCGGGCGGATGCACCTGGGCAACCTGTTTTCCGCCCTGCTGGCCTGGCTGTCGGTGCGCCGGGCCGGGGGCGTGATGGTGCTGCGGGTGGAGGACCTGGACCCCGGCCGCTGCCGCCCCGAATACGCCCGGCAGCTGGCCGACGACCTGCGCTGGCTCGGCCTGGACTGGGACGAGGGGTGGCAGAAGGGCGGCCCCCACAGCCCCTATCTCCAGAGCCAGCGGACGGAGGCCTATGCCGGCGCCTTCCGCCGCCTGGAGGCGCAGGGCCTGCTCTACCCCTGCTACTGCACCCGGGCGGAGCGGCTGGCCGCCAGCGCCCCCCACCGCTCCGACGGGCAGGCGGTCTATGACGGGCGGTGCCGCCATCTGACGGAGGAGGCGCGGGCGGAGCTCTCCCGCACCCGCCAACCCGCCTGGAGAATCCAGGTGCCGGACCGGACGGCGGCCTTCTCCGACGGCCTCCAGGGCCCCTACGCCGAAAACCTGCTGCGGGACTGCGGGGATTTCATCCTCCGCCGCTCCGACGGGGTGTACGCCTACCAGCTGGCGGTGGTGTGGGACGACGGGGACATGGGGGTCACCCAGGTGGTGCGGGGACGGGACCTGCTCTCCTCCACCCCCCGACAGCTCTATCTCTACAAGCGGCTTGGGCTGACGCCGCCGGAATTTTTCCACGTGCCCCTGCTGCTCGCCCCTGACGGCCGGCGGCTGTCCAAGCGGGAGCACGACCTGGACATGGGGGCGCTGCGGGCGCAGTTCACGCCGGAGCAGCTCATTGGCCTGCTGGCCTTCTGGGCCGGGCAGCTGGAGCAGCCGGAGCCGGTGGCGGCGGCGGAGCTGGCCCCTTGCTTCGACTGGGCCAAGGTGCCCAAAACGGACATCACCGTGGGGGCGCTGCCCCTCTGAGACGGGATCAGGACAGAGACAGGCGGGCCGGGGAAGCTTCCCCGGCCCGCCTGTTTTCCACTCACCCCGGCGTGACCACCCACTTGAGGCAGTGGCCCTCGTGGGCCTCGAACACCCGGTAGCCCTCCAGAATCTCCGACAGGGGCCCCCGGTGGGTGATGAGGAAGCCGGTGCGCAGCCTCCCCTCCGCCAGCAGGCTGACCAGCTCCGCGCCCCGGGACGCGTCCACCCCGCCGGTCTTGAACACCAGATTCCTGCCGTACATGGCGGGCAGGGGGAGGGTCTGGTCCTCCTCATACATGGCCACCAGGGCCACGGTGCCGTTGGGCCTGGCCAGCTTCCAGGCGGTCTGGAAGGTGTCCCTCCCGCCGGCGCACTCGATCACCCCGTCGGCCCCCCGGCCGTCGGTGAGGGCCGCCGTACACTCCGCCAGGGCGGGGTCGTCCGGGGCGAAGGCGGCCTCCGCCAGGCCCTGGGTCAGGGCCAGCTGCCGCCGCCAGGGGTCCGGCTCCACGCCGATGACGTGGGCGGCCCCCAGCAGGGCGGCGCACTGGGCCGCGCACAGCCCCACCGGCCCCAGGCCGACCACCACCGCCGTATCGCCGGGGTGGAAGCCGCACAGCTCCGCCCCCCAATACCCACTGGCCAGGATGTCCCCCACAAAGAGGGCGTCCTCGTCGCTGAGGCCGTCCGGGATGGGGGTGAGGCCGGTGTCGGCAAAGGGCACCCGCACAAGCTCCGCCTGGCAGCCGTCGATGCGGCACCCCAGCTCCCAGCCCCCGTGGACGCAGTTGTTCACATACCCCCGGCGGCAGAACCAGCAGTCCCCGCAGAAGGTCTCACAGCAGGCGGCCACCCGGTCGCCGGGTTTGAGGTTGGAGATACCGCTGCCCACGGCCTCCACCACCCCCACGAACTCGTGGCCCAGCACCACGCCGGGGCGCGCCCGGGGCACCGCGCCGTTTCGGATGTGCAGATCACTGGTGCAGATGGTGGAGCGGGTCACCCGCACAATGGCGTCCCGGGGCCCCTGCAGCTCCGGGACGGGCCGCCGCTCCAGGGACAGCACCCCGTCCCCCTTCCACACCAGGGCGTTCATGGTATCCATGTTCCACCATCTCTTTCATACAATGTGAATGCGGTATTTTATAAAATTTCTCTAGATTCTGCAGCACATAATCTGCATAAGGCACATAGGCGGCCGGCCAACAAGATAACTGTCCAAAACTCTTTTGTATGCTTATAACCTATAAAGAGATGCCAATTTCATCGAATATCTTTTGGATGTTCTCTTGGTCATATTCATAATAAGAAGATCCTACATTGCCGCTTGAAAAGAAAACAGTATAGCGGCCTTTCTCTTTTGAAATTCGGCAAATCAAGTCGGTATTGATTATGGTATCTTCTTTTGCCTTTACATTTTTCACTTTAATAAACCCCACTTGGGTGATCCCCTTTCTCTTCGCAATCCTTTAGGAAAATCTATCTCAGCCAAGACATCTGGATAGATCTTATCATAGAGATGGGACTTTTTCAATGAGCCTCCCATATGCAGTGGCCCCCTCCTTGCGTCCACGGCCCAAAAAGCGTACAATGGGAAAAACGCGAAAAAGGGGGAATGTGCCGTGTACGTCGCGGATCTGCACATCCACTCCAAATACTCCCGGGCCACCAGCAAGGAGCTGGAGCCGGAGCAGCTGGACGCCTGGGCCCGGAAAAAGGGCATCGGCCTGGTGGGCACCGGCGACTTCACCCACCCGGCCTGGCGGGCGGAGCTGAGGGACAAGCTCACCCCGGCGGAGGAGGGGCTCTACACCCTGAAGGGGGCCTCCGGCGGCCCCCGGTTTGTGATCACCGGGGAGATCAGCACCATCTACAAGAAGGACGGCAAGGTACGCAAGGTGCACTCCCTGATCCTTCTGCCCGGTCTGGAGGCGGCGGAGGCCCTGTCCCGCCGGCTGGAGGCCATCGGCAACCTCCACTCCGACGGACGGCCCATCCTGGGCCTGGACTGCCGGGATCTGCTGGAGATCACCCTGGAGTCCTGCCCCGAGGCGGTGTTCATCCCCGCCCACATCTGGACGCCCCACTTCTCCCTGTTCGGGGCCTTCTCCGGCTTTGACACGATGGAGGAGTGCTTCGGGGATCTCACAAGCCACATCCGCGCCCTGGAGACGGGGCTGTCCTCCGACCCGCCCATGAACCACCGCTGTTCCGCCCTGGACGGGTACACCCTGGTGTCCAACTCCGACGCCCACTCCCCCTCCAAGCTGGGGCGGGAGGCCAATCTGCTCTCCTGCGGCCTGTCCTACCCGGAGCTCTCCCGCGCCATCCAGACCGGGGAGGGCTTCCACGGTACCATCGAGTTCTTCCCCGAGGAGGGCAAGTACCACTTCGACGGCCACCGGAACTGCTCGGTGTGCCTCTCCCCGGTGGAGGCGGAGGCGGCCAGTGGAGTGTGCCCCGTGTGCGGCAGGCGGCTCACCACCGGCGTGCTCCACCGGGTGGAGCAGCTCGCCGACCGGCCGGAGGGCTATGTGCCGAAAGGCAGCAGGCCCTTCGAGAGCCTAGCGCCCCTGCCGGAGGTGATCGCCGCCTCCGAGGGGGGCTCCGCCGCCGGGAAGAAGGTGGGGGCCAAGTACGAGGCCATGCTGGAGCGGCTGGGGCCGGAGTTTTCCATCCTCCGGGAGGTGCCCCTGGAGGACATCGGGCACGCCGCCGGGCCCCTGGTGGCCGAGGGCATCCGCCGCCTGCGCTCCGGCCTGGTGGTGCGGAAGCCGGGGTACGACGGGGCCTACGGGGTGATCCAGCTGTTCTCCCCCGCCGAGCGGGAGGCCTTCCGGGGGCAGGTGAGCCTCTTCGGGGCGGAGGCCCCCCGGCAGGCGAAATCCGCCGGGGGCAGGGTGGCCAGGCCCGCCAAGGAGGGCCTGGCCAAGTCCGCCGCCCCCGCCGGGGAGCTGAACGGGGAACAGCGGGCGGCGGTGTCCGCCCCGGAGCCCACCGTGGCGGTGGTCGCCGGGCCGGGCACCGGCAAGACCCACACCCTGGTGGAGCGGGCGGCCTGGCTGGTGGAGGAGCAGAGGGCCAAACCGGCGGAGCTCACCGTCCTCACCTTCACCAACCGGGCGGCGGCGGAGCTGCGGCAGCGGCTGGAGGCCCGCCTGGGCAGACGGGCGGCCAAGGCCATGACCATCGGCACCTTCCACGCCGTCTGCCTGGAGCTGCTGGAGGCCGTGCCCCTGGCCGACCCCTACCAGCAGCGGGCGGCGGCCTCCGCCGCCCTGGAGGCGCTGGGGCGGAAGGGGAGCCCCGACGCCCTCCTGCGGGCGGTCTCCCGGTGGAAAACCGGCATAGATACAGAGGAGGACCCGGCCTTCGCCCTCTACCAGGAGAAGCTGGCGGGGAAGCTGGACTTTGACGACCTGCTCCGGGAGACCCTGGAGCAGTGGCGGGCGGGGCGCACCGACAAGCGGTTCACCCACCTGCTGGTGGACGAGTTCCAGGACGTGGACCGGCTGCAGCTGGCGCTGCTGCTGGCCTGGGGGCGGGAGGGCGGCACCCTCTTTGCCATCGGCGACCCGGACCAGTCCATCTACGGCTTCCGGGGGGCGGACCCGGCCTGCTTTGGGGCCCTGGCGGGGGCGCGCACCGTCACGCTCAGACAGAACTACCGCTCCACGCCGGAGATCCTCTCCGCCGCCCTTCCGGTGGCGGAGGCCGTGGACGGAACCCCCCGCCCCCTGGAGGCGGTACGCCCCCACGGCCCGGCGGTGCGGCTGGTCACCGCCCCCGGCGACCGGGCGGAGGCCATTTTTGTGGCCAAGGAGATCGCCCGGCTGGTGGGCGGCATGGGCATGGTGGAGGCCCAGGCGCTGGGGGCGGCCCGGGGGGCGCGGAGCTTCGGCGACATGGCGGTGCTCTGCCGCACCCGGCGGCAGCTGGCCCTGCTGGAGGAGTGCCTGGCCAGGGACGGCATCCCCTGCGTGGTGGCCGGCCGGGAGGACTTCCTGCTGGACGGGGAGGTGCGGCAGGCCCTGTCCTATCTGGAGGAGAAGCAGGGGGAGCCCGTATCCCCCGCGGCCCTGCTGGAGCAGTGGACGGCCCACCACACCCCCTCCGACGGGGTGGAGCGGCTGCGCAACATGGCGGTGTTTTTCCCCGACACAGCCGCCTTCCTCCGCAACCTCACCATCGGGCAGGAGGGGGACATCCTCCGCCGGGCAGGGGTGAGCTACGCCGCCGGGGCGGTGAGCCTGTCCACCCTCCACGCCGCCAAGGGGCTGGAGTGGCCGGTGGTGTTCCTCTGCGGCGCGGGGGAGGGGCGCATCCCCCTGGAGCGGCCAGGCATCGAGGCCGACGAGGGAGAGGAGCGGCGGCTGCTCTACGTGGGCATGACCCGGGCCAGGGACGAGCTGGTGCTGGTCACCGGCGGGACGCCCTCCCGGTTCCTGGAGGGCCTGCCCCTGCGGAAGGAGGAGGCCCGCCCCGCGCCCCCCAGGCCCCAGGGGGTGCAGTTGAGCCTGTTTTAGCACGCCGGAGCAGGGATCTTTGTGCCGCCGTGCGGCACAACAAAAGCATTCTCGCCGCTTTTTCGACAGGCTGAGGGCGCGGCCGGACATCCGGCCGCGCCCTCTTTTCTTCCCCGCTCCCGGCTCTGGGCCGGCGGGGCGGTCTGTGAAAAAGCCCTACTCCCCGGCCAGCCGGGCCAGCCGCCACCGCAGGCCGGAGTAGCGCCGCTGCTGCCGGTCGTTGGCGGTCATGGCGGCCACCACCTCCTCGTCCCCCACCAGGATGAGCAGCTCCCTGGCCCGGGTGATGGCGGTGTAGAGCACCCCCCGGGTGAGGAGGAGGGGGGTGCCGCCGCTCACCGACAGGATCACCGCCCGGTACTCGCTGCCCTGGGCCTTGTGGACGGTGATGGCGTAGGCTGGCTCCAGCTCCCCCAGCATATCGGGGGTGTACTCCACCATCCGCCCCTCAAAGTCCACGGTGATGAGCTCAGAGCGGTTGTCCACCTCCACAATCTGGCCGATGTCCCCATTGAACACCCCCATGCCGGTGGTGAGCCCGTCCCTCCACATCACGTCGTAGTTGTTGCGCACCTGCATGACCCGGTCCCCCTGGCGGAACACATACTCCCCGAAGCGGCGCTCCGGCCGGCCGGGGGCGGGGGGATTCACCGCCTCCTGGATGGCCCGGTTGAGGGAGGCGGTGCCAGTCACCCGCTTGCGGGTGGGGGAGAGCACCTGGATCTGCTCCGGCGGGATGCCCATATTGTTGGGCAGGCGGGTGCGGACCAGCTCCACGATGGTCTCGGCGGCCCGGGCCGGGTCCTTGCGGCGGAGGAAGAAGAAGTCGTGCCTGTTGTCCCGCAGGTCCGGCACCTCCCCCCGGTTGACCCCGTGGGCATTGCGGACGATGGCGCTCTCGGCGGCCTGCCGGAAGATCTCGGTGAGGCGCACCATGGGCACCATCCCGCTGCGGATCAGGTCTGGCAGCAGGCTGCCTGGCCCCACGCTGGGCAGCTGGTCCGGGTCCCCCACCAGGATCAGGCGGCACTCCGGCCGCAGGGCGGCGAGCAGCCCCCGCATGAGGAGTATGTCCACCATGGAGGTCTCGTCCACGATCACCGCGTCGGCCCGGAGGGGGTCCTCCTCGTCCCGGGCGAACACCAGCCGGCCGGAGTGGGGGTCGTACTGGGTCTCCAGCAGGCGGTGGATGGTGGCCGCCTCCATGCCGCACAGCTCCCCCAGCCGCTTGGCGGCCCGGCCGGTGGGGGCGGCCAGGGCGGTCTCCAGCCCCAGCTGGTCAAAGAGGGCCAGCACCCCCCGCAGGGAGGTGGTCTTGCCGGTGCCCGGGCCGCCGGTGAGGAGCATCACCTGGCTGGCGGCGGCCAGCTCCACGGCCTGCCGCTGCTGGGGGGCGTAGACGATGCCCTGCTCGGCCTGGATGCGGTCGATGAGCCCGTCCAGCCCGGCGGGGGGCACCTGCTCCCCGCCGGCCATCTCGGACAGGCGGAAGGCCACGTACTGCTCCGCCTCGTACAGGTCGTGGAGGTACACCGCCTCCTCATTGCCCACCGTCTCCTGGATCACCTCCCCCCGCTCCAGCAGGGTCTCCAGGGCGTCCTCCAGCGCCTCCGTCTCCCCCTCCAGCTCGATGAGCTGGGCCGTGGCGGGGAGGAGCTTGCGCCGGGGCAGGAAGGCGTGGCCGTTGTCCAGGTTGTGGGTCAGCTCGAAGAGGAGCCCGGCCTCGATGCGCTGGGGGTCGTCCCCCTCCATGCCCATGGACAGGGCCAGGGCGTCGGCGGTGGCAAACTCCACCCCCAGCTCCCCGTCCACCAGCAGGTAGGGGTTGCCCCGGATGATCTCCAGGGCCCGGTCGCCGTACTTGCGGTAGAGGGGCATGGCCAGCTGGAGGGGCACCTGGTGCTCCCCCAGAAACTCCAGCAGGCGGCGCATGCCCATCTGGAGCCGGAAGCTCTCCCCCATGGCCAGGGCCTTCTTGCGGGTGATCCCCCTGATCTGGGTCAGCCGCTCCGGGTGCTCCTCCAGCACCGTCAGGGCCTCCTCCCCGAACTCCTCCACCATGCGCCGGGCGGTGGCGGCGCCGATGCCCCTCACCGCGCCGGAGGACAGGTAGTCGAAGATGGCCTTGGTGCCCGCCGGGGTGCGCCGCTCCACCGCGTCGGCCTTGAACTGCTCCCCGTAGGAGGCGTGGCGGGTCCACGTGCCCTCCACCGCGATGCCCTCGCCGGGGGCCACGCCGGGCATGCAGCCCACCACCGTCAGGGCCTGCCCCTCCCCGCCGTCCAGCCGCAGCACTGTGTAGCCGTTCTCCTGGTTCTGGTAGATCACGCTCTCCACCGTGCCCTCGATGATCGTCCGCTCCGCCTCCTGCATGGCCCCGTCCCCTCCTGTCTGATTCCCTTTATCTTACCATCTTCCGCGCCGTTTGTCGAACCCACGGCGCAAAAAAGTCCCCCGACCGGGATTTTTCAGGTGCGCAGGTAGGTCTCCAGCTGCTCCAGCGGGCAGAGCACCACCCCGCGGCTTCCGGTGAGCAGGGCGGCGGCCACCCGCCGCCCGGTAGCGCTGAGCCCGCCGTCGGCAATGACGATGGTGAAGCGGGCCAGCTCCCCGCCCCGGAGCCACAGCAGGCCCTTCACGTCCTGCTCCAGATGCTCCCCGTCCCCGGAGGCCGGCACCACGGCGTATACCGGCCCGCCGCTTCCGGCCACCGGAGTGACCAGCTTTCCAAAGATCAGCCATCCCACGGCCAGCAGCCCCACGGCGGCCAGCAGGACCAGGAGAATTTGCCAAAATGCGTTCAAAGCCGCTCACCTCCGGGCCATTCTATGCCCGGAGGCGGAAAACGGTTTCCCGGCGGCGGAGGCCGCCGCCGTGCATAAACCGCCCCCCAGGCCGGAACACTTTCCAATAGAATTTTCCGGCTGTCCGGAGGGAAAAACCGGATTCGCTCTTGCAAGCGGGCGGGTTTTCTTGTATAATGTCAGAATGTCTACGGAAACCCCGCCCCGGCGGGGAGATTACTGAGAGGACTGAAGCTATCAATGAGCGCATCCAGAGAAAAGAAAACGCGCCAGAGCGACCCGAACAAGGGCCTGTCCCAGGCCCAGCGTAAGGAGCTCCAGGAGCAGAAGGCCGCCAAGCGCAAGGCGGTCATTTATACGGTCATCGGCGTCATCGCCGCCATCCTGGTGGCGGTCCTGCTGGTGTGGCACTCCGGCATCTTCCAGCGCCGGGTCACCGCCGTCAGCGTGGGCGGCCGGGACTACGGCATCACCGACGTGATGTACTACTACAACTCCGCGCTGAACACGGAGTATATGAACAGCCTGTATGGCCTCTCCGCCTTTGACGCCAGCACGGACCCAGCCGAGCAGTACCGGGACGAGGCCCAGACCCAGACCTACCACGACTACTTCGTGGATCAGGCCGTGACCTCCCTGACCAGCCTGACCGCCCTGCTCAACGCCGCCGACGAGGCCGGCTACACCATGACCGAGGAGGACCAGGCCGCCGTCGAAGAGACGATTGACTCCTTCCGGCATACCGGGGAGCAGAACGGCTACAGCTACGACAGCTACCTGAGGATCGTATTCGGCAAATTTATGACACCCTCCGCCTTCCGCACCTGCGTGGAGCGGGCCCAGCTGGCCAACAGCTACCACGACAGCGTGTACAACGGCCTGACCTATACCGACGAGGAGATCCAGGCCTACTACGACGAGAACGCCGACAGCATGGACACCTATGAGTACTACTATGCCATGATTGACGGCACCGCCGAGACCGCCACCGACGCCGACGGCAACGAGGTGGAGCCCACCGAGGAGGAGAGCGCCGCCGCCATGGAGGAGGCCAAGGCCCAGGCCGACGCCTTCGCCGCCGCCCTCAACGAGGCCGACGACAAGGCCGCCGCCTTCGGCGACCTGCTGGGCGACTATGTGGGCGAGGACAGCGTGGACACTTACAGCCCCCTGCGCACCACCGTGGGCAGCGGCCTGTCCGCCAGCTATGAGGAGTGGATGCGGGACGCCAGCCGCGCCGCCGGCGACGTGACCGTGGTGGAGAGCTCCTCCGGCAACGGCTACTATGTGGTCCTGTTCCTGGACCGCTACCGTGACGAGACCCCCACCGTGGACATCCGCCACATCCTGGTCCGGGCCGAGCTGACCCAGGAGGACGACGAGAGCACCGAGGACGTGGATGAGAGCCAGATCCCCACCCAGGAGGCCCTGGACGCCGCCAAGGCGGAGGCCGAGGACCTGCTGTCCCAGTGGGAGGCCGGCGACAAGACCGCCGAGTCCTTCGGCGCGCTGGCCGAGGAGCACTCCGACGACACCGGCTCCAACACCAACGGCGGCCTGTATGAGCAGGTCTACGAGGGGCAGATGTTTGACGCCTTCAACGACTGGATCTTTGACGAGTCCCGGCAGGAGGGCGACACCACTGTGCTGGAGAACCCCCAGAGCGGCCAGCAGGGCTGGCACGTGATCTACTTCCAGGGCAAGGACGACCCGGTGTGGAAGATCACGGCGGACACCGCCCTGCGTGACGCCGACATCAACGAGTGGCTGACCGAGATCCAGGACGGCCTGGAGGCCACCCGCGGCGACGGCCTCCGCTACGCCGACTGAACCTGAGAACCCAAAAACGGACGGGGCGCGGCCCCGTCCGTTTTTTCGGAGAGGAGACATGCAATGGACGAGCGATTTCTGCGCACCGAGATGCTGCTGGGCCGCGCGGCCATGGAGAGGCTGGCCGCCTCCCATGTGGCGGTGTTCGGCCTGGGGGGTGTGGGCAGCTGGTGCGCCGAGGCCCTGGCCCGCTCCGGCGTGGGGGCCCTCACCCTGGTGGACCACGACGAGGTGGGCCTCACCAACCTGAACCGGCAGGCGGAGGCCCTGGAGGCCACCCTGGGCCAGCCCAAGGCCGCGGCCATGGCGGAGCGGATCGGCGGCATCAACCCGGCCTGCCGCACCACCGTGCTGGCGGAAAAGTATGAGGCTGCCGCCCGGGAGAAGTTTTTTTCGGTCCCCTATGACTACATTGTGGACTGCATCGATCTGGTGTCCTGCAAGCTGGACCTGATCGAGACCGCCCTGACCCGGGGCGTCCCCATCGTCTCCGCGCTGGGCACCGGCAACAAGCTGGACCCCGCCCAGTTCCGCATCTCCGACCTGTCCCAGACCCAGGGCTGCCCCCTGGCCAGGGTGGTGCGCAGGGAGCTGCGGGCCAGGGGCATCCTCCACCACCGGGTGCTCTGGTCGCCGGAGCCGCCCCGGGAGCCCCTCCCGGCGGAGGCCCCGCCCCCCGGCCGCCGCGCCGTCCCCGGCAGCGTGGCCTGGGTGCCGCCGGTGGCCGGCCTCATGCTGGCGGGCGACGTGGCCCTCTCCCTGGCGGGTCTGAACGCATAAAAGCATCCCTCCCCTGGCAGACTATGGCCAAAGGAGGGATGCTTTTTGTCAAACAGAGCGGGCTCCAAATTCCGCAGCGCTGTGGCCGGCGGGGCCGCCGGGCTGGCCAACGGCTTCTTCGGCGGGGGCGGGGGCATGCTCCTGGTCCCCCTGCTCACCCGGTGGTGCGGCCTGGACCAGCGGCGGGCCTTCGCCACCTCCATCGCCGTGATCCTGCCCCTGTGCGCCCTGTCTGCCGCCGTCTACTGGTTTCGGGGCGGGCTGGACTTCTGGCTGGCCCTGCCCTATCTGCTGGGCGGACTGGTCGGCGGCCTCCTGGGCGGGAAGCTCTTCAAAAGGCTGGATATGGTGTGGCTCCGCCGGGCCTTCGCCCTGCTCATCCTCTACGGCGGGGTCAAGGCCCTGTTCTTCTGATGGATTGGCTGTGCTCCCTCCTGGCCGGGGCGGTCACCGGCGTCCTCTCCGGCTTCGGCATCGGCGGCGGCACCCTGCTGCTCATCTATCTGACCGCCTTCGCCGGGGTGCCCCAGAACCTGGCCCAGGGGGTCAACCTGCTCTACTTCCTCCCCACCGCCGCCACCGCCCTGCCCTCCCACATCAAGAACGGGTATGTGGACGGCAGAACCGTATGGCCGGCCGCCCTGGCGGGCCTGGCCGGCACCGCCCTGGCCGCCTGGGTCGCCACCGGGCTGGACGTGGCGCTGCTCCACCGCTGCTTCGGCGGCTTTCTCATTATGGTGGGTCTGCGGGAGCTGTTCAGCAGTCCCAAGGCGTAGCGGCGCGGCGCATCCAGGGCGCCTGGCCCTACGCCTGCCCCCGCGTCCGCCTGAAGGTGAGGTATCCCTCCAGAATCAGCGTCGCCGCCACCGCGTCCACCGTCTTTTTGTGGTGCTTCATCTTCCTGCCGGAGGCGTGCAGGATTCCATGGGCCTCCACCGTGGTGCGCCGCTCATCCCACAGCACCGGTTTGAGGCCGCAGGCCTCCTCCACCTGGCCGGCAAAGGCCCGGTACAGCTCGGCCCGCGGGCCCTCGGTGCCGTCCATGTTGCGGGGGAAGCCCATGACCAGCTCCTCCACCCCGTGCTCCTTCACCAGCCGGGCCAGCTCGGCGGCCACCGCCTCCGGCCTCCGGCTGTGGATCACCGTGGTGTACCCGGCCAGCAGGCCGGTGGGGTCGGAGACGGCCACCCCCGTCCGGGCGTCTCCGTAGTCGATCGCCATGACACGCAATGCAATCCCTCCTGTTCCTGTCCAATATACCGGAAAACCGCGGAAAAAACAAGGAAAAGTCCTTGACTTCCGGAAAAAGCTGTGATAAACTTGTTACACCTATGAAAAAGGGCTCTTTTTTTGCGCACATTTTTACGGTGGAATGACGCGCAAACCCTTCCCTCCGGCGGAGGACATAGGGAGGCAAGCATGCCGAATCCGCACCGTGACGAGATCCGCCGGCGGCCTGTGCCGCCGTCTGCTCTGCGTTGCTGGATTCGGCCGCGGCCGGGTTCAGCTTTTTTGCTGTCCGCGGCCAAACAATGAAGGAGGTGCCGAACATGGCGAAAGCCGGCAACCGGGTGAAGATCACCCTGCGCTGCTCCGAGTGCAAGCAGCGGAACTACAACACCAACAAGAACAAGAAGAACACTCCCGACCGTCTGGAACTGAACAAGTACTGCCCCTTCTGCAGGAAGCACACGGTCCACAACGAGACCAAGTAATGCGTGCTGGTTATGGCGCAGAAGAAAGAAGGGTGAAACGGAATGTCTGAAAACGAAAAGCTGGAGCAGGCTGCTGACACGGCCGCCGACAAGCCCGCAAAAACGGAGAAGACCGAAAAGAAGAAGGACGCCAAGCCTGCCGACAAGAAGCCCGGCGTATTCGCCCGCATCGGCAAGTGGTTCAAGGACATGAAGGGCGAGCTGAAAAAGGTCCAGTGGCCCACCGGCAAGCAGACCCTCAACAACACCGTCATCGTGATTGTCTGCTGCATCATCGTGGGCATCTTCATCTGGCTGTTTGACGCCCTGGCCGGCGCCGTGATCACCGCCCTGCTGGACCTGTTTGGTAAGGGTTAAGGTGCGGTATGTCTGACAACGCGAAGTGGTATGTGGTGCATACCTATTCCGGTTATGAGAACACCGTGGCCGCCAGCATTGAGAAGGCCGTGGAGAACCGCGGCCTGCGGGACCTGATTCAGGAGGTCAGCATCCCCCTGGAGACGGTCACCGAGATCACGGACAACGGCCCCAAGACCGTGGAGCGCAAGGTCTTCCCCGGCTACGTGCTGGTGAAGATGGTGATGACCGACGACACGTGGCATCTGGTGCGCAACATCCGCGGCGCAACCGGCTTTGTGGGCTCCGGCAGCAAGGCCATCCCCCTGACCGACGAGGAGATCGCCGCCCTGGGCGTGGAAAAGCGCGAGGTGGTGGTTTCCTATCAGGTGGGCGACAACGTCAAAATCACCGACGGCGCCCTGGAATCCTTCCTGGGCACCGTGGAGGAGATCGACCTGGACCGGAGCAAGGTCCGGGTGGTGGTCTCCATGTTCGGCCGCGAAACCCCCGTGGAGCTGGAGCTGGATCAGGTAGAGCCGGTCCAGTGACGCCCCGGGCCATGCGGCCCATCCCCCGCACGTGGGAGGGACTGCCCCGCAGTTCCGCTTCCAACCACATTTTTCGTAGGAGGTGCTGTTTCAAATGGCACAGAAAATTACTGGTTATGTAAAGCTTCAGATCCCCGCCGGCAAGGCGACCCCCGCCCCCCCTGTCGGCCCCGCCCTGGGCCAGCACGGCATCAACATCGCCGCCTTCACCAAGGAGTTCAACGAGCGCACCAAGAACGACGCGGGCCTGATCATCCCCGTGGTGATCACCGTCTACGCCGACCGCTCCTTCACCTTCATCACCAAGACGCCCCCCGCAGCCGTCCTGATCAAGAAGGCCTGCAACATCGAGTCCGGCTCCGGCGTGCCCAACAAGACCAAGGTGGCCACCATCAG
>CALWXU010000050.1 GCA_944385585.1 uncultured Flavonifractor sp.
GTCGGGCAGCTCCACCTGCTGGCCGTCCACGATCTTCTGCTTGAAGATGCCCAGCTCGTAGCAGATGGAGTAGCCGGCGGCGGGGATCTCCAGGGTGGTCATGGAGTCCAGGTAGCAGGCGGCCAGGCGGCCCAGACCGCCGTTGCCCAGGCCGGCGTCGGGCTCGGCCTCAAACAGGTCGGCGGCGGAGAAGCCCAGGCCCTCAATGGCCTGCTTCAGCGGCTCCACCACCCCCAGGTTGTAGGCATTTTTCATCAGGGACCGGCCCATCAAAAACTCCAGGGACAGGTAGTGGACCTGGCGCTGGTGCTCCTCCGCCACCTTGTCGGCGGTCCTCATCTGCCGCTCGGACATGATGTCCCGCAGGACCAGGGCGCAGGCCTTGAACATATGCAGGCTGGTGGCCTCCTCCACGTCCCGGCCGAAGTTGCGGCGCAGCTTGCCGGTGATGAGGGTCATCAGCTCTTTCTTGGTATAGTTATGCAACGCAGACATCTCCTAATTATAGTCAGATCAACATAGGAACGCCCCGCAGGGGCTGCAGCCCCCCTGCGGAGCGCCCATTTTATCACGGGACCGGCCGGACTGTCAAGCCGGGGAACGGTAAGGAATGTGTAAAGCCGGGCTATTTCCCCGTAATCCAGCCGTAAATCTCCTCATAGGCCCCTGCGGAGCGCCCCCAGGAGAAGTCGGCGGTCATGGCGTTCTTCTGCAGGCCCTTCCACGCCTTCTTGTCGCCGTGGTAGAGGCCCACCGCCTCCCCCAGCACACCGGCCATCTCCTGGGCGTTGATGTTGGCGAAGGAGAAGCCGGTGCCCTCCCCGGTGAACTTGTTGTAGGGGACCACGGAGTCCTTCAGCCCGCCGGTCTCCCGCACCACGGGGATGGTGCCGTAGCGCATGGCGATCATCTGGCTCAGGCCGCAGGGCTCGGAGATGGAGGGCATGAGGAAGATGTCGGCGCCGCCGTAGATGGCGGTGGACAGGTTGGGGGAGTACATGATGTGGGCGGCGAAGCGGCCGGGGTACTGGTTCTGGGCCTGGCGGAAGGCCTCCTCATAGTTCCAGTCGCCGGTGCCCAGCACGATCATCTGCACGTCCATGCCCATGATGTCGTGGATGGCGGCGGTGACCAGGTCAAAGCCCTTGTGGCGCACCAGCCGGGACACGCAGGCCACGATGGGGGTGTCCGGGTTCTCCCGCAGGCCGCACATCTGCTGCAGCGCCGCCTTGCAGTTCTTCTTGCCCGCCATCTGCCGGGCGGAGAAGAACTTGGTCAGCCCCTTGTCCCGCCAGGGGTCGTACACCTCGGTGTCGATGCCGTTGAGGATGCCCCGCAGCTTGTGGCGGTTGTCGGCGATGACCCCCTCCAGCCCGTGGGCGTAGAAGGAGTACTGCAGCTCGTCGGCATAGGTGGGGGAGACGGTGGTGACGTAGTCGGCGGCGTAGATGGCCCCCTTCATCAGGTTTACGTCCCCGTGGTACTCCAGCATATGCGGGTTGAGATAGCCGGCGTTCAGGCCGAAGAGGTCCTTCAGGGTCTGGCTGCCATAGCGGCCCTGGTACTCGATGTTGTGGATGGTAAACACGCTCTTGGTGTCACAGAGCTGGGGGATGCGGTGGCGCTCCTCCAGCAGGTAGATGGGCACCAGGGCGGTCTGCCAGTCGTTGCAGTGGAGCACGTCGGGGTGCCAGTCCAGGTGGCCCATGCTCTCCACCACGGCCCGGGAGAAGTAGGCGAACCGCTCCCCGTCGTCGTAGTGGCCGTAGATGTTGGCGCGCTTGAAGTAGTACTCGTTGTCCACAAACCAGTAGGTCACCCCGTCCCGCTGGAGCTCAAACAGGCCGCAGTAGGGGGTGCGCCAGGCCAGGGTGATGTGGAAGCACTGGAGGTAGGTCATCTGGCTGCGCCACTCCTCCCCGATGCCTTCGTAGAGGGGGAGGATCACCCGCACGTCGTGGCCGTCCCTGGCCAGGGCCTTGGGCAGGGCGCCGGCCACGTCGGCCAGGCCGCCGGTCTTGATGAAGGGCGCGCACTCAGAGGTGGCAAACAGAATGTTCATAGGCTCTCCTTATGTCAATGTTGAGCAGGGTGGAAAAAACGGTGTGGGGCGGGCAGCCGAGGGGCGGCGGCCCCTGCGGCTCCGGCTGCGATGCCGCCGCAGGGGCAGGCCCCCAGGCCGGCCCGTATCTAGGGGGGATTGGATACCCCTAGAGCTTACACAATCTCGTTTTTGGCAATGGACAGCGGATAGGTGTTGTGGCCCATCAGCATCCGGCCCGGGTTGACCCGCACGTTCTTGTCGGTGATGGCGTACTTGAGCACCGCGCCGGCCTGGATGGTGGTGCCCTGCATGAGCACGCAGCCGGACACCTTGGCCCCCTTCTCGATGCGCACACCGCGGAAGAGGATGGAGTTCTCCACCTCCCCCTCGATGATGCAGCCGTCGGCCACCAGGGAGTTCACCGACCTGGCGCCGGGGCCGTAGTAGGTGGAGGGGTCGGAGCGGTCCTTGGTGCGCACGGGCCGCTCCGGCGCGAAGAGGTCGGCGCGCACGTCGGGGTTGAGCAGGTCCATGCTCCGGGCAAAGTAGCCAGCCACCGACTGGAGCCGGGCGGCGTAGCCGTCAAACACATAGGGGCAGATCTTCAGCTGCCCCACCATGCCCTGGAGCACGCCGGTGCTGAAGGAGGGGATGTTGTGGGCGGCGCAGTGGTCCACCAGGGAGAGCAGCAGCTCCTTGGACAGGATGTAGACCTCCAGGGATTCGCAGCCCTGGGCGATGGGCGGGTGGACCGACACGTCGGTGATGCGCCCGCCGGCGCCGATGGTGAAGTAGTCGCAGTCCTTGGGGGAGCCCAGGGGGCGGCTGGTGCACACCGCGGTGATGTCGGCGTCGTTGCGCACGTGGGCCTCGAAGATGTCGTTCAGCGGCAGGTTCACCGCCAGATCGCCGCCGGCCAGCACCACATAGTCCTGCCGGATATACTGCAGGTAGGAGCGCACCCCGGCCAGGGCGTCCATGCGGCCCCGGTAGGAGCCCTCCCGCTTGCCGGCGGAGTAGCCGAAGGGGGGGAGGATGCGCAGGCCGCCGTGCTTGCGGGACAGGTCCCAGTCCTTGCCGGAGCCCACGTGGTCCAGCAGGGACTGGTAGTTGGCGTCCACGATGAGGCCCACGTCGGACATGCCGGCGTTGACCATGTTGGAGAGCATGAAGTCGATGATCCGGTACCGGCCGCCATAGGGGATGGAGCAGGTGTTGCGGTGCTGGGTCAGCTCCCGCAGGCCCGGGTTGGAGAGGTAGGCGAAGATGATGCCGTGCAGCTTGTTCATCATTTCACCACACCCCCTTTCACATTCCGGGTAATCATGGCCTTGGGGGAGACCACGGCGTTGGGGCCCACGGAGAGGTGCTGGGCCACCACGGCGATGCCCCAGTCCTCGCTGCCGTCGGGGGAGGCACCCACCCGGGCGTCCTCGCCGATGACCGACTCCTCGGCCACGATGGCGTACTCCACCACCGCGCCCTTCTTCACCACCGTGCCGGGCATGAGGATGGAGTAGCGCACCGCCGCGCCCGCCTCCACCACCACCGAGTGGAAGAGCACCGAGTTCTCCACGGTGCCGTACACCTCGCAGCCGCTGGTGACCATGGAGTGGGTCACCTTGGCGTCCCTGCCCATGAAGTGGGGGGGGCGGATGGGGGTGCGGGCGAAGATGGGCCACTCACTGTCGTACAGGTCGATGCCGTTGTCCGGGGAGAGCATGTCCATATTGGCGTCCCACAGGGAGTCGATGGTGCCCACGTCCTTCCAGTAGCCCTGGAAGCGGTAGGCGGTCATCTTCTCCCCGGCGTCCAGCATGGCGGGGATGATGTTCTTGCCGAAGTCGTTGGCGCTCTTCTCATCGGCCTCGTCGGCGATGAGGTACTCCCGCAGCTTCTTCCAGGTGAAGATGTAGATGCCCATGGAGGCCAGGTTGCTCTTGGGCTTTTTGGGCTTCTCCTCAAACTCGTAGATGTCGTCCTTCTCGTCCACGTTCATGATGCCGAAGCGGGGGGCCTCCGCCATGGGCACCTCCAGCACCGCGATGGTGCAGGCCGCCTCCGCCTCCTTGTGGCGGCGGAGCATCTGGGCGTAGTCCATCTTATACACGTGGTCGCCGGAGAGGATGAGCACGTACTCCGGGTCGTAGGTCTCCAGGAAGTTGATGTTCTGGTAGATGGCGTTGGCCGTACCCTTGTACCAGGTGCCCTTCTCCCCCTCCCGCATATAGGGGGGCAGGACGTGGACGCCGCCGTAGGAGCGGTCCAGGTCCCAGGGCTCGCCGTTGCCGATATAGGCGTTGAGCTCCAGGGGGCGGTACTGGGTGAGCACGCCCACCGTATCAATGCCGGAGTTGATGCAGTTGGACAGGGGGAAGTCGATGATGCGGTACTTTCCTCCAAACGGCACCGCGGGCTTTGCCACGTGGCTGGTGAGGGCGTGGAGGCGGCTGCCCTGTCCCCCCGCCAGCAGCATGGCGACACATTCCTTTTTCACTTCTTATCACCTCAGCGTTTGAACTGGATATCCACCATGGGAAGGGCTCAGGACTTTTTGGGGCGCTTGGCGGGCTTGGCCGGCGCTTCCGCCTTGGCGGGCACGGGGGCCCGCTCCGCCTTCCGGGGCAGCGGGGCCTTCTCCGCCTTGGCGGGCAGCTTTTTCCCCCCCTTGACGGGCAGGGCGGCCTTGCCGGCCTTCTCCGCCGCCTTGCGGCGGGGCGGGAACCTGCGGGTGCAGCGGTAGATGGCCGCGCTCATGGGCGGCAGGGACAGGGTGATGGACTGCTCCTTGCCGTGGCAGGGGTTGTACTGGCTCCTGACCGGCTCCCGGTCGCCCCGGCCGGCGCCGCCGAAGGCGGGGTCGTCGGTGCTGAACAGGCAGGTGTAGGCGCCCGCCGCCGGCACGCCGATGGTGTAGCCGGTCCGGTCCACGGGGGAGAAGTTGCACACCACCACCAGGGGATTGCCCTTCTTGTCCTTGCGGAGGAAGGCGATGGTGTTGGCCTGGTTGTCGTCGGCCTCGATCCACTCAAAGCCCTCCCAGGAGAAGTCCAGCTCCCACAGCTCCGGATGCTCCAGGTAGAAGGCGTTGACCGCCTTGAAGAAGGCCTGGAGCTTCCGGTGGCGCTCCCCGTCCTCGTTGTCCATGTCCAGCAGGTGCCAGTCCAGGGAGTGCTCATAGTGCCACTCGTTCCACTGGCCGAACTCGCTGCCCATCATCAGCAGCTTCTTGCCCGGATGGGTGAGCATATAGGTGTAGAAGGCCCGCACGCCGGCGTACTTCTCCTCGTCGGTGCCCGGCATCTTGTTGATGAGAGAGCCCTTCATGTGCACCACCTCGTCGTGGGACAGGGGGAGCACAAAGTTCTCCGAGAAGGCGTAGAAGAAGGAGAAGGTGATGTCCTTGTGGTTGTACTGCCGGAAGTAGGGGTCCAGCTTGATGTAGTGGAGGATGTCGTTCATCCACCCCATGTTCCACTTCAGGTTGAAGCCCAGGCCGCCCTCCAGGCCGCCCTCCCCCACCGGGTGGGACACCCGGGGCCAGGCGGTGGACTCCTCGGCGATCATCAGCACGTCGGGGTGGGCGTTGAAGATGTGGGTGTTCAGGGCCTGGAGGAAGTCCACCGCCTCCAGGTTCTCGTGTCCGCCGAACACGTTGGGCACCCACTGGCCGTCCTGCCGGCCGTAGTCCAGGTAGAGCATGGAGGCCACCGCGTCCACCCGCAGGCCGTCGATGTGATACTGCTCCAGCCAGAACAGGGCGGAGGAGAAGAGGAAGGAGCGCACCTCATACCGGCCGTAGTCGAACACCCGGGTGCCCCAGTCGGCGTGCTCCCCCTTGCGGGGGTCGGCGTACTCGTAGCAGGCCTCCCCGTCGAACTCATACAGGCCGAAGGCGTCCTTGGGGAAGTGGGCGGGCACCCAGTCCAGGATCACGCCGATGCCGGCCTGGTGGAGCTGGTCCACCAGCCACATGAAGTCGTGGGGGGTGCCGTAGCGGCTGGTGGCCGCGAAATAGCCGGTGCACTGGTAGCCCCAGGAGGCGTCCAGAGGGTGCTCTGTGACGGGGAGCAGCTCCACATGGGTGAAGCCCATCTCCTTCACATAGGGCACCAGGTATTTGCCGATGTCCCGGTAGGAGAGCAGCTGGTCGTCGCCGGTGCGCCGCCAGGAGCCCAGGTGGACCTCATAAATATTCAGCGGCTTGTGATAGATGGGGTTCTTGGCCCGGTAGTCCAGCCAGCTCTGGTCGCCCCACTGGTAGCCGGCCAGGTCGTACAGCTTGGAGGCGTTGCCGGGGCGGGTCTCGGCGTGGAAGGCGTAGGGGTCGGACTTGGCCAGCACCCGGCCGTCGGCGGTGCGGATGGCGTATTTATAGGTGTCGTACTGCTGCAGGCCGGGGATGAAGGTCTCCCACACGCCGCCGTCCAGGAGCTCCATGGGGTTGGCGTCCTCTCTCCAGCCGTTGAAATCGCCCATGACGGCCGCCTGCTTGGCGTGGGGGGCCCAGACCCGAAAGACCCAGCCCTCCTGCCCGTCCCGCACGGCGGGGTGGGCGCCCAGAACGTCCTGGGCGTGAATGGACTGCCCGGCGGAAAACTGCGCCAGGGCCTCGTTTTCCTTTGTAGAAGCCATAGGGAACACTCCTTTTTGGCAAAAATATCCAAATCCAAGGGGGCGTAAACCAGACGCGCTTGTCATTGGTGATAAAATAACTCCAAAAGTCGCGGAAATTATTTGTGTAAATTATACAACAAGGGACGGGAGTAGTCAAGACGTGTATGAAAAACCGGCGTAAAATTTCCCACACACCGGGCGGGATGCTTTGGGGAGAATGTGCAGAGAGGAGGGGCGGCAGAGCCGCCCCTCCTGCGAAGCTTGTCGAATGGGGGGAGAACTGGGTCCGCCAGCCCCCTCATCCGGCCATGAACAGGGTTTTCAGGAATTTGGAGAAGATGCCGGGCAGGGTGAGCCGTTCCACGGCCTGATCCGCCACGATGGGGATGGACTGCTGCTCCTGGCCGCCCACATAGACCACCATCTCGCCCAGCTTCTGGCCCTCCTCCACCGGGGCCTCCACGTTTTCGCACAGGTGCAGCTCGGTGGTGACCTCGTTGAGCTGGGACTTGTCCACCAGGATGCGGCTGGACTGGGCCAGCACGGGCTGGACGGTGTCGTCCTCCCCCAGCAGCACGTCGACGGGGGGCAGGGCCTGGCTGGGGTAGACGTCGGTGAGGGTGTAGTTGGCAAAGCCGTAGCTGAGCAGGCTCTTAGCCGCCTCAAACCGCTTCTCCGAGGTGTCCGCCTTGAGCACCACGGCGATGAGCTCCATGCCCTCCCGCTCCGCCGAGGCGGACAGGCAGTAGCCCGCCGAGTCGGTGGAGCCGGTTTTCAGGCCGGTGGCCCCCTCATAGAAGCGGATGAGCTTGTTGGTGTTGGCCAGCTGGAACTGCCCGTCCCGGATGGAGTCCATCCAGATGGTGGTGTAATCCCGGATCCTGGGGTGCTGGAGCAGCGCCCGGCTCATCACCGCGATGTCGTGGGCGGAGGTCAGGTGCCCCGCCGCCGGCAGGCCGGTGCAGTTGACAAAGCAGGTGTCCGCCATGCCCAGCTGGGTGGCCCTCTGGTTCATCAGGGCCACAAAGCTCTCCTCGCTGCCCGCCAGGTGCTCGGCCAGGGCCACGGCGGCGTCGTTGCCGGACACCACCGCCACCGCCTTGAGCATGTCGTCCACGCTCATCTGCTCCCCCTCCTTTAAATAGACCTGGGAGCCGCCCATGGACGCGGCGTGGGCGGAGACGGACACCATATCGTCCAGGGCCAGGCGGCCGTCGTCCACCGCCTCCAGCACCAGCAGCAGGGTCATCACCTTGGTGACGCTGGCGGGCTCCAGCTTGTCGTGGGAGTTCTGCTCGTACAAAATCGTGCCGGTCTCCTTCTCCATCAGCACCGCCGCCGCGGCGTCCACCGCGGACATGCCGGCGGCGGCGTCCGCGGCGGACGATTCGACCGCCCAGACGGGAAGGACAAACAGCGCGGTGGCCAGCAGGGCCGCGGCCAGATTTTTCATGGTGTGCAACGCCTCCGTTATTCGAGATACTCTGTCTCAGAGGATATGGAATTGGAGGGGGTTCTATACTGGGACGGCCGATTTTTCAGGGGAGGAAAATTTTTCGGGGATTTCTCTTTACAACGGCACTTTAGTGTGGTAACATACAAAAGCGAACCAACCCGCGTGTATAGAGGAGGAAGATGAAATGAAACGGAACCTGACGGCGCTGGCCCTGGCCCTGGGCCTGACCCTGTCCCTGGCCGCCTGCGGCGGCGGCACTACCAGCACTGCCGATACCCCGGCGGGCAATTCAGAGTCCCCCGCGGCGGAGACCACCCCCGCCCAGACCAGTGAGACCCCCGCCGCCGAGAGCGACGTGGCGTACATCCAGGACAAGGGCACCCTGGTGGTGGGCATCACTGAGTTCGCCCCCATGGACTACCAGGATGAGAACGGCGAGTGGATCGGCTTTGACGCCGACATGGCCCGCCTGGTGGCCGAGGCCCTGGGCGTGGAGGTGGAGTTCAGCGTCATCGACTGGAACAACAAGCTGATGGAGCTGGACAGCCGCACGGTGGACTGCCTGTGGAACGGCATGACCATCACCGACGAGATCACGGGCGGCGCCTCCGCTACCAACCCCTACGCCACCAACGCCCAGGTGGTGGTGCTCAAGGCTGACGTGGCCGGGGACTATCCGGACGCGGCGAGCCTGTCCGGCCTGAACTTCGCCGTGGAGGCCGGCTCCGCCGGCGAGGCCGCGGCCCAGGAGGCGGGGCTGAACTATGTGCCCGTGTCCGACCAGGCCACCGCCCTGATGGAGGTCAGCTCCGGCACCTCTGATGCCTGCATCGTGGACCTGCTCATGGCCGGCGCCATGATCGGCGAGGGCACCAGCTACCCCGACCTGACCTACACCGTCCACCTCACCGGGGAGGAGTACGGCGTGGGCTGCCGCAAGGGCTCTGACCTCACCGACTTCATCAACGAGCAGCTCAAGGCCCTCTATGACGACGGCACCATCGCGGAGCTGGCCGAGCAGTACGGCATCTCCGACAACATCGTCCCCCAGGAGTAAGGGGCAAAAAACAAGAGAGCGCGAAGGCAGGGGGCGTTGCAAGACGCCCTCTGTCTTTGACCGGCCCTGCCGGAGCACGAACGGAATGAGGGATGGACATGTTTTGGACGGTGACGCGCACCCTGCTGGAGGGGTTTGGGACCTCGGCGGAGATCTTCGCCCTGACCCTGGTATTCGCCCTGCCCCTGGGGCTGCTGGTGGCCCTGGGCTCCATGAGCAAGTGGGCCCCCCTCCGGGGGCTGGCCCGGGGGGACAGCCCGGCGTGGCTCCGGGCCCTGGCGGGGCTGCGGCCCATCAGCGCCGTGGTGGAGGTGGTGGTGTGGGTCATCCGGGGTACGCCCCTGATGCTCCAGCTGGCGGTCATTTTCTACGTGCCCGGCATGGTCCTGGGGACCAACCCCTGGGGCTCCGGCACCCAGGGGCGGATCACCGCCACCGTGGCGGCCTTTGTGATCAACTACGCCTGCTACTTCTCGGTGATCTACCGGGGCGGCATCCAGGGGGTGCCCCAGGGCCAGCGGGAGGCCGGACAGGTGCTGGGCATGACCCGGGCGCAGATCTTCTTCCGCGTCACCCTGCTCCAGATGGTCAAGCGGGTGGTGCCCCCCATGTCCAACGAGATCATCACCCTGGTGAAGGACACCTCTCTGGCCAACACCATCGGCGTGGTGGAGCTCATCCGGGCCGGCAGCACCTTCCGCACCAACGGGGGCCTGGTATGGCCCTTCTTCTACACCGCGGTGTTCTACCTGGTGTTTGTGGGGGTGCTGACCATCCTGTTCAACTGGCTGGAGAAGAAGCTGGACTATTTCAAGGTGTGAGGGGAGGCGAGGACATGGCGATTTTGCAGGTGGAGGGCATCCAGAAGCAGTTTGGAAAGACGCCCGTGCTGAGGGACATCAGCTTTGAGCTGGAGCAGGGCCAGGCCCTGGCCATCATCGGCTCCTCCGGCAGCGGCAAGACCACCCTGCTGCGGTGCCTGAACTTTCTGGAGCGGCCAGACCAGGGGCGCATCACAGTGGGGGGACAGGTGCTCTTTGACGCCGGCGACCCCGCCACCCAGCGGGAGGGGGAGGTACGCAAAAAGCGCCTCCACTTCGGGCTGGTGTTCCAGTCCTTCAACCTGTTCCCCCAGTATACCGCCCTGGAGAATGTGATGCTGGCCGGCCAGCTGCTGGCCAGGGAGCGGGAGGATTTTAAGCAGAACAAGAAGCGCATCTACGCCGACATCGAGGCCCGGGGCCTGGCCCTGCTGGAGCGGATGGGCCTGGCTGACCGGGCGGGGCACTACCCCCACCAGCTCTCCGGCGGGCAGCAGCAGCGGGTGGCCATCGCCCGGGCCCTGGCCCTCCAGCCGGACATCCTCTGCTTTGACGAGCCCACCTCCGCCCTGGACCCGGAGCTCACCGGAGAGGTGCTGAAGGTGATCCGCGCCCTGGCCGAGCAGAAGACCACCATGATCATCGTCACCCACGAGATGGCCTTCGCCCGGGACGTGGCCGACCAGGTGATCTTTATGGACGGCGGCGTGATTGTGGAGCAGGGGGAGGCCCGGCAGGTGATCGAACACCCCCAGGAGGAGCGCACCCGCCAGTTCCTCTCCCGGTACAGCGAGAATTGAAAATTGCGCGAAAGGGTGGTATCATGATACCGCCCTTTTGTCATACAGGGGGCGGGGAGGACCTCTCCGCCGCCCCGAGAGCCGAGGAGGATTGGACCATGGACGAGGAACTGTTTCTGCCGGTGCTGTCCCACTTTGAAAACGGCAACTTCTGGACCGCCAGCGGCGGGGCCATGCGCTACCGGGTGGACGCGGACACGGGGGAGAGCCCCCATCTCACCGCCCAGGTGTGGGAGGGGCCCTGGCGGCTCCAGGACAGCCGGGTGGAGGAGACAAGGGAGTTCCCCCTCACCGAGGAGGGGCTGGCCGGGCTGCGCGCCTGGCTGCTGGAGTGGCAGGAGACCATGAACGCCCGCCCGCGGAAGAGCCTGGCGGAGGCAATCGCCGCCCGGGACGCCAGGCGGGCGCAGCAGGCCGCCCAGGCGGAGGAGTGACCGCCCATGTCTGAGCAACAAAAGGACACCCGGCGAAAAAAGGCAGATTTTGCAACGGGTTGTGGGCACGATTTTGTTGTGGTACACGCACTAGTGTGAGCAACATTAGGACACTTTTTAAGAACAAGCCATTTGGAGTAAGGCGTAACTGCTCAAATCAAAGGATGCAGGATTTCTTGCAGGACAAGCTTTTTCGCGGATTTAGTCCCACCCGATTCTACATAGCTTGCAGTAGTATAGGCTGGACTAAACCAGAAAGAGCGTAAGAGCGAGTCTTTTCTGAGTTATCGCAAATTTTTTCCATCTATAGGCAATGAATCTTGAAAGGATGTGGAATATGGGCAAGATCGTAGCCATCACAAATTCCAAGGGCGGTGTTGGCAAGACGGCCACAGCGTTGAACCTCGGCGCGGCCCTGTCCGATGCCGGAAAGAAAGTTCTCCTCATTGACAACGATCCCCAGGGTAACCTCACGGCAGCTCTGGGATATACTCCCGCAGAGCAAAAGCGGACACTGGCAAATCTCCTGCTGGCCGCCATTGACTACCCGGAGGACTTGGAAATTCACCTTGATCGCGGGGTCTTTCCTGCGGGAAGCGGCCTCTCCCTGATCCCCGCCAACCGCCGGCTTGCCGATGCTGCAGCCCGGCTTCAGGTGATGCAGTTCTCCCAGTACAACGCTGTGGGCGACACTGAGCGCTCCTGTGAAAAGGTCATGGACAGCCTCATGCCCTTTGTAAAGGACGCCTATGACTACATCATTATTGACTGCGGACTGAAGCATGAACTGCTGACTGTCAACGCTCTTGCAGCGTCGGACTACTGTATTATCCCGGTCCAGTCCCATTTTCTTGCCAGCGAAGGCGTCCCAGATGTGCTGGATATGGTGCGCTCCATCAAGGAGAAATTCAATCCAAGGCTGGAGATAGCTGGTATTCTACTGACGATGTACCAGACCCGCCCCCAACTGTGCCGCAGTGTCCGGGAGAGCGTGGTGGACATCTACGGCGGCCGCTACCATGTGTTTGAGCGGCCCATTGAATATTCCATCAAGGTGGCGGAGTGTCCGGCGGCAGGCCAGAGCATTTTTGAGTACGCACCGAAAAATGCCGTTGCTGAGTCCTACCGCAGTCTTGCCCGGGAGGTGCTTTGCCTTGGCTAAGACTGATATGAACGCCATCCTCAAGCGCAGGATGGCGGCCACCCAGCAGGCATCTGAACTGCAGGTCAGCGATGAGGCGTACCAACAGATCTTCCAGCGTGCGCCTCCTTCGACCACCTCTGAAATCTGCGACCTTCCGCTGGACAAGCTGGATAACTTCTTTACGGCGGATATTGGCTTCAAGCCATACTCCCCCGCAAAACTGGAGGCATTTGCCCAGCAGCTGCAGGAAGAAGGGCTTTTGGTCCGGATCATCGTCCGGCGCATCCCCCACTCTGACCGCTATGAGATCCTGGCTGGCCACAACCGCACCGCCGCAGCGAGGCTTGCGGGTTGGACCAAAATCGCAGCGGAGATCGTGGTGGCGGATGATGCCAGAGCCATTTCCATCGCCACCCTTACGAATCTGCTTCAGAGGCAGGATCTGTCTATCATCGAGAGGGGCAAGGCGTACAAAGCATTGCTGGAGACGAAAAACCGGAACGGACAACGCAATGCGGCGAAAGAAACCTTTGGCGATAATCGCCAAAGGTACAACGCCCGAGCTATCGTCGCGGAATTTTTCGGTGTGACCGAGTACGAAATCCGCAAGGCCATCAAACTGACTCAACTCATTCCAGAACTGCAGTCCATTCTGGAGGACAACCCCAAAAAGCTCAACCTCGCCTGCGCAGTCCTCGTTGCCGACTATGATTCAGAATCACAGGGGGCCTTTGTGGAGATGTGCGGGATCAAGGGGTATCAGCTCAATAAAGCCACCGTACAGTACATAGCCCGGAAGTGCCCGCCGCCTGCGGCGGACAAGCAGCTTATTTTTGCCGCATGGCGTGAAGCACGCGCCGAGGCGGACAAGCGGCGTAGCGCCCCGCCAAGGAAGATCTCCTTTGATCGCAAGAAATTTACCCCCTATCTGGACAAGATTGGCAGCGACCAGGAGATCGAGGCCCTGTTTCTGGAGTTCTTGCGGGAGCGGGTCAGGTGAGATATAATGCAGACAAGGAATCAGAAAGGACTGGAATATTATGAGTGAGCAGGACAAGATCCAGCGTTTTGAGAACCAGCCCATCCGCACCGCCTGGGATGAGGAGCAGGAGGAGTGGTATTTCTCCATTATAGATGTAATCCGTGTGCTGACGGGAAGCGAGAATCCCCGGCGGTATTGGAGCGATTTGAAGCGCAAACTGAAAATGGAGGGTGCAGATGAACTGTACGAAAATATCGTACAGTTGAAAATGAGAGCACCAGATGGAAAAATGCGGCTGACCGATGCTGCGAATACAGAGCAACTTCTGCGCATTATCCAGTCTATTCCCTCTCCCCACGCCGAACCAATGAAACGCTGGCTCGCCCAGGTTGGCCGGGAGCGGATTGAGGAAACCATCGACCCGGAACAGGCCATTGACCGGGCTTTGGAGACCTATCTGAAGAAGGGCTACGACCCGGACTGGGTCCATCAGCGGCTGCTGTCCATCCGGATTCGCAACGAATTGACCGAAGAGTGGCAAAAGCGCGGGGTGGAACGGGGTAAGGAGTTCGCCATCCTGACAGACGAGATCACCCGCACCTGGTCTGGCATGACGACCCGGCAGTACAAGAAACTGAAGGGCCTGAAGAAGCAGAATCTCCGGGACAATATGAGCGATACCGAGTTGGTGCTGACGATGCTGGCGGAGGCTTCTACCCGGGATATTTCCAGAGAAACAGCGCCGGAGGGCTTTTCGGCCAGCATGGATGTGGCCCGGCAGGGCGGCGAGGTAGCGGGTGTTGCCCGCAAAGCGCTGGAGGAACGCACCGGCAAGCCGGTCATCACCGAGAAAAATGCCACCCAGCTCAACGCTGTTGTCACCGGGATGATCGAGGCCACCGCCTCGTTCATCTCCGACCCGGTGGAACCGGAAAAGGATGAATAACAGGAGTTTTTTCAATCGGCTTGGCTCCGCAGAAATTCTGCGGAGCCAGGTTTTTTTATTGCCCAAATGAAAGGGTGATCTTCTTGTCACATGAAAAATACCCTGCTCCCCGCCCGCCTGACCCATTTGGGGATTCCGCGCCGGAGCGCCTGCGCCGCATGGGGCTTCTGACGGCGGAAGGACGGCCGGACAAGGATGCTCTGGCAGTCGTTTCCCGCCTTTACGCCGGAGTGTTCTATGACGACCTATACGACTTCTATAGCGATATGAGGATCGTGAACAGCGTTTGCCGGGACCTGACCGACCTTCTTGACATGGAAGAGGATGTCCGGCTGCCCTTTTTATCCATCTGTTCGGCGTATGAGGCCATATACTGCGCGCTGCCTGCTCCTGTATGGTGGATGGCGGGCAATTTGGAGCTGGCCGCCCGGTTTGCCGATGGCTTTCTCAGGCGCCTTTCAGAATTTACCGAAGGAAGCGGGGTGATGTAATATGCGTACCATCAAAATCTATGTGCCGCCGGGACAGCCGGGGCCTCTTCTGGAGTTTCTGCCTATGCACACCATCATCGAGGTCACGGCGGAGGATGCCGAGACCCTGGAGCAGCGGGTGACGGCGGTGGAGCAGCTGTGCGTGTCGGTGGATATGATCGCCAGGCGCTGCGACTACAAGCAGGAGCAGGCGTTTTTATCCACCCTGCCCGTGCTGGCGCTGGATCCGGATGTGGAGCGAAAGGCACGCCGCAACGCCCTGACCAGCGGCGTGGCCGCCGCTTTCCCCTTTGCCTCCTACGAACTCAGCGACAAGAACGGGGTGTTCCTGGGCATCAACATGTATAACAAGACACCGGTATTCCTGGATCCCTACGACGACTACAAGTACACCAACGGCAACTGGTGGATCGGCGGATCCTCCGGCACCGGCAAGACCTTCACTTTGCTTACACTCAGCGGCCGCCTACGGGAGCAGGGCAAGCGGGTCATCGTCATCGCCCCAAAAAAGGGGCATGAGTTTAGGCCCCTGTGCGAAAAGCTGGGTGGGCTCTATCTCCGCATGTCCCCGTCCTCCAAGGACTGCCCCAACCTCATGGCCATCCGGCGCGCGTCGCTGGA
>CALWXU010000051.1 GCA_944385585.1 uncultured Flavonifractor sp.
AGCACCTCCACCTTCTCAGGCACCACCTCGATGTCGCCGGTGGGCAGCTTGGGGTTCTTGCTGTCCCGCTCCCGCACGGTGCCGGTGATCTGCACCGTGGACTCCTTGTTCAGGCCCTTGAACACCCTCCACATGTCCTCGGTCTCAATCACCACCTGGGTCACGCCGTAGAAGTCCCGCAGCACGGCGAAGGCGAAGTTCTGCCCCACCTCCCGGACGTTCTCCAGAAAGCCCGCCAGGGTGACGGTCTGCCCCACGTGCTCCATGCGGAGCTCCCCGCAGGTGTGGGTGCGATAGTGGGTGCGCGCGTTTTCCATCAAAAATCAACTCCAAATTGTAATATACATATAATTGATAACAAACTGATATAGGAAATCCCCTGGACGGGCGGCCTTATCACCGGGTCAGAGGCTGGTCCAGACCGTATTTTTCCGCAAGCCCCTCGCCCCGCAGGTCCAGCAGGCGGGCGTAGTAGACCTGCACGTCGAAGTTATCGTACAGCTCGGTGCCGTCCTCCTCGGTGACGCCCAGGCGGGCCAGGGCGGTGTCGGTGACGTAGTCCAGGAACTCCACGCCGTCCACGGTGTTGAACCAGTTGAACTCCATGCCGGCGGCGGCGCAGTCGGCCTCCAGCCCGTCGATGAGCTCCTGCACCACGGGCAGGAGCTGCCCGGCGGTGACGCCATTGGAGAACAGCACGTCGTCGGCCTCCATGCCGGCGGCCTCCAGCAGGCTGGTGTCGGCGGGGGTGAAGGCCTGCCGCAGCTCCGGCCGGGCCACCCGGGCCACCATGGCGGCGGTCTCCGCCCGGGTGAGGGTCTTGTCCCCGGCGAAGGTGCCCCAGGCGTCCACACCGGTGAGGATGCCGGCGTTGTAGAAGGCCAGCACATCGGCATCCTCCGTGTCGGGCAGGGAAGTGATGGTGTTGATGGGGGTGAGCATGTCCTCCGGCACCACGGCGGAGAGGAGGGCGATGAAGTCCTGCCGGGCGGCGGTTTTCGCGCCGTCCGGCACGGTGACGCCCAGGTTTTCCAGGCAGTCTATATACCGCTGATACCAGGGCTGGTCCGGGTCGGCCTCCGGGATAGCGTCCCCGGTGATGGCCTCGTTCATGCGGGCGGCGATGGCGGCCACCTCCCCCACGGTGAGCACCTGGTCGGGGGCAAAGCCGGTGTTGGTGCCGGTCATGAGGCCCACCTCGTAGCACACCTGGACCGTGTCGGCGTACCAGGCGGTGTCCGCCACGTCGGCGAAGCCGGGATAGGTGTTGACGGCGGGGAAGGCCTCCTCCGGGGTGACGGCGGCGGCGGAGCCGGCCAGCAGGGCGGCGGAGAGCACAAAAGCGGCGAGCTGTTTCATGGAAGGTTTCCTCCTTAGGATGGTCTGTATTTCCACCTTTAGACGGCGGGGGAGGGGAAAAGTTCCACGGATGCCCCGGGTTTCACGGTGGACGGCGGCCGCCATATATGGCGGCCCTACAGATCAGGCATGCAGGGCCGCGATCCGTCGCGGCCGTTCCGGATTACGGCTCCCGGATGGGCGCGCCGCCCGCCCGGGCGGCCAGGGCGGAGCGCACCAGCGCCGCCGCCTCCGCCGGGGGGAGGGTCTCCTGCACGCCGGTGGACAGGTCCTTCACCGTCACCTTGCCCTGGGCGATCTCGTCCTCCCCCAGCAGGGCGGCGAAGGGGATGGACAGCTTGTCCGCGTAGGACAGCTTCTGCTTGAACTTCTTCTTCTCGGTGTAGAGCTGGGCCCGCACCCCCGCCTCCCGCAGGGAAGTGGCGAAGGAGATGGCGGCGGTGAGGTCCTCGGTCATGGGGAGCACCAGCACGTCCGCCGGGGCGGTGATCAGGTCGTCGTTCAGATACCCCTGGGCCTCCAGCACGGAGAACAGGCGGGTGAGGCCGATGGAAATGCCCACGCCGGGGAGTTGTTTTTCGGTGTAATATTCCGCCAAGTTATCATACCGGCCGCCGGAGCAGATGGAGCCCACCTCCGGGTGGTCCAGCATGACGGTCTCGTAGACGGTGCCGGTGTAGTAGTCCAGGCCCCGGGCGATGGTGAGGTCCACCATGAAGTGGTCCTCCGGCACGCCGAAGGCGGACATATATTTGGCCACGGTGGACAGCTCGGCCACGCCCTGGTCGAACAGCTCGTTCTGACCCCGGAAGGGCTCCAGCGCGGCCATGGGGTCGGCGGCGGAGAGCAGGGAGAGCAGCTGGTCGGCGGCCTGGGCCGGCACGGCGAAGTCGTCGGTCAGGATGGCCTTCACCTTCTCCGGCCCGATCTTCTCCAGCTTGTCGATGGTGCGCATCACGTCGCCGGCCTGATTTTCCAGGCCCAGGATGGCGAACAGGCCGTTGAGGACCTTCCGGTTGTTCACCCGGATTTTGAACCGGCGCAGGCCCAGGGCGGTGAAGGTCTTGTAGATGATGGCGGGGATCTCCGCCTCGTTGGTGATGTCCAGGGCGCCGTCGCCGATGACGTCGATGTCGGCCTGGTAGAACTCCCGGTAGCGGCCCTTCTGGGCTCGCTCCCCCCGGTACACCTTGGAGATCTGGAACCGCCGGAAGGGGAAGGTGAGCTCGTTCTGGTGCAGGGCCACGTACTTGGCCAGGGGCACCGTCAGGTCGAAGCGCAGGGCCAGGTCGGTGTCCCCCTTGGTGAAGCGGTAGATCTGCTTCTCCGTCTCGCCGCCGCCCTTGGCCAGCAGCACCTCGGCCGCCTCGATGGCCGGGGTGTCCAGGGGGGTGAAGCCGTACAGGGAATAGCTCTTGCGCAGGATTTCCACCATCCGGTCGAACTGCACCTGCCGCGGGGGCAGCAGTTCCATGAAGCCGGACAGGGTTCTGGGTTTGATGTGTGCCATAATCGTGCTCCTCTTATAGAATTGATAATTGACAATTGAGAATGGAGAATGGAGAATGGGTGACCGCCGCGGCCGCCGGGGATTTCAGGGGCAGGACGCCGGCGGCGGCCCGGCGGGCCAGGCCGGTACAGCGCAGCCCCTTCCAGGGTTTGCCGGGCCTCCACGGGACGGCCGCCATGTATGGCGGCCCTACGGACAGAGGGCGGGCGGATGATATCCGCCACCGCAGACCCGGCAGCTGACGTACCGCGTCAGTCCAGCCGCCGGGCGCAAAACGGCGCTCTCGCCCCACGTCACGGGACGAGAGCGCCGGCTCTCGTGGTGCCACCCATGTTCAGGGCGGGAACCCCGCCCCCTCTGTCCTTCTGGTGCGGGAAGGGGACCGCGCCCGTCTCCGGGCCCGCTGGTAGGGCCGTCTCCCGCGCCCCTGCCGCGGACGCTTTCAGCCAATGGCGTCCTCTCTGTGGCGGTGGTGTGCGCGGTACCTGCCCCGTCAGGGCGGTTTTGCGTAACCATAGTATCCCAAAGCGGGGGAAAAGTCAATCCTTATTCCGCCCAGGCGGGGGAGAGGGACAGGTCGCCGGAGCTGCCGCCCTCCCGCCCCTCCTCCGCGTGAAGGGTGACGGCCGGGCCGCTGTCGGTGAGCTCCAGCCCGCCGCTGGTGGTGAGGACGGCCCAGAGCTCCAGGTCATAGGGCTTCTCCCGGACGTACTCGCTTATGTCGGCGCTGTACCACAGCGCGTCAAGATTGACCGCCGAGGCGGTGGAGCCGGTGGAGGTCCCCTGGTCCGGCGGGTTGACAGGCTCCATCCCGATCTCGCCCAGCTGGATGCCGGTGGGGGCGTCCACCACCCGGAGGGTCAGGGAGGCCACGTCCGCCCGGCCCTCCACCGGGCCATCGCCGTAGGGGTCCAGCCCCACATACACGGCGGCGGTCCCGTCCTCTGCGGCGTCATAGGTGCTCTCCCCGTCCACGGTGAGCATGTCCCCCGTCCACAGGTAGTCCAGCGCCTCCTGCCGGATGCCGGCGGGGGAGGTGAAGGCCACCGTGGGGGTGAGCTCCTGCACCAGGGGGAGGGTGAGGGTGCCGGTGTACGTCCCGTCTGCCCCGGCGGCCATGGGGGCGCTCACCCCGCCCGCGGATAGGGTGAGGACCTCGTCCGCCCCCACCTCCTTGGGCAGCACGGCGGCGGTGAGCACCAGGGCCCCGTCCCGGTAGTCCAGCTGGGCGGCGGCGTCGGAGAACAGGCTGCCCTGGGCCTCCAGCGTCCGGCGGACGGCGTTGTCGATGCCGCTGATCTCATCGGCGAGGCCCTGCTCCATTCGGGACAGGCGGTCCTGGAGGCCGTCCACCTCCTCCCGCAGGGCGGACACCTGCCGCAGGGTGAGGACCAGCAGAAGCAGGGCGGCAATGGCCCCGACGGCGGCGAGGGTCTGGATGCGTTTCATACCGGGCTCCTTTCCAGCAAAAAGGCGGGCAGCCAAGCGGTGGCCTGCCTGTCCTGCCTGGGTCAGTCAGGGGATTACGCGGTAAAGGGCTTGGTCTTGGGGTTGATGATGTCCCGCCAGTCCAAGTCTCCCCGCGCCCCACCCGGCGCTTTGCGCCGCGCGGGGACCCCGATGATTTTGATTTGCGGCCGACGAAATGTAATTCCGTCGGCCTTCGGCGGCATGGGCCGCCGCGCCGCCCTTCGGCGGCGTCTGGAGCGGGGGCGGCAGCCGGTTCTCCCTACGCGGTAAAGGGCTTGGTCTTGGGGTTGATGATGTCCCGCCAGTCCAGATCGCCCCGCTCCAGGCCGTGGATGAGGATCTCGGCGGTGGCCAGGTTGGTGGCGTAGGGGATGTTGTACTGGTCGCACAGCTTGGTGATATACTTCACGTCCGCGTCCAGGTCGCTGGACTGGGGGTCGGAGAAGAACAGCACCATGTCGATCTCGTTATAGGCGATGCGGGCGCCGATCTGCTGGCTGCCGCCGTGCTCGTGGGAGAGGAACAGCTGCACGGGCAGGCCGGTGGCCTCGGCCACCAGGCGGCCGGTGGTGTTGGTGGCGCAGATGGTGTGCTTGGACAAAATCCCGCAGTAGGCGATGCAGAACTGTACCATGAGCTCCTTCTTCCGGTCGTGGCTCATCAGGGCGATATTCATAGTGGGCAACCTTCTTTCCGTTTTACAGTGCGTGGAGCTTCATGAGGGGGGCGCGCTGCCCCAGCAGGCGCCGGGCGATGTTCAGATAGGCGGTGGCCGCCCCCCGGCTTGCCTGGAGGATCAGCGGGCGGCCCTGGTTGGCGCACAGCAGGACCTGGGGGTCCTCCGGCACGATGCCCAGCAGGGGCAGGCCGGCGGTGTCCATGGCGTCGTCGATGGTGGTGTGGAGCCGGCGCAGCAGCCTGGGCTGCACCCGGTTGACCACCAGGTGGATGTGGGGGAGCCGCTCCCGCAGGAGGGCCACGGTGCGCTGGGCGTCCCGCAGGGCGGAGGCGTCGGTGGTGGACACCACCACCGCCCGGTCGGCCCCGCAGCAGGCCAGGCGGAACCCCTCGCCCAGCCCGGCGGGGGAGTCCATCAGGATGAAGTCGTAGGCCGCCTTGGCCTGCCGGAGCAGGTCTCTCATGGCGGCCTCCTCCAGGGGCGCGTCGGGCAGGTTGACCGGCGCGGTGAGCAGGGACAGCCCGCGGATGTCCGGATGGGGCACGGCGGCCCGCTCCAGGGTGCACCGCCCCTCCAGCACGTCGGTGAAGTCCATCAGCGCCCGGTCGCTGAGTCCCAGGGTCAGGTCCAGGTTGCGCAGGCCGATGTCCATGTCGATGCACAGCACCCGGTGGCCCAGGGCGGCCAGGCAGGAGCCCACGCCCCCGGTGAGGGAGGTCTTTCCCGTGCCGCCCTTCCCCGATGTGATCACAATTGCAGTGGACATAGGCTCACTCCTGTCTGCGGTTATCTCTACCTTATCATACTTGGGGGGTGGAATCAATGGTTTTGTGCAAATTGGCGAAATGTTTTTCTCTATAGGGGAGCTTTCTGGATTTTTGCCCATCGGCGCGGGTAGCCCTTGGGAGTGCTGGACAATTTTTCCACCACCACCACCCGGTGGCGCACCTGGGTGCCGGGGATGGCGTAGTCCACGCTGGGCAGCAGCCGCCCCCCCAGCTTGGCGATGGCCCGGGCGGCCCGGTCTGTCTCCGGGCCGCTGTCCACGCTCTTCATGGCCAGGAAGCGGCCCCCCGGCCTGACGTAGGGCAGGCAGAGCTCGCACAGCAGCTCCAGGGAGGCCACCGCCCGGGAGGCGGCGAAGTCGAAGGAATCCCGGAAGCCGGGGAGGAGGGCCTGCTCCTCCGCCCGGGCGTGGAGGCAGGTGATGCCGTCCAGGGAGAGGGCCTCACACACCGTCTCCAGCCAGTGGACCCGCTTGCCCAGGCTGTCTAGCAGGGTGAGCTCCAGGGTGGGCTCCAGGAGCTTCAAAGGCAGGCCGGGGAAGCCGGCCCCGGTGCCCACGTCGATGAGGGATTTTCCCCGAAAATCCAGACCCAGGGTGAGCAGGGCGGCGCTGTCCAGGAAGTGGAGGTCCACCACCTGGTCCGGGTCGGTGATGGCGGTCAGGTTCATGACCTGGTTCTGTTCCAGCAGCAGGCGGCCGTACTCCGCCAGCCGGGCGGCGGCGCCGGGGGGCGGGGTGAGGCCCAGCCCGGACAGGCCCTGTGTGATGCGCGCTTCCACGGCTCACACCCCCAGTCCGGCCAGCAGGGGGGGGAGCCCCTGCACCAGGCCCGCCGCGAATACCACGGCGCACCCGGCGGCCAGCAGGCCCATCACCGCCTTTTTGGAGGGCAGGCAGTCCTTCTGCCGCAGCTGCATCAGGGCGACCACCGCCAGACCGGCGGCGGCGGGGCAGGCCAGCAGGGGGTAGATGCCGTGCAGGTACTGCCCGCCGTTGAAAAAGGGGTAGAGGTTGAGGCCCACCAGGGCCAGCATGTACACCAGCCCCACCCAGGCCAGGGTGCGCTTCACCGGGGAGGCGGGGGTGTAGGAGGGGCGGTCCTCCTGGTTCTCGTGGTTGGGATTGGGTTGATCAGACATGTGTGCCTCCTTCTGCGGGCGGGCGTCTGCGTCCTCACGCCCTGGGCGTCAGCACTTCCTTGCCGCCCATATAGGGCTGGAGGATTTTGGGGATCTTCACGCTGCCGTCGGCCTGCAGGTTGTTCTCCAGCAGGGCGATGAGCATGCGGGGGGGCGCCACCACGGTGTTGTTGAGGGTGTGGGGCAGGTAGGTCCTGCCGTCGGCCCCCTTGACGCGGATCTTCAGGCGGCGGGCCTGGGCGTCGCCCAGGTTGGAGCAGGAGCACACCTCAAAATACTTCTGCTGCCGGGGGGACCAGGCCTCGATGTCACAGGACTTGACCTTCAGGTCGGCCAGATCGCCGGAGCAGCACTCCAGCTGCCGCACGGGGATGTCGAAGGCGCGGAAGAGCTCCACGGAGTAGCGCCACATCTGCTCGTACCACCGCATGGAGTCCTCGGGCTTACAGACCACGATCATCTCCTGCTTCTCAAACTGGTGGATGCGGTAGACGCCCCGCTCCTCGATGCCGTGGGCGCCCTTCTCCTTGCGGAAGCAGGGGGAGTAGGAGGTGAGGGTCTGGGGCAGGGCCTCCTCGGGGAGGAGCTGGTCGATGAAGCGGCCGATCATGGAGTGCTCGGAGGTGCCGATGAGGTAGAGGTCCTCCCCCTCGATCTTGTACATCATGCCGTCCATGTCGGTCTGGCTCATGACCCCCTCCACCACGTTGCCGTGGATCATGAAGGGGGGGATGACGTAGGTGAAGCCCTTGTCAATCATGAAGTCCCGGCCGCAGGCCAGCACCGCCTCGTGGAGGCGGGCGATGTCCCCCAGCAGGTAGTAGAAGCCGGAGCCGGACACCCGGCCGGCGGCGTCCAGGTCGATGCCGCCGAAGGACTCCATGATCTCGGTATGGTAGGGGACGGGGAAGGGGGGCACCACCGGCTCGCCGAAGCGCTCCACCTCCACGTTGCAGCTGTCGTCGGGGCCGATGGGCACGGAGGGGTCGATCATCTGGGGGATCACCAGCAGGAGCCTGCGGATCTCCCGGGCCAGCTCGTCCTCCCGGCCCTCCAGGTAGGAGAGCCGGTCGGCGTCCGCCTTCACCTCGGCCTTGAGGGCCTCGGCCTCGGCCAGCTTGGAGGGGTCCTTCTTGGCCTGCCCCATCAGCATGCCCACCTGCTTGCTCTTGGCGTTGCGGGCGGTGCGCAGCTCCTGGGCCTCCTGAATGGTCCTGCGGTTCTCCGCGTCCAGGGCGATCACCTGGTCCACCAGGGGCAGCTTCTCCTCCTGGAACTTCTTCTGGATGTTCTCCTTGACGGCGTCGGGGTTCTCCCGGATGAATTTGATGTCCAGCATGGTTGATTCTCCTCGTTGTTTGGTTTCGTGTATTGGGGTAATATACCTGGAGCGGTCTGCAATGGGGCCCCGCGCGAGCCCAGGGCCTTGCCGCGGGGCGCGTGGGGAGGAGGGGCAAGGGAGTGGAGTGGATGTCCGGCGCCTGTGCCGGACGAAACGGAACGGACTTTGCCCCGACGATGTTTCACGTGAAACAGGACAAGGGCAGACCCTATCGGGCTAGTTCAGCCACTCGCTCAGGGAGCGGTAGGCCTCCAGGGGGTCGTAGTTCTCCCGCTCCTCCTGGGTGAGGGCGGCGGAGATCTCCCCCAGCACCCCCTCCATGCCCCCCCGGCCGGCCAGGGCGGCCTCCGCGGCGGCGGCCACGTCCCGGGCGTCGGCGTTGCGGTGGTCGTTGTAGAGGGCGCGGATCTGGTTCAGATAGGTGAGGGCGTCCACCTGGGCCTGGAGGGCGTCCAGCTCCTCCTGCCCCGCCTGGGCGGCGCCGTCCAGCTGCCCCTGGAGCTCGTCCACCTGCGTCTGCAGCGCCCCGTTCTGCTCCTTCAGGGCCTCGTTCTCCTGGAGCAGGTTCTCCAGGGACTGGACGGCGGACTCCGAGGTCTGCTGGAGGTTGTCGATGGCCTCCTGGTTGGCCCGCTGCTGCATCAGGAAGGACATCAGCAGCAGCAGGAAGGCGGCGGCGAAGAGGATGACCAGGTAGATCAGCACGGAGCCGCGCCGGCGGGGCCGCTCGTGCTCCGCCGCGTGCTGGAGCCTGCCCCGCTCCTGCTTGTCGGATTCGGTGTTCACAGGGACGGGCCTCCTTTTCCGGCGGCCGGGAGCCGCTCCAGCAGCTCCAGCAGGGTGTTCAGATCCTCCGGGTTGTAGTATTCCAGCTCAATTTTGCCCTTCTTCCGGCCGTTGACGATGTGGACCCTCCGTCCGAACCGGCCGGACAGGCTCTTCTCCGCCTCCTGGAGGTAGAGGGAGAGGTCCGGGCCGGCGGAGGGCCTGGGCGCGGCCTTCTCCTTCTCCCCGGCGGCCAGGCGCTTGGCCAGGGCCTCGGTCTGGCGGACGGACAGCCCCTCCGCCACCACCTTGCCGGCCAGCTTTTTCTGCAGCTCCCCGGTGGGGACGGCCAGGATGGCCCGGGCGTGGCCGGCGGACAGCCTGCCCTCCTCCAGAAGCTGGTGCACCGGGTCGGGCAGGGCCAGCAGCCGCAGGGCGTTGGCCACCGCCGGGCGGGACTTGCCCACCCGCTGGGCCACCTCCTCCTGGGTGAGGCCGTACTCCTCCATGAGCACCTTGTAGCCGTTGGCCTCCTCCATGGGGTTCAGATCCTCCCGCTGGAGGTTCTCGATCAGGCCCAGCTCCATCACCTTCCGGTCGTCGGCCTCGATGATGACGGCGGGCACCTCGGTGAGGCCGGCCAGCTTGGCGGCCCGCCACCGCCGCTCCCCGGCGATGATCTGGTAGTAGCCGGAGGACAGCCGCCGCACGGTCAGCGGCTGGATCACCCCGTGGATGCGGATGGAGTCCGCCAGATCCTGGAGGGACTCCTCGTCAAACCGCTTGCGGGGCTGCTTCAGGCCCGGCTCCACCTGGGAGATGGGGAGGGAGAGGGAGCCCCCCTCCTGGGACTGGAGGGCGGCGTCCCCCAGCAGCGCGCCCAGGCCGCGGCCCAGGCCCCGTTCCATTGCCATTGCGTTACGCCTTCCTTTCCACGCGGGTCACCGCGTATTGGTTGTGCTCCAGCAGCTCTCTGGCCAGGGCGTCGTAGGCCTCCGCCCCCCGGGACAGGCCGTCGTAGGCGCTCACCGGCCTGCCGTAGCTGGGCGCCTCGGACAGGCGCACGTTGCGGGGGATCACCGTGGCGTACACCTGCCCGGGGAAGTGGCGCTTGACCTCCTCCGCCACCTGCATGGACAGGTTGGTGCGGCCGTCGTACATGGTGAGCACCACCCCCTCCAGGGCGATGCGGGGGTTGAGGGAGCGCTTGACGATGCGCACCGTGGACAGCAGGTCGCTGAGGCCCTCCAGGGCGTAGTACTCGCACTGGACGGGCACCAGCACCGTGTCGGCGGCGCACAGGGCGTTGAGGGTGAGCAGCTCCAGGGAGGGGGGGCAGTCGATGAACACGTAGTCATAGCCCTCCGCCACCGTGTCCAGGGCGTCCTTCAGCCGGTATTCCCGTCGGTCCAGGCCGATCATCTCCACCGTGGCCCCGGCCAGGGCCTTGTTGGAGGGGATCACGTCCCCGTAGGGGGTGGACTGGACGGCCTTGGCGGTCTCCGCCCCGTTGAGGAGGATGTCGTACACGTTGGGGGAGACGGTCTTGTCCACCCCGAAGCCGGAGGTGGTGTTGGCCTGGGGGTCGAAGTCGCAGGCCAGCACCCTGCAGCCGAGATTTTTCAGGGCGGCGGCCAGGTTGACACAGGTGGTAGTCTTTCCCACGCCGCCCTTCTGATTCACAATTGCGATGGTTTTTGCCATAGCACACCTGCCTTATGTCTGGTTCAAACGGTCAGGTTTTATTATATAGCGGCGGCGGGCGCAATTCAACTCATTTTCGGCTGTTTCACGTGAAACAGGACAAAATTCATAAAATCATAAAAAAGGGGCCCATGTTTCACGTGAAACACGGGCCCGCGCATGGGGAAGGCGGGCGCGCAACGCGCGCCCCTACTTGGGGATGGTGATGGTCAGGCGGATGGCGTCGTCCGTCTCCTGGCGGGTGCAGTCTGCCTGGACGCCGGCGCTCTTCATCATGGACAGGCCCCGGCTCACCGTGTTCAGGAAGAGCCGCACGTCCTTGAGCACAAAGACGGGCCGCCGGGGCGGGGGCGCGGGGTGGAGGAGGCGCTCCACGTACTCCTCCGTCCTGGCCACGGTCAGCCCCCGCTCCGCCACCACCCGGGCGGCGGCGGTCTGCTGCTCCGGCGTGGGCAGGCGGAGGAGGGCCCGGGCGTGGCGCTCGGTGCAGCCGTGCTCCCGCAGGAAGGTCAGCACATCGGGGGGCAGCTTGAGCAGCCGCAGCTTGTTGGCGATGGCGGACTGGGACTTGCCCAGCTTCTTCGCCGCCTCCTCCTGGGAGAGCTGGCAGGTCTGGATCAGGCGGGCCAGGGCCAGGGCCTCCTCCACAAAATCCAGGTCCCGCCGCTGGAGGTTCTCCACCAGCGCCAGCACCGAGGACTCCTGGCTGTCCGCGCTCACCAGGATGCAGGGCACCTCGTCCAGCCCGGCCATCCTGGCGGCCCGCAGCCGCCGCTCCCCGGAGATGAGCTCGTACCCCCCGGCGGTGCGCCGCACCGACAGGGGCTGGAGCACCCCGTGCTCCCCGATGGAGGCGGCCAGCTCCTCCAGCCCCTCCTGGGAAAAGTGCCGCCGGGGCTGGTCCGGGTTGGGGGAGATGGCCACAAGCGGCAGGAACACCACCTTATTGCTCTCAAACAATCCCTTTCGACGCAGCAGCGGCATCGGAATTCCTCCTTTGTGGCAGAACTTTGGATAACCATATATTACCATATTCTGCCGCAAAAAATGCTGTAAGCTGTCGAGTGGGAAATATTTTCCAAATTCATCCCGGGCCGCGGCAAGCGCGCCGACGCGCCCAGGGCCCTGCCGCCCTCAGGCGGCAGGGCCCCGGCCTCCAGCTTCCGCAGAATATGCTCCAGCCACAGCCTGCACTGGTTCAGGGAGGCGGCCCGCTCAGGCCCGCAGGAAGCCCTTGCCGAAGATCTCGCTGGAGTTGGCCACGATGAGGAAGGCCTTGGGGTCCACCTGCCGCAGGTGGCGGCGCATGGCCACCGCCTGCCCCCGGGACAGGACGGTGAGCACCACGTGGTGGGTCTGGTCGGTGTAGGCCCCCTTGGCCTGCCACACGGTGGCCCCCCGGCCCAGGGTGTGGGTCACGTAGTCGCACACGTGCTCCGGGTCGGAGGTGATGACGAAGAAGGCCTTGCGGCGGTTGAGGGACTCGATGGCGCTGTCCACCAGCACGGACTTGAGGGCCAGGCCCAGCAGGGAGCACAGGCCGGAGCGGACGTCGAACACAAACAGGGCCGCCGCGGCGATCACCACGTCGGACACCAGCAGGGCGTGGCCCACGTCCATGCCGGTGTACTTCTTCAGGATCATGGCCAAAATGTCGGTGCCGCCGGAGGAGGCGTCGATGTTGAACAGGATGGCGGCCCCCAGGGCGGGGAGGATCACGGCGAAGAACAGCTCCAGCATCAGCTCGTCGGTGAGGGGCGCGTCCATGGGGAACACCCAGGAAAAGACCTGGATGAGGACGGCGGACAGGACGGAGGCGTACACCGTCCGGAAGCCGAAGCCCTTGTCCAGCATCGCAAAGCCCAGCGCCAGGAAGAGCACGTTGATGATGGTGTTGAAGGTGGAGGGGGAGAGGGCGGGGAACAGCTCCCCCAGCAGCACGGCCAGGCCGGACACGCCCCCCATGGAGAAGTTGTTGGGGAACTTGAAGAAGTACACCCCCACGCTCACCAGCAGGGTGCCCAGGTTCATCAGCAAAAACTCCAGGATCATCTGTCTGCGCTTCATCGGATTCCCTCCCGGAAATCAAGGTATGTAGGGCCGGCGGCTCACCGCTGGGACAGGACGGCGCTCCACACGTCGTAGCCGTCGGCGTTGGGGATGTTGCCGATGCGCCACAGGGACACGCCGTTGACGCCGAACATGCGGGCCAGCTGGATCTTGTCCACCACGCTCTGCTCGTTCTCGTACCAGATCTTGTAACGGCTGCCGTCCTCGGTGGTGTAGAGGGCATAGGGGTTGCGGGCGGCGGTGTCGTAGGTCACCACGGTGTCGCTCTGGTTGAGCCGGCCGGCCAGGGTGGCCATGGCCGGGTGGTAGATGGTGGTCTCCAGCAGGTTCCCGCTCTCGTCCACGTGGAACCCGGCGGTGCCGAAGGAGATGGCCAGGGCCAGCTTGCCCCGGTCGGCCACGCCGGTGTCCGGGTCGGTGAGGTCCCGCAGGGCCTCGTACACCTGGTCGAAGGGGGTGACGGGGGAGTAGGTGTTGGTGGTGCCCACATAGGACTCGGGCACCGAGGGCCACTGGTAGTCGTGGGCCATGAGGATCACCCTGTCGGCAGCCTCCCCGATGCCCCGGTAGTCCCAGCCGTCGTACCAGGTGTCGGGCTGGACGCACACGTAGAGGGTCTTGTCCGCCGGCAGGGCGGCGCGCAGCTCGGTGAGGAAGGTGACAAAGCTGGCCCGGGTGTCCGCCCCCTTCAGGGCCTCAAAGTCGACGGTAATCCCCGCGTAGTCCGCCGCGGCGGACACCAGGGCGGACACCGCCTGGGCCCGCCGGGCCGGGTCGCCCACCACCGCGTCCACGGTGGAGAGGGCGGTGCCGTCGGACAGGGTGATGGAATCCCCGTCGGAGGCGTATACATTGAGGTTGTAGGGGATGCCCCGCTCCGCCCAGTAGCCGGTGGCGGGGGTGGGGTCGGCGGGGCGCACCCAGTCGTTGCCGCCCGCGCTGGTGGAGTTGAGCCACGGCCCGCTGACCGGGTCGCACTCCATCCGGGCCCAGCCCACGCTCACCCCGTCCATGGAGGCGGTCAGGTCGATCTGGGAGTAGGAGGAGAAGGCGTAGAACCCGTGGAGCCAGTCTATGCCGTCCGTGTACCGCTCATACACCCGCACCAGCATGGCGGCGGCCTCCTCCCGGGCGGCGGAGTCCCGGGGGAGGAACTTGAGCTGTCCGCCCGCCCCCTCCACGCCGGTGATCATGCCGATGTCGTAGGCGATGGCGATGTACCCCCGGTTGTCCGCCACGTCGTCAAAGGGGAGGGGCAGGTCGGCCAGCTGCCCGGCCAGCTCGTGGTACCCCAGGGCCCGCACCAGCATCACCGCCATCTCCGCCCGGCTGATGTAGTCCGCCGGGCGGAAGGCGCCGCCGGCGTCCATGACGCCGTTGGCCAGGGCGGTCTCCACATAGGAGTAGGCCCAGTGGGAGGCGGGGCAGTCGGAGAAGGAGGGGCGCTCCGGCGTCACCGTGTCCCAGGAGAACATGCGGCACAGCACGGTGACGAACTCCACCCGGGTGAGCTCCCTGCCCACGCCGAAGGTGCCGTCGGGGTAGCCCTCCATCAGGCCGTAGGCCCCCGCCTTCTCAATCACCTCCGCGGCCCAGCTGCCCTCGGCGTCGGCAAAGGCGGCGTCGGCGGCGGGGGAGAGGGGGGCGGCGGCGAGCAGCAGCACGGCGGACAGGGCCGCGGCGCTGATTCGATGCATCCAGGTTGCCATAAGCAGAATCTCCTTTTTCGTCAGCGGGATGAAACCACCTGCATTGTACCAAAAACCGACGAAAAGCACAACAAAAAACAGGGTGCACAAAATCAGAGGCCGGACTTTGGGCAATTCTTCCGTATAAATTTTCTAAAAAGGCGTGACGGGCGGGGGGATTTTTGATAGAATATAATCAGTTGCAGGACCTTCCAAAATTCGATACAATGAAATTAGTTTTTCTGAGAGAGAAGGAGAGGGTTTTATGGAGCTGCTGGAGGAGCGCATCCGCACCCACGGAAAAATCCGGGAGGGCGGCGTGCTGAAGGTGGACAGCTTCCTGAACCACCAGATGGACGTGAAGCTGTTCCAGGAGATGGGGAGAGAGTTCCTGCGCCTGTTCGGAGACTGCGGAGTTACCAAGATTTTGACCATCGAGGCATCGGGGATCGGGATCGCGTGCGTAACTGCGCAGTTTTTTGATTGCCCGGTGATCTTCGCCAAGAAGAACAAGACCAAGAACATCGCCGGGGACGTGTACACCTCCAAGGTGGAGTCCTTCACCCACGGCAA
>CALWXU010000052.1 GCA_944385585.1 uncultured Flavonifractor sp.
CGGGTGGTGCAGATGGAGCCGGGGCCGATGCCGATCTTCACGCAGTCGGCGCCCGCCTCAATGAGGGCGCGGGTGCCCTCGGCGGTGGCCACGTTGCCGGCGATGAGCTGCACGTCGGGGTACAGCGCCTTCACCCGGCGCACGCAGTCCAGGATGTTGTGGGAGTGGCCATGGGCGGAATCCAGGCAGAGCACGTCCACACCGGCCTCCACCAGGGCCCGCACCCGGTCCAGCACGTCGGCTGTGACGCCGATGGCGGCGCCCACCAGCAGGCGGCCCTTCTCGTCCCGGGCGGAGTTGGGGTATACGGTGGCCTTCTCAATGTCCTTGATGGTGATAAGGCCCTTCAGGTGGTATTCGTCGTCCACGATGGGCAGCTTCTCGATCTTGTGGCGCCGGAGGATCTCCTTGGCCTCCTCCAGGGTGACGCCCTCCTTGGCGGTGACCAGGTTCTCCTTGGTCATCACGTTGTCCACCAGCTGGCTCATGTCGGTCTCAAACTTCATGTCCCGGTTGGTGATGATGCCGATGAGCTTGCCGTCCTTGCAGATGGGCACGCCGGAGATGCGGTACTTGGCCATGAGCTCGTCGGCCTCGGCCAGGGTGTGGCCGGGGGCCAGCCAGAAGGGGTTGGTGATGACGCCGTTCTCACTGCGCTTCACCATGTCCACCTGCTCGGCCTGGGCGCCGATGGACATATTCTTATGGATGATGCCGATGCCGCCCTCCCGGGCGATGGCGATGGCCATGCGGTACTCGGTGACGGTATCCATGGCGGCGCTCATGAGGGGAATGTTCAGCTTGATCTTGCGGGTGAGCTGGGTGTGCAGGTCGATGTCTGCGGGCAGGACGTCGCTCTCCGCCGGGATGAGCAGCACGTCGTCGAAGGTGAGGCCCTGCCGGGTGAACTTCTCTCGCTCGTCGGTGTTGACCATGGTGCATCTCCTTATCTCTTCTTGATGATAGGGTGAAATTTTACCTATTTTACTCGATGGGGCATCTCCTGTCAAGGCCGAATGTCTGCCAGCTCCACCGCCCCGTCGAACCGGCTCTTCCCGTCCCGGTCCGCGCCGTGGACATACCAGACGCCGCCGGCCTGTCCGGTGTAGAGCTCGATGGTCTCCCCGGCCATGCACTCGGCCAGGTAGCCCACCTGGAGGGAGGACACATAGCGGCCGGGGCCCAGGTGCTCCATATGGAGGGCGTCGCAGATAAAGTCCACATAGCGCACATTGTTCACATGGCCGTTGACGTCGGTGTCGCTGTAGTGGAGGGCGCGGCTCTCCGCGTGCTCCATGTGCTCCGGCAGGTGGAGGCCGGAGAGGGTGCGGCTCTTGTTCAGCGCCCCGCCGTCGGTGCCCTGGAACTCGTCCACCCTGCTCATGCGGAAAATCCGGTGCGTGTCCGCGTCGGCCAGCACCCAGGTGGACACCGCCTCCCCCACCGGCTTCCCCTCCGCGTACAGGTCGAAATCCCGGTAGGTGGACGCCCCCCGGGCGCCCCGGTGCCAGGTGCGGATGGTGATGTCGTCCCCCCAGCCCAGCGGCCGGTCCAGGCGGTACCACATCCGCGCCAGCATCCAGAAGCAGTTGTACTTGGCCAGCGTCTCCTCCCGGGAGACGTGGAGGGCGCAGGCCGCCTCCACCGCCGCCTCCTGAAGGGCCCCCAGCAGGCCGGAGGGGCGGCAGTGATACCAGGGGTCGATGTCCCGGGAATCCACCATGTAGGTTTTTTCGTAATACATCAGCGCCGCCCCCCTCTACGCCTGTCCGCGGATGACCAGCTTATCCTTGCAGCAGATGTCGTCGATGTCGCTGGCGGTAGCCGCCGGGATGCGCATGGCCCCGCCGCAGTCGGCACAGAACAGGTCGATGGAGCTGTAGTTGACCTGGAGCTTCCAGTCTCTGGAGCCACAGGTGCAGGAGATGCCGCCCCGCTGGGCGATCTCCTTGAGCTCGGAGAGCACCTCGTGCATCACCAGCTCGTCCAGGAAGGCGCCCTTCTCTCCCCCCCGGGCCTCCAGCTTGTCCGCCGCCTCCTCCAGGCGCTTCAGGGCGGCAAAGACCGCCCCCTCCTCCCCCACATAACAGCAGTCCAGCCCGGAGGCTGCGCAGGAGAAGGCCAGCACCCGCTCATGGAGAAAGGCGTGGGCGGAGCAGGTGACGCTGTGCTCCCTGCCGCAGAACAGGCAGGGCACGGTGAGGCGCACCCGGTCCCCCATCAGCTCCACCCGGAGGGCGGATTTTCCGCAGGGACAGGGCAGCTCGTTGGCGGACGCCGCCAGCTGGAACACGGTGCGCTCCACCACCACACTCTGCCGGCAGGCTGGGCAGAGGTAGGCCAGGGTGCGCTTGGCTTGCTCGACCATGGATGACCTCCACATACAAATCAAATTGCTGCGCCGGCCTTCCGGCGGCGCAGTGTGAGGTGTGATCTGTTCAATCAATATTATTATAGCGCAAAGCGCCCCGTTTGACCAGCATGTCCGGGCATAAAATCCGGCCTCATATTTTCCCGCCTTTTCGTTCAAAATAGCACCAGCAACAGAAAGGAGGCGGGGGCTTGAACACCAAAAAGCAGGGGCGGCAGACCGTCGCCCTGGCCCACCCGCCCGCCGTGGCCGGCTTTGCCAGCGTGGTGGGCAAAAAGGAGGGGGACGGCCCCCTTGCAGACACCTTCGACCTGGTGAACCAGGACGACACCTTTGGGGAGAAGAGCTGGGAGAAGGCGGAGAGCGCCATGCAGAAGCTGGCCCTGTCCACCGCCCTGGACAAGGCGGGGCTGTCCGCCTCCCGCCTGGACTATATCCTGGCGGGAGATCTGCTCAACCAGTGCATCGGCACCGGCTTTGCCCTCCGGGGGCAGGACGTGCCCTTTTACGGGCTGTACGGGGCCTGCTCCACCATGGCGGAGAGCCTGTCCCTGGCGGCCCTGCTGCTGGACGGATGCTTTGGCGAGTACGCCGCCGCCATGACCTCCTCCCACTTCTGCTCCGCCGAGCGGCAGTACCGCACTCCCCTGGAGTACGGCGGGCAGCGCACCCCCACCGCCCAGTGGACGGTCACCGGCTCCGGCTGTGTGATCCTGTCCGCCCAGGGGACGGGCCCCCGGGTGACCCATGTGACCACAGGGAAGATCGTGGACAAGGGCATCAAGGACGCCAACAACATGGGGGCGGCCATGGCCCCGGCGGCCTGCGAGACCATCAAGGCCCACCTGGAGGACACTGGCCGGAAGCCGTCGGACTATGACCTGATCCTCACCGGGGACCTGGGCAGCCTGGGCAAGGAGCTCCTGCTGGATCTCTTCCGCCGGGACGGGGTGGAGCTGCCCAACCTGGCCGACTGCGGCGTGCTCATCTACGACGGGGAGAGGCAGGATGTCCACTGCGGCGGGTCTGGCTGCGGCTGCTCCGCCGTGGTGCTCTGCGGGCTGCTGCTCAACGGGATGAGCCAGGGGCGGTGGAACAGGCTGCTCTTCTGCGGCACCGGGGCCCTGCTCTCCCCCACCTCCACCCAGCAGGGGGAGAGCATCCCCTGCATCTGCCATGCCGCGGCCCTGGAAGGGCCGAAGGATTGAGGTGTCTGAAATGGAAATCTTCTGGGAATATGCCCGCGCCTTCCTGTGCGGGGGCGTGCTCTGCCTGATCGGGCAGGTGCTCATCGACAAGACCAAGCTGACCCCCGCCCGGATTCTGGTACTCTATGTGGTATCCGGGGTGGTGCTGGGGGGGCTGGGCCTCTACAAATATATCGCGGAATTCGGCGGCGCGGGGGCCGCGGTGCCCCTCACCGGCTTCGGCTACCTGCTGGCCAAGGGCACCGCCAAGGCGGTGTCGGAGCAGGGGGTGCTGGGGGCCCTCACCGGCGGCGTCACCGCCGCGGCGGGCGGCATCGCCGCCGCCGTGTTCTTCGGATTGCTGGTGGCCCTGATCTTCAAGCCGAAATCCAAGTCATAGGACGCTTTCAGTCTCTTTTTCAGAGACGCAGTCAGGCGCGCGCCGGTATGGGGACGGCGGATTGCACCACCGTGCAATCCGCCGTTTTGTCCCGCTCAACGCCCCGATAAATGGGATTTATTACAGCACCACGGCCTGCCCATTGGGATAAACCCCGATCCAAGCACAAGGGAAATAGCCGTCTTTATAAATTTCAAGCAAGGCACTGTAAAAGCCCTGCACATTTAATATTCTTTCTATGCACGCCCATGATACATCGCGTTTCACCATGTCCAGCATTTCATTTTCCAGCCCGCTTTCTTCCTCCAAATGCCATCTCTCTGTGAAATCTTCCCATTTCTCCCAGATCCTATCTCCAATTTCAGAGGAAACGGTGGAAAAGACTTTATCTATCTGCGCATCGCCAATTTGTTTTTTCTGGATACGAGCAATTACATCTTCATAATCCTTTGGCTCACAAATAGGCATATTGTCACTTTCCTCCATATTTTTGAAGCTCGCTCTGTCTTATGCTTCGCTCCTCCCCTTTTGCAGAACCTCTCTTGACATTCCGCGCGGCGGGGATTGGCGGCGCGGGTTCCCACTGTCTTTTTGCTGCCTGATGCGCCGCCGCCCCGGCCGTATGCCCTCCTGGATGCTATGCCCTCCCCGGCTTTTGCGCGGCCAGGATCAGCATCATGGGCCGGCGCAGCTCGTCGGCCATGCCGGGCACGTCCATCAGCCGGGGATCCGGCCGGGGCTCCACCAGGGCCCGCAGCACAAAGCCGGCCCCCAGCAGGGTGCTGACATAGGTGGTCAGGGTGCGGTGGTACTTGACCACGTCACAGCCCAGGAAGTGGGCCGTCCGGCGGCCCTCGTCAAAGTAGCGGTCCACCGGCCAGAAAAGGGGCGCGCCGTCGGGGCCGGCGACCCACTCCTGAGCGCCCTCGGCGGTGAACACCGGATGCTCACAGGAGAACACGAAGTCTCCGCCGGGGGCGAGCCAGTCGTACACACGCCTCACCAGGGGTTCCAGCTCCTCCACATAGTGGAGGGCCAGGGAGCTGAGTACCACCTCAAAGGATTCCGGTGGGAAATCCACGTCCTCCATGGCGGCGCGGACATAGTGGATGCGCTCGTCAAACGTGTCTGCCCGGGCCTTTGCCAGCATGTTCTCCGAAAGATCCACTCCGATCACCGCCGCCGCGCCCTGGTCGGAGGCATACCGGCAGTGCCAGCCGAAGCCGCAGCCCAGGTCCAGCACCCGCTTGCCGGAAAAGTCCGGCAGCAGCCGCTTCAGCTCATGCCACTCCCCGGCGGCGGAGAGGCCCTCCACCGACCGGGGAAACCAGGCGTATCGGTCAAAAAATTCCGGGTTGTCGTAGTTGTTCTCCCTCATCTCATCCCTCGCTCCTCTCCAACGGGCTGTTCAGCCCCGATAGGGCCGGTAGCTGCTCCGGATTCTGCGCCGGGCGCCATACCGCCGGCGGCGGTTCCGGAAGAACAGCCAGTAGACCAGGAACACTGCCAGGGCGGCCGCCAGCACCACCAAAAGCACCGCCAGAGCGCCGAACAGGTTCAGGTTCCGCAGCAGGTTCAGGGGGTTCCAGGTGGGGTTGGCGGTCTTGCGGCCCTCGGGTGCGGCGTAGCGCCCGTCCACCGTACCCATGGACTGGAGGTAGGAGGCCAGGGCGTACCACTCCTTCACCTCAGAGCCGTTGGGGTTGTGAATGATGTGTTCCTCATAGTCGGTGATCACATTGCCCTCTGCGTCCTTTGGGGTAATGGCCAGGATGCCGTAGGACTGGTCGTTGACGGTGCCCAGCATCTGCCCGGTGTACAGGCCGGTGACCACCCGGTAGAGCCTGTCGTCCTCGATGGGCGCCGTGGAGCCGTCTGGCAGCACCTGGGCGCAGTCATACACCTTGTTGAAGATCATCCGGCGGGGATTCCACGACCAGGTCATGCCCGCGCCGTAGATCTGGGCCTCGGGCATGAGAGCGGACACGGAGGCGTCCACCTCAAAGGCGTCCTTCAGCTCCTTTCCCGTGATCCACACGGAGATGAGGGGATAGCCCGGCGTGCCGTCCGCCCCGAAGCCCAGAGAGGACACGTTGAACACGTCGGCAGTGGTGATCTCCCCGGCGGAGAAGGAGCTGCGGATCACCCCGGCGGCCACCACCGCAAAGTCCACCGGCACATAGTCCGCCCCCTCCACCTGCTGCACCGCGTAGACGTAGGAGTCTGCAATCAGGTTGCCCAAAGTGTCCTCCCGGTGCTCCTCTTTTAGCTGCTCAATGGGGGTAAAGGAAAAATCCGATACAGCAAGCACCTCGTCAAAGCCCACACCGTAATTCTTCAGGTACTGCTCCTCCACCAGGGGCCGGAAGGTGTTTGCCAGCTCCACCATGGCCGTGTCCTCCTCCACCGTCCCGTCCACGGGGATCAGGCGGTAGTCCACAACCGTCTTGTCTCCGTTGGGGCTCCAGGAGACGGTGAGGGAGCCCAGGTTGGCGGTATACGCCCCGCTGGAGACAATCAGGGTGTCCCCCACCCGGATGGGCTCGGCCAGGGTGGTGTGGGTGTGGGCGGAGATGATCAGGTCAATGCCGTCCACCAGCCGGGCCAGCTGGTAGTCCTCCCCCTTCCCCTTGCCGTCGGTCCCGCTGTGGGACAGGCAGATGATGAAATAGGGCGCGTTCCGGCCCTCCAGCTCCTCCTCCAGGGCGGCCACGGTGCGCTCCGCCGCGCCGGCGATGGGCTCGAACTCCACACCGGACATGGGGGCGTCCCGGTCGGCTTCCTCCCCCATGAGGCCGAAGATGCCGTAGTTGACGCCGCCCCGCTCCAGGATGATATAGTCCCCGATGCCGTAGCGGTCCCAGGCGGCCGCGAGGGTTCCACCGCCCTCCGGGCGGATGCAGTTGGCCTGGACAATGGCGGGCAGGGGGTCGCCGCTGTCCACGGCGGCGTTGAGCATGTCCGCCAGCCCCTCCGAGCGGTAGTCAAACTCGTGGTTGCCCAGGGTGGTCACGTCGTAGCCCATGGCCCCCAGAGCCCGCAGCTCCGGCGCCTGGGTGGCGTAGATGGTCTGGAACAGGCTGCCCATGGAAAAGTCCCCGCCGTCCAGCACCAGGGCGTCGGGGTGGGCCTCCCGCTCCTGCCGGATCAGGATGGCCAGGCGGGTGTAGCCCCCCGTCTCCCCCTCCCCGTCCCGGACAGGGAGAAACCGGTCGTGGGTATCATGGGTGAACAGGATGGTGCTCTCATAGACAGGCGCGCTGGCGGCGGCCTGGGACGGCAGTGCGCCGGTCAGCAAAAGCAGCGCCAGGCCCAGGGCGGCCAGGCGGCGGACTCGAATCTGCGGCATGATCTTCCCTCCTCTCCCCTAGTTTGCCACATTTTTGGGAAAAAGGGAAGCCCCAAGCGGCCGCCCCCAGAAAACATCCGGGCCGCGGACAATCCTGTCCGCGGCCCGGATGAATCACGTAAGTCTGGGAGGGCGCCGGCTGGGGCGCATGAAGAGCCACTCGGAGACGCCTTTGCGCATCAGATCCGGCAGCAGGCATTTGGGCTGGAAGCCCAGGGACTGGTACAGCCGCTTGGCCCCCACATTGAACTTGCTGGTCATGATGAACAGGTTGGGGTAGCCCTTCTCCTCCATGACGCCGATGAAGATCTTCACCAGGGCGGTGCCCACGCCCCGGCCGCGGTACTCCCGCTTCACCCCCAGCAGGTGGAGGTAGGGCAGGCCGGCCATGCCGTCCTCCGACATGTACATGACGCCGATGGCCTCCCCCTCCGGGGTGACGGCGGCGTACAGGTTTCCGTCCCGGATGCCCTTGGACAGCCATGTATCCAGGCTGTCGCCGTCCGCAAAGTAGGCGTCGTACAGCTTGGAGTGGAGGAATACCTCCCGATACTCTGAAATGCGGTCCGGCGTGCCCCGGACCAGCTGAAATTCCATCGTTCCCATCGTAATGTTCTCCCTCAGCGCTGCTCCATGGGGATATAGTCTGTGTGGGTGCCCACATACTTGTAGGCCGGGCGGATGATCTTGCCCATATTGATGAGCTCCTCAATGCGGTGGGCGCTCCAGCCCGCCACGCGGGCCATGGCAAACAGGGGGGTGTACAGCTCCAGAGGCAGGTCCAGCATGTGGTACACAAAGCCGGAGTAGAAGTCCACGTTGGCGGACACGCCCTTATACATCTTCCGCTCACCGGCGATGATCTCCGGGCCCAGGCGGGCCACCAGGGAGTAGAGCTCATACTCCTCGGTGCGCCCCTTTTCCCGGGACAGCTTCTCCACAAACTTCTCGAACAGGTTGGCGCGGGGATCGGACAGGGAGTAGACCGCGTGGCCCATGCCGTAGATCAGCCCGGCCTTGTCGAAGGCCTTCTTGTCCAGCAGGTCCTGGAGGTACCGGCCCACCTCCTCCTCGTCCTTCCAGTCCTTTACGTGCTCCTTCAAATCCTCAAACATGCGCACCACCTTGATATTGGCGCCGCCGTGCTTGGGGCCCTTCAGGGAGGCCAGCGCCGCCGCCATGCAGGAATAGGTGTCGGTGCCGGAGGAGGTGACCACGTGGGTGGTGAAGGTGGAGTTGTTGCCGCCGCCGTGCTCGGCATGGAGGGTCAGGCAGATGTCCAGCACGTGGGCCTCCCAGAAGGAGTAGGAGGAATCCGGCCGCAGCAGGGCCAGGATATTTTCCGCCGTGGACAGCTCCGGCCGGGGGGCGTGTATGTACAGGCTGTTCCCGCTCTTATAGGTGTAGGCCTGATAGCCATACACACTGAGCATGGGGAACAGGGAGATAAGCTGGACGCACTGCCGCATGACGTTGGGCAGGGAGATGTCGTCGCAGCGGTCGTCATAGGAGGCCAGGTTGAGCACGCTGCGGGCCAGGGAGTTCATAATATCGTGGCTGGGCGCCTTCAAAATAATGTCCCGCACAAAGTTGTTGGGCAGGGTGCGGTAATAGGCCAGCTGCTTCTGAAAGCTCTCCAGCTCCTGGGCGTTGGGCAGATGGCCCAGCAGGAGCAGGTAGGCGGTCTCCTCAAAGCCGAAGCGGCCCTCCTTCAGGGCCCCCTCCACCAGCTGCTCCACATTGACGCCGCGGTAGTAGAGCTCGCCCTCGCAGGGCACCTCCCTGCCGTCCACAATCTTCTTGGCGACAATGTCGGAAATCTCGGTCAGGCCGGCCAGGACGCCCTTGCCGTTCAGATCCCGCAGGCCGCGCTTCACGTCATACCTGACGAAGTCATCTGGATCGATGCTGCTGTTGTGCAGGGACTGGGCCGCCAGAGCCTCAATCTCAGGGGTGATATCACAATAATTTGGATTGCTCGCCATAGAAACCCTCCATTCTTTCCTCGCTTCCAGCCCCGTGCCGGCAGCGCGGGGCCCTTTCCTTCCGCTTTCAGCTCAGAGATTGGTATAGTTTAGCATGAAAATGTTACCAGAGTATGAATCACACGGTAAAACTTTACCGCAAGAAAGCATCAGCCGACCTCAGAAGAGATCCCGCTTTTTCAGAATGACCGCGGCGATCAGGATCACCACAGCCACGATCACCAGCGGGATCCACCAGAAATGGTCCAGCGGCAGGCCGGTGGTGATGTTCATGCCGTAGAAGCCGAAGATGATGTTGGGGATGGCCAGCAGGATGGTGATGGAGCTGAGTACCTTCATGGTGACGTTCAGGTTGTTGGAGATCACCGACGCGAAGGCGTCCATCATGCCGGAGATGATGGAGGAGTAGATGTTGGCCATCTCAATGGCCTGCCTCACCTCAATGAGCACGTCCTCCAGCAGGTCGTGGTCCTCCTCATACAGCGTGATGATGCGGCCCCGGAGGATTTTCTCCAGGGTCACCTCATTGGACTTCAGTGAGGTGTTGAAGTAGACCAGGGACTTCTCCAGGTCCAGCAGCTGGATGAGCTCCTTGTTCCGCTGGGACTTGTAGAGCTGCCGCTCCATATAGTTGTAGATCTTGTCAATCTGCTTCAGGTACTGCAGGAAGCACTTGGCCACCCGCAGCAGCATGTGCAGGATGAAGCTGGTGCGCTTCTGGGTTTCGGCGTTCTTCACCAGGCCGTCCTGGAAGTCCTTCAGGATGGAATTCTCCTTCAGGCAGACGGTGATGATGTGCTTTTCGGTGACAATAATGCCCAGAGGCAGCGTGGAGTACACCACCGCGTCATCCTTCTCCACGGCGGGCACGTCGATGATGATGAGGGTCTGTCCGTCCTCCGTGTCAATGCGGGAGGTCTCCTCCTCGTCCAGAGCGGCCCGCAGGAAGGTGGGCTCCACCCCCAGGGTCACCGCCACGGTGTTCAGCTCGTCCTCGCTGGGATAGGTCAGGTTCACCCAGCAGCCGTCCTGGACGGAATCCAGCCGGGTCATCCGGCCGCTGATGGTCTTGTAGATAGAGAGCAACTGCTTCACGCCTTTCTCGGCGGGGAGGTCAAAAAGGGTATAAAAATCCCCGCACGCCTTGTCTTTGCCGCCTGCGCCGGGCGCGCCCGGGCAGGCCAAACGGCGTACAGGCATGCGGGACGGCCGGTATACCGGTCATCCGGAAAGCCCATGCGCCGCGCTGGGTAAGGTACATTCTCGACTCACAGGGTCACCGCTCACGGCGCATATCACTCCTTTGTTCCTCTATTTTGCCCCAATACGCAGGAAAAACCGCATCTTGGTCCTGCTGGGCAAATCTTATTATAAGCCCGTCCCCGCCGGATTGCAAGTAAAACGTCTGTCAAACCCGCCGGCCGTCCCGCTTTTTGGTCGATCCCCCGGGATCTTTCTGAAAATGATCCCGGAGGATCGACGGCTTGACAGGGGATGGGCCCCTTGCTATACTGGTCGGCAAGGACGGTGAAACCATGGCCCAGAAAATCGGACTGATCGACGCGGATCTGCTGGACAACGGCACCCGCCACCCCAATCTGGCCCTCATGAAAATCAGCGGCCACCAGAAGGAGCTGGGGAACGACGTCACCCTGCTGGAGGACTACTACGCCATTCCAAAATACGACCACGTATATCTCTCCCGGGTGTTTGACTTTACCAAGGTGCCCATCGACCCGGCGGACTACCCCAACCTGCACATCGGCGGCACGGGTTTTTTCTGGACCGGCGCGCCCGACCTCCCGGACGAGGTGGAGCACCACATGCCCGACTACCACCTCTACGACGCCTTTGTGGGCCGGCAGATCTCCCGGGGCATCAAGCCCCAGACCTACAGCGATTACATGGACTACAGCATCGGCTTTACCACCCGGGGCTGCTTCCGCAAGTGCTCCTTCTGCGTCAACCAGAAGTACAGCCGGGTATTCCGCCACTCCCCTGTCAGGGAGTTCTTCGACCCCTCCCGCAGGCACATCTACCTGTGGGACGACAATTTTTTCGGCTTCCCCCGGTGGCAGGAGGTCATTGACGAGCTGGAGGAAACCGGCCGCCGGTTCCAGTTCCGCCAGGGCCTGGACATCCGCCTGATGACGGAGGAGAAGGCCCGCCGGCTGGCCGGGGTGAAGTATCACGGGGACTACATCTTCGCCTTTGACCATATTTCAGAGGCCGAACAGGTCCGCCGGGGCCTGGAGATCTGGCGCCGGCACTCGGACAAGTCCACCAAGCTCTACGTGCTCTCCGGCTTTGAATCCCAGGGGGCCGAGGAGATCGCCTCCATCTTTGCGCGCATCCGCATCCTGATGGAGTACCAGTGCCTGCCCTACATCATGCGCCACGAGTACTACAACCGCTCCCCCTATAAGGGGATGTTCATCACCCTGGCCCGGTGGTGCAACCAGCCCAGCTTTTTGAAAAAGAAGAGCTTTCGGCAGTTCTGTGAGGCCAACGGCAAAGGCAGCTCCGCCTTCCGCTATATGACCCAGTTCGCCCATGACCACCCGGACATCGCCCAGACATACTTTGATATCCGCTTTGACCGGCGCGGCCGGTAGGCCGACCAGCCCCCCTCTGTCCCGGACATCAACATGGTATTTTCATAGAATGGAGGCAGCAGCATGAAAAACTTCCAGAATTATTCCCCCCAAAATATGAAACGGCTGATTATCAAAAAGTGGGAGACGGGATTTACAAAACCAAGTCCCCATATGGGTCGTCTGGCCATGCACATGAGGATATCTTTGTCACCTCGCTCTCCTTTGAAATGGAGCCCGGTCAATACGGGGAGGAGGATGCCTCCCCCAGAAATATGACACAGATTCCCATCGAGGGGCTTCTGGATGAGTTTGGGGTGTTTGTTACAGACTTTTATGAGGATCTGAACGAGGTCAGCGAACGGATTTGCTATCAGGAGTTTGGAGCCTTCCAGCTGGAGGATATTCAAAGGCTGAGAACCGTCATCGGGAAACGGTTTTACGCAGCTCCTTACGCAGATGAGAACAGCGGAGCGAAATCTTATAACCTGGTGCTCGAATCAGCAGCTTCCCATTTCTCGGGCGCACAGCAGAGCCAGCCGGGCAGTCAAGGGGGGCAGCGGGGAGTGCTGCCCCCCTCCCGCTGCCATCCAAAACGGAATACCAGCCGCCCGCCAGCGGCCAGCGGCAGCAGCAGGCCTGAAAAGGTCTGCTGCCCTTTTGTTATCCGTGCGGAAGCAGGCCTTATAGGCGATGGCGGGGCGGTTCTTTGCTCAACCGGCCACCCATGCGGCCTCCCCCTCTCTGCGTTCCTCTGGCGCTTTCATCATGACAGACCCCCCGCCTTCTGGCAGGCCTGGGGCCGACATGCCTTCTCCTTCCTGCCCTTAAGGGCAAATTTTTGGTGAAAACGGCAGGGCCTGTCCCTTGTGTCAGCCCTATCTCCATAGTATAATAGCGTTTGCGGAGCGCGCGGCCTGGTTCCGCACATTTCTGACAGAAAACAGACAGACGGAGTGTAGGCGACTGGCATATGGTGAGAACAGAGACGGAACAAAAGCGGAAAACCTTGGAGGAGGTCTCGCCGGGTGAGAGCGGCATCATCCTCCAGGTTGGCAATGAAAACGGGCCGGTGAAGCGCCGGCTGGTGGACATGGGGCTCACCCCCGGCACGGAGGTGACGGTACGCAAGGTGGCCCCCTTCGGCGACCCGCTGGAGCTGAACCTGCGGGGGTATGAGCTCTCCCTGCGCAAGGCGGACGCCGCCCAGATCCAGGTGGCCACCGGCGAGGAGGGGGTGCGGCGGGCCCAGACCCGGAAGCAGCGCATCGGCATGGTGCAGCACATCCCCGACGAGGAGACCCTCCGCCGGATGGACGCCGACCACGCCCACGAGGCCGCCGAACACGGCGGCGTGCCGGACTACGCCAGCCACGACACCCGGGAGATGAAGCTGGCCCTGGTGGGCAACCCCAACTGCGGCAAGACTACCCTCTTCAACGCCCTCACAGGCTCCAACCAGTACGTGGGCAACTGGCCCGGCGTGACGGTGGAGAAGAAGGAGGGCCGGGCCGAGGTGGACGGAAAGCCGGTGACGGTGGTGGATCTGCCGGGCATCTACTCCCTCTCCCCCTACTCCATGGAGGAGATCGTGGCCCGGGACTTCATCGTGGGGGAGCGCCCCGACGCCATCATCGACATCATCGACGCCACCAACATCGAGCGCAACCTGTACTTAACCGCCCAGCTGCTGGAGCTGGAGCGGCCCATGGTGATCGCCCTCAACTTCATGGACGAGGTGGAGAAGCACGGGGACCACATCGACGTGGAGGGCCTGTCCCTGGCCCTGGGCGTGCCGGTGATCCCCATCACCGCCCGGTCTGGCAAGAACGTCCAGGAGCTGCTGGAGGAGGCCCACCGGCAGATGCACGTGGGCGTCACGGTGGAGCCCGACGACCTGTACGACGACTTCACCCACCAGATCCACCACAAGGTGGGCGAGCTGATCCACGACAGGGCCTACGCCGCCCACATCCCCGCCCACTGGGCCTCCATCAAGCTCATCGAGGGGGACTCCCTGGTGGAGAAGGCCCTGGGGCTGGACCAGGATACCAAGGGCAAGCTGGAGGCAGTGTGCCGGGAGTACGAGGGCGCCTACGACCTGGGCGACCGGGAGACCCTGATCGCCGACGCCCGGTATCAGTTCATTCAGAAGGTGGTGTCCCAGTGCGTGCGCCGGGGCCGCCCCCTGGGCGCGCCCACCATCTCTGACCGGATCGACGCCATCGTCACCCACAAGTTCCTGGCCATCCCGGTGTTCCTGCTGATGATGCTGGCCATGTTCGCCCTCACCTTCGGGCCGGGGCAGGCCCTCTCCGACGGGGTGGACGTGCTCATCAGCGGCGCCTTCGCCGGGGCCGTCCGCTCGGTTCTGGCCGCCGCGGGCACCGCCCCCTGGGTGGAGGCCCTGCTGGTGGACGGCGTGATCGCCGGCGTGGGCGGCGTGCTCACCTTCCTGCCCCAGATCGCCATTTTGTTCCTGTTTCTCTCCTTTCTGGAGGACTCCGGCTACATGGCCCGGGCGGCCTTCATCATGGACCGGCTGCTGCGGCGGTTCGGCCTGTCCGGCAAGGCCTTCATCCCCATGCTCATGGGCTTCGGCTGCACCGTCCCGGCGGTTATGGGGGCCCGCACCATGGAGAACGAGAAGGACCGGCGCATGACCATCATGCTGGTGCCCTTCATGTCCTGCTCCGCCCGGCTGCCGGTGTACGGGCTGCTCACCGCCGCCTTCTTCCCCAAATACGGCGGGCTGGTGGTGTTCTCCCTCTACCTGCTGGGCCTGGTATTCGCCATTGTCTCGGGTATCCTGCTGAAAAAGCTGGTGTTCAAGGGGGAGCCCGCCGCCTTCGTGCTGGAGCTGCCCCCCTACCGCCTGCCCACCCTGAAGAACATCGCCCTCCACGTGTGGGAGAAGGTGAAGGGCTTCCTGGTGAAGGCGGGCACCCTGATCCTGGCCATGAGCGTACTGCTCTGGTTCCTCCAGACCTTCGGCTTTGAGGGGGGCGCCTTCGGCATGGTGTCCGACGCCTCCGCCTCCATCCTGGGCGCCATCGGCACCTTCCTCTCCCCCCTCTTCGTCCCCCTGGGCTTCGGCACCTGGCAGGCGGCGGTGGCCCTCCTGTCCGGCCTGATCGCCAAGGAGATGGTGGTGTCCTCCATGAGCATGTTCTACGGCTTCTCCATGACCGCCAGCGGC
>CALWXU010000053.1 GCA_944385585.1 uncultured Flavonifractor sp.
CGATCCGTCTCCCCATCTTTTTCGCCCCCCTTCCTTTTTTCACTGTCTACTTTATTGGGAGCATATCACTTTGTCCACAAGTCGGAGCGTAGGACGAGGGACGGGGGATTTCATATACGCCCAGTCTGCTGTTGAAACCAGACCTGTGCTTACGGCTCTACGCCACGCAAGCACAGCCCTGTTTTCCTGCCGCTTCAAATGCCCTTGCCCTCCCCGGCGGCAACGGCATTTTCACGGCAACGCCGACAGAGCGTATAACACACTACACTTTGCTTCGCAAAGTCGTGTGCCAAATGGGGGCGTTGCCCCCTTTGGAAACCCCCACAAGAAAAGGCGGTACGCTACCCCTCCACGGGGCGCATACCGCCTTTTCTTGTTATCCAGCCCTCCGGCTGTATCGGTTGAGCAAAAGTCAGCGTGGGATTGATGTGGTATCTTTATCTAAGTGAACCCCCCCGCTCCCACTTGTTGACCGCCGGGGCGCTCACCCCCAGGGCCTGGGCCACCTGCTCCTGGGTCAGGCCCCTCTCCTTCCGCAGCCGGCGGATATTCGCGCTTAACTTCATGAATCCCACGCCTCCTTTTCTGCCTCTATCCTACCAGAGGGGGCGGCCGGGGGCAAGAGCGCCGTGCTCACCTTTGGGCGGCGGAAGCATAACCGGCGGTTAAGCCGGAAAAGGCCCGGTTCGGACGGAGCCGAACCGGGCCTTTTAGCAGGTCGTCTTACCGGAAATACGCCGCGCCGCTCTCGAAGAGGGGCTGGTGCTTGTCCCCGGGGATGTTGACCCCCACATAGGGCCCCCGGCGCTCCGAGTGGCCCATCTTGCCGAACACCCGGCCGTCGGGGGAGAAGATGCCCTCGATGGCCTCCAGGGAGCCGTTGGGGTTGACGTCGATGTCCATGGAGGGCTTGCCGTCGGCCCCCACGTACTGGGTGGCCACCTGGCCGTTGGCGATGAGCTGCTCCAGCTCCGCCCGGGGGGCCACGAAGCGGCCCTCGCCGTGGGAGATGGGGACGGCGTGGAGGTCGCCCACGCTGGATTTCAGCATCCAGGGGGAGTTCACGCTGGCCACCCGGGTGGTGACGTACCGGCTCTGGTGCCGGCCGATGGCGTTGAAGGTCAGGGTGGGGCAGTCCGCGTCCATGGCCCGGATCTCGCCGTAGGGCACCAGGCCCAGCTTGATAAGGGCCTGGAAGCCGTTGCAGATGCCCAGCGCCAGGCCGTCCCGGTTCTTCAGCAGGTCGTGGACCGCGTCGGTGAGCCGGGGATTGCGCAGGAAGGCGCAGATGAACTTGGCCGAGCCGTCCGGCTCGTCGCCGCCGGAGAAGCCGCCGGGGATAAAGAGGATCTGGGCGCGCCGGATGGCCCCCTCCAGGGCCAGGGCGGACTCCTCCAGGTCGGCGGCGGTCAGGTTGCGCACCACCAGCACCTCCGGCTCCAGCCCCGCCCGCAGGCAGGCCCGGGCGGAGTCGTACTCGCAGTTGGTGCCGGGGAACACGGGGATGGCCACCCGGGGGCGGGCCGCCTTGTGCCTGCACACCGCCGGGGAGCGCTTGTCCCAGGAGATGGGGGCCACCGGCTCCGCTCCGCCGGCCCGGGTGGGGTACACGTCCTCCAGCACCCCCTCGCTGAGGGCGAGCAGCTCGTCAATAGGGGCGGAGTCGGCGCCGATGGTGACCACCGGCTCGGCGGTGGTGCGGCCGATGCGCCTGGCGCAGGGCAGCTCCACATCCTCCGTCAGCTCCGCCACAATCCCTCCGCGGAAGGGCTTGTACCAGGCGGTGACAGTCCCGGACTCGGCGGCAAAGCCGATGGAATTGCCGAAGGCCATGTTCATCACGGCCTCCGCCGCGCCGTGCTCCACCGCCCAGGCGGCCTTCACCTTCCCGGCCTTGTGGAGGGCGCAGAACGCCTCCCAGGCGGCCTTCTGCGCCTCGGCCCCCTCCCCGTGGAACAGGTACACCGGGTGGCCCGCCTCCTTGAACTCGGGGGAGAGCACCTCCCCGGCCTTCACCGGGGCGATGGCGAAGGAGATCACCGTGGGGGGCACGTCCAGATCCAGGAAGGAGCCGGACATGGAGTCCTTGCCGCCGATGGCCGCCGCGCCCAGCTCCAGCTGGGCGTCCAGGGCCCCCAGCAGGGCGGCGAAGGGCCTGCCCCACCGCTCCGGCTCCTGGCGCAGCTTCTCAAAGAATTCCTGGAGCGTCAGATAGGCGGTTTTGTAATCCGCGCCGGCGGCCACCAGCTTGGCCACCGAGGTGTACACCGCGCTGTGGGCGCCGGAATAGGGATTGACAGACAGCAGGTCGGGGTCGCAGCCCCAGGCCATCACGCTGGCCTGGTCGGTCTCCTGCCCGGGCAGCACGGGGAACAGGGCGGCCATGGCCTGGGCGGGGGTGCGCTGGCGCTTGCCGCCGAAGGGCATGAGCACGCTGCCCGCGCCGATGGAGCCGTCGAACCGCTCGGTGAGACCACGGCGGGAGGCGGACTTCAGGCTGGAGGCCATCTCCCGCAGGGTGCCCCGGTGGGCGGGGTTGGTCAGAGGCCGCTCCGCCGCGGGGACGGACACCCGGGCGCGCTTCACCGCGCCGTTGGTGTTGAGGAAGGCCCGGGACAGGTCGGCCACGGTCTGGCCCCGCCATTTCATGACCATGCGGGGCTCCTGGGTGACAGTGGCCACCGGGTAGGCCTCCAGGTTCTCCCGCTGGGCGGCGGCCAGGAAGGCGTCCACGTCCTCCAGCCCCACCACCACGGCCATGCGCTCCTGGGACTCGGAGATGGCCAGCTCGGTGCCGTCCAGGCCGTCGTACTTCTTGCGCACCGCGTCCAGGTCGATGGACAGGCCGTCGGCCAGCTCGCCGATGGCGACGCTGACGCCGCCGGCGCCGAAGTCGTTGCACCGCTTGATGAGCCGGGTGACGTTCCCGTCCCGGAACAGCCGCTGCAGCTTGCGCTCCTCCGGGGCGTTGCCCTTCTGCACCTCGCTCGCCATGGTGTCCAGGCTCTTGAGGTTGTGGCTCTTGGAGGAGCCGGTGGCCCCACCGATGCCGTCCCGGCCGGTGCGGCCGCCCAGGAGGATCACCACGTCGCCGGGGGCGGGCCGCTCCCGCCGGACGTTCTCCGCCGGGGCCGCGCCCACCACCGCGCCGCACTCCAGGTGCTTGGCGATGTAGCCCTCGTGGTAGAGCTCCGCCACGTGGCCGGTGGCCAGGCCGATCTGGTTGCCGTAGGAGGAGTAGCCCGCCGCGGCGGTCTGGGCGATCTTCCGCTGGGGCAGCTTGCCCGCCAGGGTCTGCTCCACCGGGGTGCGGGGGTCGCCGCAGCCGGTGAGGCGCATGGCCTGGTGGACGTACACCCGGCCGGACAGGGGGTCGCGGATGCACCCGCCGATGCAGGTGGCCGCGCCGCCGAAGGGCTCGATCTCGGTGGGGTGGTTGTGGGTCTCATTCTTGAACATGAGCAGCCAGTCCTGCTCCTTCCCGTCCACCTGGGCGGGCACGTGGATGGAGCAGGCGTTGATCTCCTCGCTCTCGTCCAGCTCGGGGAGCAGGCCCCGCTTTTTCAGTGTCTTGGCGCCGATGGTGGCGATGTCCATCAGGGTCTGGGGCCGCTGGGCGGCCCTCTCCTCCCCGTACACCTCCACCCGGGCGGCCAGGTAGCGGGCATAGGCGGCCCTCACCTGCCCGTCGGCGATGTCCGCCCCGTCCAGGTGGGTGGAGAAGGTGGTGTGGCGGCAGTGGTCGGACCAGTAGGTGTCCACCACCCGCACCTCGGTGAGGGTGGGGTCCCGGCCCTCCTCGTCCCGGAAGTAGGCCTGGAGGAACTCCAGGTCGGCCAGATCCATGGCCAGGCCGTACTCCTCCAGCAGGCCCTCCAGCCCCGCCCGGTCCAGGGCGGTGAAGCCGGAGAGCACCGGCACGTCGCCGGGGACGGGGTAGCTCTGCCGCAGGGTGTCCGGCTTGTCCAGGGAGGCCTCCCGGCTCTCCACCGGGTTGATCAGGTAGCCCCTGGCCCTCTCCGCCTCGTCCGGGGTGAGCTCCCCCTCCAGCACATACACCGCGGCGGCGCGGACAACGGGCCGCTCCCCGCCGGTCAGCATCTGGATGCACTGGGCGCAGGAGTCGGCCCGCTGGTCGTACTGGCCGGGCAGGGCCTCCACCGCCAGCAGGGTGTGCTCCCCCGCCGGGGCCGGCATGACCTCATCCCACAGGTCGTCCACCTGGGGCTCGGACAGGATGGTGGTGCGGACGGCCTGGTAGACCCCCTGGTCCACCCCCTCCACGTCGTAGCGGCGGAGCACCCGCACGCCGGTGAGGCCCGTCAGGCCCAGGGTGTGGCGGAGCTCATGGAACAGCCCCTCCGCCTCCACGGCGAAGCCGGGCTTCTTCTCCACGAAACAGCGAAATACGTTCCCCATAGTCTCTCCCCTATCTCTCTATGATATAATCTCCCACTGGTCAAACTGGTAAAACAGATTCTGCTGGGTGGGGGTCAGGCCGGTGACCTGGTTCCACTGCACCAGGGCCGACCAGTTTTTGAAGCAGAGCACCGCAAAGGGCGGGTCCTGGGCCAGATGGGCGTAGAGCTGGGCCGCCGCCTGGGTGCGCGCGCTGCCGGAGGCGGCGCGGAAGGCGCTGTGCAGGCTCACCGCCTGGGTGCTGTTATAGCCGCCGTAGTTCAGCGCCCCGCCGGGGGTGATGAGGGCGGTGAGGTCAAAGTCGCCGGTGAGGCGCACCTCCCCCAGGTAGAGGTCGAAGCTCCCGGAGGAGAGGGCCTGGAGATAGCCGTCCCAGGACAGCGCCGCCAGCTCCACCTGGATGCCGGCGTCGGTCAGGTTGGCGGCCAGCTGCTCCGCCGCGGCCAGCCGGTAGGTGTTGTTGGTGGGGACCGTCAGGGTGAGGGTCAGGGGCGCGCCCCGCCGCTGCCACACCCCGTCGGCGCGGGTATACCCCGCCTGGGTGAGCAGCTCGTCCACCGCCTGGGTGCTGTAGGCCAGGGAATCGGCCAGCTCCGCGTCGTAGAGGGCGCTGGACGGGGAGACGGGCAGGGCGGCGGCCTGGGCGTGGCGGGCGTAGCGGGTGTTGGCCACCGCCGCGCGGTCAAAGGCCCGCTGGAGGGCCTGCCGCACCGCCGCGCTGGCGCAGGGGCCGGAGGCGGTGTTGAAGCCCACGTACAGCATGGTGGCGGTGGGGTAGTCCACCGTGTCGAAGGAGCCGGAGAAGCCCAGGGAGTTGGTGCCCGTCAGGTCGGTGGACACCAGGGTGACCTCCTTGGTGTCAAAGGCGCGGATCAGGTCGTCCGCCTCCTGGATGGCCCGGAGGGGGATGGACTGCAGGGGGAGGCGCTCCGCCCCCTGCCACCAGCCCTCGCTGGCCGCCAGGCGCCAGTTCTCCCCCGAGCCGGTGAGCACATAGGGCCCGGTGCCCAGGGGGACGCCCCCCGTCTCCCGCACGATGGGGATGTCCAGCAGGGCGGGCAGGCCCCCGTTGGCCCGGGTCAGCGTGGCGGACACGGCCCCGTCCTCTGTGGCCCGGACGGCGCCGATCTCCGTGAACCGGGCGGCGTAGAGGGCGCTGGTCCGGGCGCTCTCCAGGGAGGAGACCACGTCGGCGGCGGTGAGGGGGCTTCCGTCGGAGAAGGCGGCCCCCTCCCGCAGGCGGAAGATCCAGGTGAGCCCGTCCTCCGACACGGAGTAGGAGGCGCACAGCACGCTGTGGACCTGAAATTCCTGGTCCAGGGCAAACAGCCCCTCGTAGAGCAGGCCGGCCAGGGCCAGATTGGTGCGGTTGGAGCCGGTGATGGGGTGGAACCCCGCCGACGGATAGCAGGCCAGGGCGAACTCCGCCGCCTCCGGCGCGGGAGTTGCGCTGGGGGCGGCGGTGGACGTGGGGGTGGCCTCCGGGTCCGGGGAGGCCCCGCAGCCGACCAGCCCCAGGCACAGGGCCGCCAGCAGGGCGGCTATGAATCTTCGCAAGCCGATCTGGCCTCCTTTCCAGGGCGCGTCGATTTTCTGCGGAAAATCCCTGCCGCTGCGCGGCAGGATACGCGCCTTCCAGGGGGATTCAGTTCCCCTGGACGCTCAATGCGATCATCGCCGCCTGGCTCCCCCGCTCCCCGTGGGTGGCCCGGTGGGACCAGTACTTGTCCGGCATGCAGCAGGTGCAGTCGGGGGAGACGGCGATGTGGTCGGGGTCCAGCCCGGCGCTCTCCAGCCGCTTGACGTTCAGGGCCTTCAGATCCACGTGGAACTTGCCGGTGGGCAGCACCTGGATGGCGGACAGGGCGGCGGCGCCCATGGCCTCGGTCATGGCGTTGGGCACGTCCTCGTGGGTCTCAAAGCAGCAGTTGGAGATGCCAGGCCCGATGGCGGCCAGGATGTCCAGCCGGTCACAGCCATAGCAGTCCACCATCCGCTCCACCGCCCGGCTGGCGATACCCAGGGCAGTGCCCCGCCAGCCGGCGTGGACCGCCCCCACCACCCGGCGCACCGGGTCGTAGAGCAGGATGGGCAGGCAGTCGGCGGTGAAAATGGTGAGCACCACGCCGGGGATGTCGGTGACCAGGCCGTCGGCCTTCCAGGGCTCCGCCGCGTCCAGGCCGATGCCCAGGTCGGCGGCGGTGACGGTGCGCACCGTGTCCCCGTGGACCTGGCTGGCGCAGACGATGTTGTCCATGTCCACGTCCAGGGCCGCGCAGAAGCGGCGGTAGTTCTCCCGCACCCGGTCCGGGTCGTCCCCCCGGTTCATGCTCAGGTTGAGGGTGGCGAAGATCCCCTCGGACACCCCGCCGTGGCGGGTGGAAAAGCCGTGTGCCGCACCGCCGGCGGCGTCAAAGCCGTCGGCGGTCAGGTACACCAAACCATTTGCGCTGTGTTCGGTGATATTCATGGATGTTCTCCTTCACAGAGATGCCGGCCGCCATATATGGCGGCCCTACATATATCAACATGCAGGGTCTGGATTCTGTCCGTAGGGCCGCGATATATCGCGGCCACAGCCCAGCGGGGGCCTCGCAGTGTTCCGTTATGCAGTCCCCTTCAAAAAAGCGGCTTGGCCTCTCTTTCGATTACAGGTCGGGGTGGTACTCCTTGCAGGTGCACTTCTTGAACTTCTTGCCGCTGCCGCAGGGGCAGGGCTCGTTGGGGCCGATCTTCTGGCCGCGCTTGACGGGCTGCTTCTTGACGGTGCCGTCGCTGCCGGCGCTCTCGCCGGTGACCTTGGCCACCCGCTCCCGCTTGACCTCGCCGCCCACCTGGATGCGGGCCAGGAAGATGCGGCGGAGGGTCTCCTCCTGGATGGCGGCGATCATGCGCTCGAACATCTCATAGCCCTCGCGCTTGTACTCCACCTTGGGGTCGTTCTGGCCGTACGCCCGCAGGCCGATGCCCTGGCGCAGATCCTGCATGGCGTCGATCTGATCCATCCAGTACTCGTCCACCACCCGGAGCATCATGACCCGCTCCAGCTCCCGCATGAGGGGCTCGCCCAGCTCCTTCTCCTTGCGGGCGTAGACGTCGCTGGCCCGCTCCTGGAGCAGGCCCACAAGGTCGTCGGCGCTGTACTGCTGGAGCTCCTCGTCGGTGAACTTGAACTCGTCGGGCCGGAGGAACAGGCCCCGGTACTGGGCGCACACCTCCCGCCAGTTCTCGGCGTCCATGTGCTTGAGCTCGCCCATGTGGGCGCTGACCTCATTGGTGATCACGCCGGTGAGCATGTTCTGGATGGACTCCTTCAGGTTCTCGCCGTCCAGCACCTTGCGCCGCTGCTCGTAGATCACCTGCCGCTGGGTGTTCATCACGTCGTCGTACTCCAGCACCGTCTTGCGGGTCTGGAAGTTGCGGGACTCCACCTGCTTCTGGGCGTTCTCGATGGCGTTGGAGAGGATCTTGGCGTCGATGGGGGTGTCCTCGTCCACGCCCAGCTTCTCCATCATGCCCATGACCCGCTCGGAGCCGAACAGGCGCATGATGTCGTCCTCCAGGGACAGGTAGAACCGGCTCTCGCCCGGGTCGCCCTGACGGCCGGCGCGGCCGCGGAGCTGGTTGTCGATGCGGCGGGACTCGTGCCGCTCGGTGCCCAGGATGAACAGGCCGCCCACGGCGCGGACCTTGTCGGCCTCGGCCTGGATTTCCTCCTTATACTTGGCCTCCGCCTCGGCAAACATCCGCCGGGCGTCCAGGATCTCCTGGTTGTCGGTGTCGGCGTAGCCGGTGGACTCGGCGATCATCTCGTCGCTGAGGCCCGCCTTGCGCAGCTCCGCCTTGGCCAGGTACTCGGCGTTGCCGCCCAGCATGATGTCGGTGCCGCGGCCGGCCATGTTGGTGGCCACGGTGACGGCGCCAAGCTTGCCGGCCTGGGCGACGATCTCCGCCTCCTTCTCGTGGAACTTGGCGTTGAGCACGTTGTGGCGTATGCCCTTCTTCTTGAGCATGGAGGAGAGCTCCTCCGACTTCTCGATGGAGATGGTGCCCACCAGCACGGGCTGGCCCTTGGCGTGGCACTCCTCAATCTGATTGACGATGGCCCGCAGCTTGCCCGCCTCCGTCTTGTACACCACGTCGGGGTGGTCGACGCGCTGCACCGGCTTGTTGGTGGGGATCTCCACGATGTCCAGGGAGTAGATGGTGCCGAACTCCTCCTCCTCGGTCATGGCGGTGCCCGTCATGCCGGAGAGCTTGCCGTACAGGCGGAAGTAGTTCTGGAAGGTGATGGTGGCCAGGGTCTTGGACTCCCGGGCCACGGTGACGTGCTCCTTGGCCTCAATGGCCTGGTGCAGGCCCTCGGAGTACCGCCGGCCGTACATGAGGCGGCCGGTGAACTCGTCCACGATGATGACCTCCCCGTCCTTCACCACGTAGTCGATGTCCCGCTTCATCAGGCCCCGGGCCCGGATGGACTGGTTGATGTGGTGGGACAGGGTGGTGTTCTCCGGGTCGGCCAGGTTCTCGATGTTGAAGGCCTTCTCCGCCTTGGCCACGCCCCGGGCGGTGAGGGTGACGGTGCGGGCCTTCTCGTCCACCACGTAGTCGGCGTCGATGTCCGGGTCCTCCTCCTCCTTGGTGTCCACGCTGGCCACCCGCTGGCCCTTGAGCTTGGAGACAAAATCGTCCACAATGGTGTACAGCTGGGTGGACTTGTCCCCCTGGCCGGAGATGATGAGGGGGGTGCGGGCCTCGTCGATGAGGATGGAGTCCACCTCGTCCACGATGGCGAAGGCGTGGCCCCGCTGGACCAGCTCCTGGTTATAGATGGCCATGTTGTCCCGCAGGTAGTCAAAGCCGAACTCGTTGTTGGTGCCGTAGGTGATGTCGGCGGCGTAGGCGTCCTTCTTGGCCTGTCCCATCACCCCGTGGATGACCAGGCCCACAGTGAGGCCCATGAAGCGGTACACCTTGCCCATCCACTCGCTGTCGCGCTTGGCCAGGTAGTCGTTGACGGTGACGATGTGCACGCCCTCCCCCGCCAGGGCGTTCAGGTAGGCGGGCAGGGTGGCCACCAGGGTCTTGCCCTCGCCGGTTTTCATCTCGGCGATGCGGCCCTGGTGGAGGATGACGCCGCCGATGAGCTGCACCCGATAGGGCTTCATGCCCAGCACACGCCAGGCCGCCTCCCGGCAGGCGGCGAAGGCCTCGGGCAGGATGTCGTCCAGGCTCTCACCGTCGGCGATGCGCTGCTTGAACTCCGGGGTCTTGGCGCGGAGCTGTTCGTCGGTGAGCTGGGAGTACTCCCCGTCCAGGGCCTCAATTTTATCCACAATGGGTTTGATCGCCTTCAGCTCCTTCTCAGAGCTGGTGCCAAAGAGCTTTTTCAACAGTCCCATGGGTTTTGATCACCTTTCTCGTTCCAACCGGGCGGTGGGCCCGGAGATATTCATGCCGATACAGTTCCTTAGTATACCATAGAAGGGGCCAATAAAAAAGGGGAAATTGTGAACAAATCGCCGGCCGCCCCGGCGGGGCCGGGCATATTTTTACGGCGGATGAAAGATCCGCCCCGCCTCAATCGTATTGTTGGTGAAAGCGCTTTTACTCCCACGGAAAGGACGTGACGCTCTTGTCCGCCACCCTGGACCGGGCGGAGGCCGAGCGGCTGGTGCACAGCTACTCGGATCTGATCCTCCGCCTGAGCTATACCTATCTGAAAAGCACCGACGACGCCCAGGACATCTGTCAGACGGTGTTCCTCAAGCTGCTGCAAAAGCCACGGGACTTCGCCTCCCCGGAGCACGAGAAGGCCTGGATCATCCGCGCGGCGGTGAACCTGTGCAAGGACCACCTGAAGAGCGGCTGGCGGCGTGCCACCGTGGCCCTGGAGGCCGCGGCGGCAGTGCCCGCCCCGGAGGAGCCGGAGGGCAGCCTCCTCTCCGCCGTCAACCTGCTGCCTCCCAAGTACCGGACGGTGATCTACCTCTACTACTACGAGGGCTATGCGGCCAGGGAGATCGCGGAGCTGCTGGGCGAAAAGCCAGCCACCGTCTCCACCCAACTCAGCCGGGGCCGTCAGCAGCTCCGCACATTCTTAGAAAGCGAGGGATTTTCATGAACCACAGCTACCGGGATGCCATGGACGCTCTCTGCTTCACCCCGGAGCAGAAGGCCGATATGGTGGAGCACCTGCTCTCCGCCCCGGCGGGGAACGTTGTCCGGCCCCGCCGCTTCCGCCGCTTCGCCGCGGCGGGGGTGGCCGCCGCCCTGGTACTCAGCCTGGGGGTGGCCGGGGCCACCGGCGCCCTGGGCAGCGCCGGGGAGGCCTTTGCCGGCCTGTTCGGCGGCGGGGCCGTCGAGACGGAGATCATCGACCGGATCGGCTACCCCATCGGGGCCAGCGCCACCTCCAACGGCGTCACCATCACCGCCGACGCCATCGTGGGCGACACCTACAGCTACGCCATCGTCTACTCCATCCGGCGGGACGACGGGGAGCCCCTGGTGAGCCAGGAGGTGCTGGACGCCGGCGGGGCGTACGGCGGCCGCCTGTCTCTCGCCTTTGAGAGCCACGACCTGCAGCAGAACCATCTGCTGGCCCTCCTCCAGGGCGGCAGGGGCGGCTACTCCCACTTCTACGACGCCGACCCCGACGACGGCGCCATCCAGTTTGTGGAGTTCTGGACGGAGGACACCCCCGTCCGGCCCGGCAGGGTCACCGCCACCTTCCAGGATCTCTATGACACCTCCGCGGGCTATGCGGACAAGGTGCTGCTGGCCGAGGGCTCCTGGGAGCTGGAGTTCCGCATGGACTTTGCGGACTCCTCCGTCTCCCTGGAGGCCGGACAGGGCTTCACCCTCAACGGCATGGACGCCACCCTGGATTCTGTGGTTGTCTCCCCTTTGTCCATCATGGTGGAGTACACCGTCTATGAGAAGGTGCCGGAGGTGGCGCGGGAGGACGGCCTGGAGGACGCGGGCAGCGACCCCTACGCCCCCTTCCGCGACCTGCCCATCGTGATCACCTACACCGACGGCTCCGCCCTGGAGATCGAGAGCGGCAACACCAGCGTCAGCTCCGGCGGCGGCGGCAGCACCAAGTGCACCAAGGGCCTGGTGTTCGAGACCCTCCGCCCCCTGGACGAGGTGGCCTCCGTCACCGTGGGGGGCATCGTCCTCCCGGTGAGCGCGGCGGAGTAACCCCATATACGGCCAGCGGCGGCCGCCCATCCGGGCGGCCGCTGTTTCATCAAAATCCAAGCCTATCGCAGGAACAAAACGGATTATCGTGTGTGTAAAGGCAAATCAATGATATGGAACCTCTGGTTGCCAGGCTGTAAAGCGGGGATGATGGGCAATTCGGCCGGGAAATGATATATTGATTGCGCAAAGCCAGTTTTTAACCTGCAGCGCTTTATTTTTTCATTCTGTGCGTCTGCTATATTCGCTTTTGATGATTTCAAACATATTTTCCGGGCTTTCTTTACAGCCACCTTTCAGCCAGATTTTTATGATTTGGGTAATACCTGCCTTGAAGAACTCCATGTGATACTCGATAAATTTGTTCTGGAAATGCTTATGGGCAAGAGCAGTGTCATACCTAAAGATTTTATAATTGTTATCATAACCTAACTTGAAGTAGCTCTTGTAGAAGATTTGGTTGTCTTTGATATGCCGAAATAGTTTCAAATAGTCGTTGCTGTTGAACCCTTGCGTAACTTCCTCTGTGTACAAATCGGACACTTCGTTTTCCAGTTTATCCCGTATCGCATCGGCTAACCCATAAATATCTGTGTAGTTCGCGTAGAATGTGGTTCTGTTCAGCCCAGCGCGTTTGCAAATATCCGACACACTGATTTCGTTCAATTCTTTTGTTTGAAGCAATTCGATAAAAACTTTCTCAATACGGTCCATAGATTCTTTTTTTCGCTTGTTATTTGGTGTATTCATAAAACTCCTCTTTATCTCAACACTTGTTGGTAAATTGATGATTGTTTTCAGTCTGCACGCCCATTATACTTGATTTATAATAGAAAACAACTGTTGTTTTATTATTTGGAGGTGCTTATCAGATGAAAAAAAGCAGTTTTGTAGCAATGGTATTGGGAACGGTCAGCGTTGTCCTGTTCGCGCTCGGTATGTGCATGGCAACCATTCCGGAATGGAACGCATTTAGGCCGGGCATTATTTTCGGTTGCGTTGGTTTGGTTCTTGGGCTTATCACATTGATTATATGGAGAAAAATGGAACATAAGCAGCCGATCCGCATGAATGGAAAGACTGTTCTGAGTGTTATTATCGGTGTGGTTGGCGCTTTGGCACTAGGCGTAGGTATGTGCTTTAGCATGGTCTGGGGCAAATTGGTCATGGGTATTGTAATCGGCCTTCTTGGAATTGTTGTTTTGCTTTGCCTTATCCCCCTGACGAAAGGTATTAAGGATTGAAGCCGAAACAGAAAGCCGTATCGCTAATTACCAGAACAAAGGCAGGAAAAAAGTTCGTAGGAAGCCAGCGTTACCGCATCATTTTGTCCGCTGCGGTTTCCTTTGCATTTAATTTACTCTATGCAATATACCACCTCGTTCTTGGTGTTCTGAACCTTTCATTTTGGTTTATAGCCATGTGCGCTTTCTATGGGATTTTAGCCACAATGCGGTTTTCTGCGATATTATGTGAGCGTAATCGTCAAAAATTACCCTCCGATGATACGGAACGCGTTGTGATGAAACTCTCCGGCATACTGTTAGTCATATTAAGTATCGTGCTTGCTACGGTCAATTATATCAGTCTGTCGCAGAATATCGCTGTAAAACATGGTGAAATCATCATGATAACGATTGCGGCCTACACCTTTTATAAAATCACAATGGCAATCGTGAAAGCCGTAAAGCAACACAAAAATCCCTCTCCGTTATTAAAGACAATCCGAAGTATCGGTTATGCGGAAGTATCTGCTTCTATATTAACTTTACAGCGGTCTATGCTTGTTTCCTTTGGTTCAATGGATAACAGCCAGGTGCGTTTTATGAATGCAATGACGGGAGCGGTTGTATGCGCATTTATACTGATACTCGGCTTAACCATGACAGTATACCCAAGCTTTGCTTTGACAGATGACAAGTAGCAAAGGCGGAAAAAGCCTTGATTGATGCGGCTTGCAGAGGGCAAAAACAGGGTGGGCAATATAATATCCCTCGGAAGTGCAAAAATGCTGTTCTATCGTTCCATGCAGCATAGTTAAAGCGGGTAAGAAGTCAAAAACTTCTTACCCGCTTTCTGCCGCAACCTGTCTGTCAGCCGTTAAGTTAGTTTGTTTTCAATACTTCCTTATCGGTAGTGTCAAGGATTTTTCGGTGGAGCCTCTTTTTTGATTTACCTCTGGTACTCGAACTCCAGGTTGTACAGGGACACGATGTCCCCGTCCTGGATGCCCATCTCCTCCAGCCGGTCGAACAGGCCGGACTGGCGGAGCATCTTGTCGAACCAGTTGCGGGACTCGTAGTCCCCGAAGTTGACGTTGGCCATGAGCCGCTGGAGCCAGGGGCCCTCCACGATCCAGGTGTCGTCCTCGTGGATGATCTCCAGGGGCTGGGACATGTCCACCTCCGGCGGCCGCTCCACATAGGTGGGCTCGTACACCGTGATGGGGGGCAGGTGCTCCAGCTCCCGGGCGGCGGCGTACATCAGCTCCCGGGTGCCCAGCTGGGCGGCGGCGGAGATCTCGAAGAAGGGCAGGCCCTTGGCCTCCACGTGGGCCTTCAGGGCCTCCAGCCCGCTCCGGTCGGCGGCGATGTCCACCTTGTTGCCAGCCACCAGCATGGGCCGGTCCTCCAGGCCGGAGCCATACTCCTTCAGTTCGGCCTGGATGGCCTCAAAGTCAGCCACCGGGTCCCGGCCCTCGGAGCCGGACACGTCCACCACGTGGATGAGCAGACGGCAGCGGTCGATGTGCCGCAAAAAGTCGTGGCCCAGGCCGGCGCCCTCGGCGGCGCCCTCGATGATGCCGGGGATGTCGGCCAGGACGAAGGACACCCCCTCCTCCACGTACACCACCCCCAGGTTGGGGAACAGGGTGGTAAAGTGGTAGTTGGCGATCTTGGGCCGGGCCTTGCTCACCACGGAGAGCAGGGTGGACTTGCCCACGTTGGGGAAGCCCACCAGGCCCACGTCGGCCAGCAGCTTCAGCTCCAGCACCACCTGCCGCTCCTGCCCGGGCAGGCCGGCCTTGGCGAAGCGGGGCACCTGCCGGCTGGGGGTGGCGAAGTGCTTGTTGCCCCAGCCGCCGTTGCCGCCGCGGGCCAGCACGAAGCGGTCGGTCTGGGACATGTCGCAGATGATCTCGCCGGTCTCCGCGTCCCGCACCACCGTCCCCCGGGGCACCTTGATCACCAGGTCCGCCCCGTCCCTGCCGGAGCAGCGCTTGCCCTGGCCGTCCATGCCGTTGGCCGCCACGTACTTGCGCTTGTAGCGGAAGTCCATCAGGGTGGACATGTGCTCGTTGATCTCCAGAATCACGCTGCCCCCCCGGCCGCCGTCGCCGCCGTCGGGGCCGCCGGCGGCCACGTACTTCTCCCGGTGGAAGGCCACCGCGCCG
>CALWXU010000054.1 GCA_944385585.1 uncultured Flavonifractor sp.
TGGAGTCCATGGCGTGGCCCATGTGGAGCTGGCCGGTGACGTTGGGGGGCGGCATGACGATGGTGAAGGGCTTCTTGGACCGGTCCCGGTGGCCCTCGAAGCAACCGTGCTCCTCCCACATCTGGTAGATGCGGCCCTCCACCTCCTTGGGCTCATAGACCTTGGGCAGTTCTTTTTTCATCTGGTTCTGACACTCCTTTTTCGGGGCAAAAAAATCGCCCCGAGCGTTTTGCTCAGGGCGAATCTCATTTCCGTGAAAATCCGCGGTACCACCTGAATTCCCCCGTGTATCACGGAGGCACTCTTGTCTCGGTAACGGGAGAACCCGCCGGGCCCTACTCTCCGTTCAGGCCCGGAACTCCGGGACGACCTTCCCCGCGCCGTCGGGGGGCCTTGCACCACACCGGCCCCTCTCTGCACCTCAGACGCGGGTACTCCTTCCCTTCACAGTCCTTGGGATATCGTACCTAGTATATGCAAGATCCAAAAAAATGTCAAGAAAAAAGGCGCATTTCCCGCCCGGAACCGCAGCGGCGGCCCGGGCGGGAAACGGCCTTCTCTCCGGCCTGCGCCAAATGCCCGCTTATTTCAGCGGCAGGTGGATGACCTCGCCGGTGGCGGCGGACAGGTCGGCGGCGAATACAATCTCCTGGGTTTTCACCGCGTCGGACATGGGGCAGTCGGTCTCCCTGTCGTGGATGATGCAGTCCATAAAGTGGGCCGCCTCCTCGGGGAAGGGGTGGTGCTTCACATCGCCGCTGTTGGGGGTGAGCACCGGCAGCTCCATGTAGTCCCGCTGCTCGGCGATCTGGCCGGGGGACCACAGCTTCTCGTTCCAGAGGGTGCCCTTGGTGCCGCACAGGTGGAGGTTGAACACATAGGGGCTGATGAAGTCATAGCTGCTGCCCACCTTGCCCACGGCGCCGTTCTTGAATTTCAGGATGATGGAGATGGTGCCGTCAAACTCCAGGTCGGTGCGCATCTTGCTGGACTGGGCGTAGACGGACACCACCTCGTCCTGCATGAACCACCGCATGGCGTCCACGGCGTGGCAGCCGCCGGCCAGCAGGGAGCTGCCCCCAACGCTCTTCTTGCACGTCCACTCGTAGCAGGGGATGTCGCTCATGACCCGGTGGAAGTAGTCGGTCTCCGCGTACTTCAGCTCGCCGATGAAGTCCTTCTGCAGCTTCTTGGCGGTGACGAACAGGGGGTTGTAGTGGAGGACGTAGCCCACCAGGGTCTTGACCCCGGCCTTGCGCACGGCCTGGTCCATCCGCTTGGTGTCCTCCCAGGTCAGGGCCACCGGCTTTTCAATCAGGATGTGCTTGCCCGCCTCGGCGGCCAGGATGGTCTGCTCACAGTGCATGTCGTTGGGGGTGCAGATGACCACAATGTCCACATTGGGGTCCTTCAGCCCCTCCTGGTAGTCGGTGTAGACCTTGCAGCGGCCCTCCAGGCCGTACTCCCGCATCTTGGCCTCGCCCTTCTCCCGGCTGCGGGAGACGATGGCCGTCACCTGGGCCTGCTCCGTCATCTCAAAGGCGCGGATATGCTCGCCGGATACCCATCCGGTCCCCACAATCATGACACCATACTTGTTCATCCTGTTTCATCCTTTCCTTCCGTTGATTTGGCACAGCTCCCGCAGGGTCTCCAGGGCGTGGCGGAGGGTGCGGTCCACCAGGTGATGGGCCGGCGGGATCAGCTCCACAATCAGATCCCCGTCAAACCCGATGTCCCGGATGGCCGCCATCACCGCCGGATAGTTGACGTCCCCGTCCAGCAGGTTGGTAAAGCCGTTGATGTTGTCCACCGACATGCGGTAGTCCTTGCAGTGGAACTCCAGAATCCGCTTGCCCAGGGTGCGGATCCACTGCTCCGGGTAGCCGAAGCGCCTGGCGTTGGCGATGTCGAAGCAGACGCCCACGTTCTTCCGCCCGGTCTCGTCCACAAACCTGGCCAGCTCCAGCGGGCTGTAGAGCATGTTGTTCCACACGTTCTCGATCATCAGCCCCACCGACGGCGCGTAGTCGGCCAGCTGGGCCACCCGCTCCTGGGCGGTGGCGTAGGCCTCCTCATAGCCCACGTCCTCGGTGGCCATGCCCGGGATCACCAGGGCGGAGGCCGCCCCCAGCGCCTGGGCCGCGTCCAGCATCCGCCGGACGGCGTCCATGGACTTTTGGGCCGTCTCCGGCTCCCGGGCCGTCAGGGGGTAGATGGAAAAGCTGACGATGCCGCCCACGCTGCACAGGGGCATCCCGGCCTCCTCCGCCAGGCGGCGCAGCTGGAGGAACTCCGCCTCCCCCGCGTGCTCGTGCAGCAGGCGGTTGAAATAGCCGCTGATGTCCAGGGCGTCGGTGACGCCGCCCACCGCCGGGCCAGGCCTCCGGTCGGCGGTCAGGCAGATCTCCATGCAGTCGTAGCCCAGCTCCCCGGCCCGGCGGAGGGCCTCCGCCACGTCGCAGGGGGCCGGAAAGCAGAATTGATTGATTCCGATGCGCATTGGCCCGCTCCTTTCAGTCCTTTTTCCACAGCTGCTGGGCGGCCACCACCGCCAGAATGATGCAGCCCTGGATGATCAGCTTGCCCACCTGGCTGATGCCCATCATGGTCAGGATGGCCATGAGCAGCATCATGAAGAAGGAGCCCAGCACCACGCCCCAGACGCCGCCGCGGCCGCCCTCGATGGCGTTGCCGCCGATCAGGGCCGCGGCCAGGGAGTTCATGGAGTAGTCCCCCGCCAGGGTCAGGGAGGCGATGTTGTGGTATCCGGTCAGGATCAGGCCGGCCACGGTGGACATCAGGGCGCAGAAGATGTAGGCCCCCGCCACCACGCGGACATTGGCGATGCCGCTGAGGCGGGCGGCCCTGGGGCTGCCGCCCACGGCGTACAGCCTGCGGCCCAGGGCGGTGAAGCGGAGCACCGCCCACATGGCCGCCGCCAGCGCCAGCCAGATCAGGGTGGAGTAGGGGATGCCGAACAGCCGGCCGGTGCCGAGGGCGCGGATAAAGGGCGCCGCGCTGCCGGTGGGCGAGCCCTGGGTGTACACATAGCAGATGCCCTCGCAGATGGTGGTGGTGCACAGGGTCATGACAAAGGGGGCGATTTTCAGGAACAGCACGCCAAAGGCGTTGACAGCCCCGATGCCCAGGCCGATGAGCAGGCACACCAGCAGGCCCACCGGCCCGTTGGCGTCGCTGCCCTGCATGGCCGAGATGCAGAAGATGTTCACCATCATAACGGTGGCCCCCACGGACAGGTCGATGCCGCCCACCAGGATCACCGCCGCCTGCCCCAGGGTGATGATGCCCAGGGCGGAGGCCTGCCGGGAGATGATGAGCAGCTGCTCCACCGTCAGGGAGCCGGGCACCAGGATGGCCTGGGCGGCGATCATCACCACGATGATGGCCAGCAGCACCAGCGGCTGGAGGGAGGCCGCCCCTCTCGACCGGTTCAACAGCGAATTATGACTCACGGCGACGCACCTCCAGCCGGTCCGAAATGGAATAGACCACCATGGCCGCGATGAGAAGGGCCCCTTTCATCACGTACTGGTAAAATTGATTCACGTTCAGGTTGTTCATCACATTGGACAGCATGCCGATGAGGAACGCCCCCGCCACCGTGCCGGACAGCAGGCCGGTGCCCCCCGCCAGGGAGGTGCCGCCGATGACCGTCGCGGCGATGGAGTCCATCCCGTAGTTGGCCCCGCAGGTGGGGTCCCCCACCCGCATCCGGCAGGCCAGCAGCAGGCCCGTCACCGCGGCGCACAGCCCGGCCAGGACATAGGCCTTCATGCTGGCCTGGGTGGTCTTGACCCCCATGGAGGCGGCGATGGGCCGGCTCCGGCCGATGGCATAGAGGCTGGTGCCCGTCCGGGTGCGGTAGAGCAGGTAGCGCATGGCCAGGAACAGCACGATCAGGATGATCAGCGGCATGCTGATGATGTCCCACTTCTTATAGACCACCCGCGCAAAGTCGGCGTTGATCCTGCCCCCCGCCACCGGCAGGATCCACAGGGCCACGCCCTCCAGGATGGTGCTGGTGCACAGGGTGGTGATCATGGGCGGCACCTTCAGATAGTTGACGCCGGCGCCGTTGACCAGGCCCACGACGGCGGCGAAGGCGAACACCACCACCACGCCCAGGAACACCTGCACCGGGTTGTCGCTGCCCATGAGCCGGGCGGCGATGGCCGTGCACACGCTGATGGTGGAGCCCACGGACAGGTCGATGCCCCCGCTGATGATCACCAGGGTCTGCCCCAGGCTGACGCAGGCCAGCGGGACGCACTGCACCAGCACGTTGGTGATGTTATAGGTGGAGCGGTAGCTCTCCGAGTACACGCACATGGCGGCGAACACCATCAGCAGCAGCCCGCAGATGGTCAGCACGCTGCTGAGCTGGGGGGTGGCGGCAAATTTCCGGCGGATTCTTTCCAGTTGTTTCATAAGCCTACTCCTCCGTCATGCCGCTGGCGGCCTTCATGACCCGCTCCTCGGTGATCTCGCTGCGGGACAGCTCCTTGACAATCCGCCCCTCATAGAACACCAGGGTCCGGTCGGACAGGCCGATGAGCTCCACCATGTCGCTGGTGAGCATCAGGATGCCGATCCCCGCCTGGGTGAGCTGGTGGATGATCTGATAGATGGACATACGGGCGCCGATGTCGATGCCCTTGGTGGGCTCGTCGATGATGAGCACCCTGGGCCTGGTCATCAGCCACCTGGCCAGCATCACCTTCTGCTGGTTGCCGCCGGACAGGTGGGATACCAGCTCCTCCATGGAGGAGGCCTTGATCTGGAGCAGCTCCATCTGCTTGCCCACCTGGGCGCGCTCCTCGCCCTCCTTCATCACGCCCAGCGGCGTGCACAGCCGCCGCAGGGCGGCCAGGGAGCTGTTCTTCCGGATGGACTGGGTGAGCACCAGCCCCTCCCCCCGCCGGTCGTGGGTGACGTAGGCCACGCCGCTGCGGATGCGTCCGGCGATGCCGCCGCTCTTCAGCGGGGTGTCCTCCACGGAGATGCTGCCCTGGGAAAACCGCTGGTCGCCGAAGATGGCCCTGACCGCCGTCCGCTGGCCCTGGCCCTCCAGGCCGCCCAGGCCCACGATCTCGCCGGCCCGGACGGAGAAGCTCACCTGCTCCAGCTTCCCGGGGATGGTCAGCCCCTCCACCCGGAGCAGCTCCTGGCCGAACTGCACCTGGCTGCGGTCGGGGTAGATGTCCTCAATGACCCGCCCCACCATCATGCTGACCATGCGGTCCTTGTCCAGCTCCTCCCGCTCCAGGGTCCCCACCAGCCTGCCGTCCTTGAGCACCGTCACCCGGTCGGCCAGCTCCATGATCTCGTCCAGCCGGTGGGAGATGTACAGCACGGACACCCCCTCCTGCCGCAGCTCCCGCACGATCCGGAAGAGCCTGGCCACCTCGTCCTCGGCCAGGGCGGCGGTGGGCTCGTCCAGAATCAGGATGCGGGGCCTGCCCAGCAGGGCCCGCACAATTTCCACGCTCTGCCGCTCGGCCAGGTTCAGCTCCGCCACCGGCTTCTCCGGCTCCAGCTGATAGCCCAGGCGCTGACAGCACTCCAGGATCTCCCGGCACATGCCCTTCCGGTCGGTGCGCCCCAGGGGGAGCACCCGCTCCCGGCCCAGAAAGACGTTTTCATACACCGACAGGTTCTCCAGCAGGTTGGACTCCTGGTGGACAAAGCCAATGCCCTTGTCATAGGCGTCGATGGGGCTGGCGATCTTCACCGGCTGCCCGTCCAGCCGGAGCTCCCCCTCGTTGGGCTGGAGGTTGCCCCCCAGGATGTTCATCAGGGTGCTCTTCCCCGCCCCGTTTTCCCCCACCAGGGCGTGGATCTCTCCCCTGCGCACCGACATGGACACGTCGTCCAGGGCGGTGACGCCGGGGAATCGTTTGGTAATATGTAGGAATTCCAGATAGTCTTGTTCCAAAGCGCTCATCCTCCGCTGCGGGGTGGGGAAAAGGGCGATCAGGTCGCCCTTCTCGCCCTTTTCCCTGTGGATCCGGGAGCCGCGCTTCCGCGGCGCTGCGTGCCTTCCGGCGGATGCCGCGGGTCCCGGCTTCCATTCAACTGTCAGTGATCCGTGGCCACGCCCTCGCCGGTGAGGCCCTGAGAGCCGTCGTTGCCGTTGCCGTACAGGGCCACGATGTCCTCCTCGGACATGCGGGTGCCGCACCAGAAGCTGTCGGACAGGTCCCAGCGGACATAGTCGTCCACCTGGTCGTTGGTGATGGTGGGGATCTCCACGATGATGTCCTTCTCGCCCTCATAGGTCCCGTTGAGGATCTCCAGGCCCAGCTCGGCGCCGTAGGCGAACAGCCAGGTGGGCAGGGAGGTGGCGATGCAGGACAGGCCGTCGTCCTTGTACTCGCTCCACAGCTTCAGGAAGCCGTTGCAGTCCTCGCCCATCATGGGGATCCACTCCCGGCCGGAGTCGGCCCACACCTCGATGGCCGCGCGGGTCATGTCGCCGCCGGAGGACCAGATGCCGTCGATGTCGTCATAGGCGGCCAGCAGGTTCTCCATCACGGGCTTGGCGGTGGCGTAGTCCCAGTTGGCATACTCGGAGGCGATCACGTTGATGCCGGGATATTCGGCAAAGGCGTCCATGGCGCCCTCCATGCGCAGCACGGCGCTGGACAGGCCGGCCATGCCGTCCAGGCAGACGATGTTGCCCTCGCCGCCCAGCTCCTCGCACAGCCACTTGGCGCCCACATAGCCGAAGTCATAGTCCCGGGCCACCACGGACACGTTGTATTTGTCGGTCACGTCGGACAGGGGGGAGGTGCAGTCCACCACCACGATGCCCGCGTCGTAGGCCTCCTCCACCACGGCCGCCACGGACTCGGCGGAGATGGGCTGGAGGATCAGCATGTCCACGCCCTTGGCAATCAGGTCCTCGATGTCGGAGATCTGCTTGTTCACATCGTTGTCGGCGTTGTAGATGTAGTACTCGGAAATCTGGTCATTGTTCTGCAGGAAGGCCTCCAGCTCGTTGACGCACTGGACGCCCCAGGTGTTGCCCACCCACACGTTGGAGAAGCCGACCGTGTAGGTCTCCTTCTCCGCCGCGGGCTCCGAGGGCTGGGACGCGGTTTCGCCGGCTGCGCCGGTTTCACCCGTCGGGTTCTGGCTCTCTGCGGGGGTGCCGCCGCAGCCCGCCACCATGGTGAGGAGCATGGTACAGGACAAGAGCAGCGCGATCCACTTTTTCATTCCATACACTTCCTTTCCATATCGGAGCGCAGCCGGGGCCAGCTCCTCCTGCTGGGGCCGCGCTCTTATTGTCTATATGTTACAATCCATTTCCGATAGAATCAATCCCAATTCCGGTATCGTTTATAACAATTTCGGCTGGTCTATTGGAATTTCTACAGGCCTGTGCTATGATAATACTGTAGCACACCGCCAATCCCGCCCAATTTGTTAGTATAATTTGTCTAATTCAGGCGGGCTTTCCCCCGCTTTTCCCGGCCCCTCCCCGTCAAATTCCCGAACCCCGCCCTCCCCTCCGCAGTCTTGAAAGGAGCGCGCCATGAAACGCTTTAACTGGGAATATGAATTCGACCCCGCCTTCCCCATCCACCTGTTCCCCTATACGGTGGTGGGCAACAGGGACCCCATGCACTGGCACCGCTACCACGAAATCGGCCTGTGCGTCGAGGGGGCGGGGAAATTCGTCTATCTGAACAAGGTCTACCCGGTGGAGCCGGGGGACATCTTCATCTCCAACAACTACGAGAGCCACGTTGCCATCTCCGACGGCGCCCAGGACTGCCGGTATCTGTTTCTGATCTTCCTGCCCTCGGTGATCTCCGCCCCGGGCAGCCAGGCGGTGGACAGCCAGTATCTGCGCTTTTTGCACTACAACCCTTTGAGCTTTCAAAACCGCATTCTGGCCGCCGACCCGGCCGCCGCGCAGCTGGGCGGCCTCATCCGCAGGGCCTACCAGGTGTACACGCAGCGGGGCGACTTCTATCAGATGGAGCTGGACATCCTGCTGCGGCAGGTGCTGCTCGCCCTCTCCCGGGCCCGCAGCTCCTCGGAGATCGTCCACCACACCCCCGATCTGAACCCGAAGATCGCCGAGGCGCAGGTCTATATCAACGACCACTACACCGAGCCTCTGACCCTCTCCCAGGTGGCCCGCTATCTGGGCCTGAACGCGTCCTACTTCCGGCATCTGTTCAAAGACGAGATGCAGATCTCCTTCAAGTCCTACGTCACCCTGCTGCGGCTGGCCCACGCCCAAAAGCTGCTGATCGCCTCCCAGAAGAGCGTCAGCGAGATCATCCAGGAGGTGGGCTACAGCAACATCAGCCAGTTCTATAAGATTTTTGAGCTGAATTACAACCTGACCCCGGCGGAGTACCGCCGCCGCTACCGGGACTCCTACCCGGACGCCCCCTCCCTGTAGCCCCGCCCGCTCCAGCGCCCGGCCGTCCGGGCGGACGGGGTCCGCGCCCGCGATGCAGGCAGGAATGGGTTTGTCGCGGGGCGGACAATCTGCTATAATACAATCATCCAACGGAGGACGGACGCTCTCCGCGCCGCAGATCAAAAGGGGTAACTGGTATGGCTGTATCCACATTCTACACGGTAATTGTCGCGGACGACGAGGACGAGCTGAGAGAGGCCGTCTGCACCATGATTCCCTGGGAGGAGCTGGGCTTTCGTCTGGCCGGCAGCGCCAGCAACGGGCTGGACGCCCTCCAGCTGGTGGAAAAATATGAGCCCGACCTGCTGCTCACCGACATCCGGATGCCCTTCATCTCCGGCATTGAGCTGGCCAGGCAGGTGCGGGAGGTGCGTCCGGCCACCAATATCGCCTTCCTGAGCGGCTTTGACGACTTTGCCTACGCCCAGCAGGCCATTCAGTACAACATCATCAGCTATATGCTCAAGCCGCTGACCATCGAGGGGCTGGGGAAGGAGCTGCGGAGCATCCGGGAGAAGATCGACGCCCAGTACGCCCTGTTCCGCAAGTCCGGCCCCGTGGGCGGCGAGCAGGCGCTGCGCGCCGCCGCGGTGATGCCCCTGGTGCTGGACGGCTACGCCGAGCCGGAGGCGGAGGCCCAGCTGGAGGCCTACGCCAGGGAGGCCGGGCTGCTGCGGGACGTGGAGGACCGGTCCTGGTACACGGTCATGGTGTCCACCCTCCTCAGCCGGGACGGCGCCAGCCGCACCACCCCCTCCTTCGCCGCCTCGGTGGACCGGCTGGCCGCCAAGTACCTGCGGAGCCTCAGCTTCTTCTCCGGCGGCAAGGTGGTGACGGTGCTGCTGGGCAACCCCTCGGACTTTGACGAGTACCTGCACATTCTGGCCGACGAGCTCCCCCAGATGGCCCAGCGGGCCCTGGACGGCCGGTGCCGGGTGGGGGTCAGCCGGATGGTGCGCGCCCTGTCCAGCCTCCACGGGGCCTATCGGGAGGCGGTGGAGGCCCTCCGCCAGGGCGACCAGAGCGGCGGCGGGGCCCAGTTCATCCGGGATCTGGCCCCCGCGGCCCAGGGCGGGAGCCTGCTGTGCCAGCGTGCGCTGGATCTGCTGGACCAGCGCTATATGGATGCCGACCTCTCCCTGGTGTCGTTGAGCGGGATGCTGGATGTGAGCCCCAACCATCTGAGCGCCTGCATCAAAAAATATGCCGGCGACACCTTCATCAACCTCCTCATCCGCCGGCGGATGGAGGCGGCCAGGGAGCTTGTCACCAACACGGAGCTGAAGCTCCAGGAGATCTCCCGCCGGTGTGGATACACCGACCAGCACTATTTCAGCTACTGCTTCAAGAAGTACTGCGGCGAATCCCCCAACGCCATGCGCCGCCGTCTCAGCATGGAAAGGGCGGGTGAAGAGGCTTGAACCGAAAGCGCCGGGGCCTGCCCACCACCACCATCCTGGTGGCCGTGGTGGTGGGCGTGGTGGCCATCATCCTGTGCTGCTGCATCCTGCTGTTTTTGAACCGCTACCGCAGCGCCATGGTGCTCAGCGCCCGCACCAGCACCGCCCAGGCGGTCTCCCAGGTGTCCAACACCGTGGGCAGCTATCTCCAGGGCATGGAGCAGGCCATGAGCCAGGTGGAGCTGGCCATGGGGGAGGAGCCGGACAGCCGGGACCGGCTGCTCTCCTCCTTTCTCCGCTTCCGCCCCGATGTGGTGGCCATCACCAGCTATTCGGAATCGGGCGAGCTGCTGGACTGCTGGTCCCTGGGGCGGGAGCCCCGGGAATCCATCCTCCAGAACCTCTCCTTCGACCCGGTGCGGGCCCAGGCCAGCGACGGCCCCTATATGACCGCGCCCCATGTGGAGAGCATTTTTGAGAACTACTACCCCTGGGTGGTCACCATGACCGCCCCGCTGGAGGCCGGGGGCGGCGCGGCCTGGGTGTCCCTGGACCTGAGCTTCTCCAGCATCTCCAGCTACATCAACAACGTGGGTATCGGGCAGCGGGGCTACTGCTTTCTGATGGACAGGGACGGCACCATCGTCTATCACCCCCAGCAGCGCCTGCTCTATGCGGGGCTGAAGTCGGAGGACACCTCCAGCCTGGCCGCCCTGGCCGACGGCACCTATGCCGACGACACGGTCATCTACTCCCTGGCCGGCGTGGCGGGGGACGAGTGGCGGGTGGTGGGCATCAGCTACGTGGACGAGCTGGTCAACCAGAACGTGAAGGCCATGCTCCGCCTCTCCGTGGCCATGGCCGCGGTGATCCTGGCTGCGTCCCTGCTGACCAGCTGGCTGCTCTCCCATCTGCTGGGCCGCCCCCTGCGGGGGCTGGCCGCGGCCATGGAGCGGTTTGAGAGCGACGCCGACCACTTTGCCTACCGCCCAGTGGGCGGCACACGGGAGGTGCGGGAGCTGTCCAGCTCCTTTGGGCACATGGTGGTGCGCATCCAGCAGCTCATGTCCACCGTGCGGGAGGAGGAGGTCAACCTGCGCAAGACGGAGCTGAAGGCCCTTCAGGCCCAGATCAACCCCCACTTCCTCTACAACACGCTGGACTCCATTGCCTGGATGTGCGAGCAGGGCCGCAGCGCCGACGCGGTCAGCATGGTCCACGCCCTGGCCCGTCTGTTCCGCATCAGCATCAGCAGGGGCCACGAGCTCATCCCCATCGCCCGGGAGATCGAGCACGCCGAGAGCTACCTCCAGATCCAGAAGTACCGCTACAAGAACCGGTTCACCTACGAGTTCCTGGTGGACCCCGACTGCCTGGACTACTACTGCAACAAGATCACCCTCCAGCCCATTATTGAAAACGCCATCACCCACGGCCTGGAGCTGATGGTGGACGAGGGGCACATCACCGTGCAGATCTGCCAGGACGGCGGGGACATCCTCTTCCGCGTCCGGGACAACGGGGTGGGCATGAACCAGGAGCAGGTGGACGCCATCCTGGCCCAGCGGCCCGGGGACAACGCCGGCATCGGCATCCGGAATGTGGACGACCGGCTGAAGATCTACTTCGGCAGAGGGTACGGCCTGCACATCACCAGCGAGCTGGACGTGGGCACCTGTGTGGAGATCCGGATGCCCAAGGTAAGGGGGGACGAGCATGCGGAGAGCTGATTGGACGGCTGTCCTCCTGGCCGCCGTCCTGCTCTGCCTGAGCGCCTGCGGCGGGGAGTCGCAGCCGGCCGCCAGGCACTCGGTGACCCTGGTGGCCAAGTCCACCCAGACGGAGTTCTGGCTGTCCGTCTTTGCCGGCGCGGAGGCCGCCGCCGCCGAGTACAACCTGGATCTGACCACCATCGGCCCGGCCACAGAGGAGGACTACGAGGCCCAGAACCGGATGATCCAGCAGGCGGTGGAGGGCGGCACAGAGGCCCTGGTCTTTTCCGCCATCGACTTTACCCGCAACGCCCCCGCCATCGACGCCGCCGCCCAGAGCGGGGTACACATCGTGTCCATTGACAGCGGGGTGGACTCCAGCCAGGTGAGCACCTACATCGGCACGGACAACTACGCCGCCGGCCGGATGGCGGCCCAGGCCGCCCTGGAGCAGGTGGAGGGCCCCCTGCGCGTGGGTCTGGTCAACTACGATGAGGGCACCGCCAACGGCCAGGAGCGGGAACGGGGTGTCCTGGACGCCCTGTCGGAGTGCGGCCGGGCCACCGTCGCCGGGGAGGTCACCACCCTGGTGGACGCCGCCCAGGCCCAGGCGGACACCGCCTGGCTCCTGTCCCAAAACCCGGACATCAACCTCCTGCTGGCCTTCAACGAGCCCACCAGCGTGGGGGCCGCCCAGGCGGTGGAGGCGCTGGGGCTGGAGGACGAGGTGTTCCTGGTGGGGTTTGACTCCAACGTGGCCACCATTGAAGGCCTCCAGTCCGGCAGCGTGGACGCCCTCATCGTCCAGAACCCCTATGCCATGGGGTATCTGGGCGTGGAGAGCGCCTACCGCCTCCTGGCCGGACAGGGGGAGGGCCTGGAGCCTATGGTGGATACCTCCACACAGATCGTATCCCGAAGCAACCTGTTCACTCTGGACAGCCAGAAGGCCCTCTTTGCCTTTGAACAGAGCTCGCATTAGTGGTAATATACTAATTTCTACCTGTTGTTTTTGGTAAATTGTACAATTAAAATAAAAATTTACCCATCCTTCGGTGTTTTTTTCCCTTGTTTTCTGTCCCATTATCCTTTATGATAAGGATGTGGCACAGGGCACTAAGGAACCCTGTGGGAATTTAGGAAAAGGAGAATTGTTATGAAAAAGGTTCTTGCACTGTCTCTGGCTGCTGCCTTGGCGCTGGGCCTGGCCGCCTGCGGCGGCGGCACCACCACCACCGAGAGCAGCACCCCCCCTGCCGGCGAGACGACCCCCGCCAGCGACGCTCCCTCCGCTGAGGTCACCAATGCGGAGAAGCCCCTGGTCTGGTTCAACCGCCAGCCCTCCAACAGCACCACCGGCGAGCTGGACATGGACGCCCTGACCTTCAACGACAATACCTACTACGTCGGCTTTGACGCCAACCAGGGTGCCGAGCTCCAGGGCACCATGGTTCTGGACTACATCACCGCCAACATCGACTCCATCGACCGCAACGGCGACGGCATCATCGGCTACGTGCTGGCCGTGGGCGACATCGGCCACAACGACTCCATCGCCCGTACCCGCGGCGTCCGCGCGGCCCTGGGCACCGGCGTGGAGGTGGACGGCGCCATCGACCCCACTCCCGTGGGCACCAACACCGACGGCTCCTCCACCATCGTGCAGGACGGCACCCTGGAGGTCAACGGCACCACCTACACCGTGCGTGAGCTGGCCTCTCAGGAGATGAAGAACTCCGCCGGCGCCACCTGGGACGCCGCCACCGCCGGCAACGCCATCAACACCTGGTCCGCCTCCTTCGGCGATCAGATCGACATCGTGGTCTCCAACAACGACGGCATGGGCATGGCCATGTTCAACGCCTGGTCCAGCACCAACAGCGTGCCCACCTTCGGCTATGACGCCAACTCCGACGCGGTGGCCGCCATCGCCGACGGCTACGGCGGCACCATCAGCCAGCACGCCGACGTGCAGGCCTACCTGACCCTGCGCGTGCTGCGCAACGCCCTGGACGGCGTGGACATCGACACCGGCATCGGCACCGCCGACGACGCCGGCAACGTGCTCAGTGACGACGTGTTCTACTATGACGAGGCCTCCCGTTCCTACTACGCCCTGAACGTGGCCGTCACCGCGGAGAACTACGAGGACTTCCTGGACTCCACTGTGACCTACGCCCCCGTCTCCAACCAGCTGGACGCCACCGCCCATCCCACCAAGAACGTGTGGCTGAACATCTACAACTCCGCCGACAACTTCCTGGGCTCCACCTATCAGCCCCTGCTGCAGAAGTATGACGACCTGCTGAACCTGAATGTGGAGTACATCGCCGGCGACGGCCAGACCGAGGGCAACATCACCAACCGCCTGAGCAACCCCGACGCCTATGACGCCTTCGCCTTCAACATGGTGAAGACCGACAACGCCGCGTCCTACACCACCCTGCTGACCCAGTAAGCGGCCTGCGGCCTTGTCTGCACAAAGTACCATCTGAGTAACTGAATGTGATCAGGGAGAAGGAATTCTTCGTACGGGAGAAGTGGCTCTCCGTCCGGCGGAAGGCCTTCTCCCTGATCGCAGTTTGAACCAAATCCGGCAGAGTCAGAGTTTTCGCTGAAACTGCTCAAAATTGCAGAAACGGGAGTAACGAGAATGGCAGCTGCGAAAGACGATATCGTCCTGTCAATCCGCGGTATGTGCAAGTCTTTCGGCCGAAACCGGGTGCTTGACCATATTAATCTGGACGTAAAACGCGGAACGGTCATGGGACTGATGGGCGAAAACGGAGCCGGCAAGTCCACTATGATGAAGTGCCTGTTCGGCACCTACCAGAAAGACGAGGGAAAGATCTACTTAAACGGCAAGGAGATCAGCTTCTCCGGCCCCAAGGACGCTCTGGAAAACGGCATCGCCATGGTTCACCAGGAGCTGAACCAGTGCCTGGAGCGGAACGTGGTTGACAACCTGTTTTTGGGCCGCTATCCCACCAGCTCCATGGGCGTGGTGGACGAGGGCGGCATGAAAAAGAAGGCCGCCGAGCTGTTCCGCAAGCTGGGCATGACCGTCAACCTGAGCCAGCCCATGCGGAACATGTCCGTGTCCCAGCGGCAGATGTGTGAGATTGCAAAGGCAATTTCCTACAATTCCCAGGTAATTGTCCTGGACGAGCCCACCTCCTCCCTCACCGTACAGGAGGTAAACAAGCTCTTTGAGATGATGCGGATGCTGAAGGAGCAGGGCATCGCGCTGATCTACATCTCCCACAAGATGGACGAGATTTTCGAGATCTGCGACGAGATCTCCGTGCTCCGGGACGGCAACCTGGTCATGACCAAGGCCACCCAGGACACCAACATGAACGAGCTGATTACCGCCATGGTGGGCCG
>CALWXU010000055.1 GCA_944385585.1 uncultured Flavonifractor sp.
GGTGGGAACAACAGGGCTCGAACCTGTGACATCATGCTTGTAAGGCATGCGCTCTCCCAGCTGAGCTATGCTCCCCTATCCTCGCCGCTCTCGCCGAAGGAAGGACTTCGGCCACGCGGCGAAGATTATTATACTAAACCGTCCCGTCCTTGTCAACCATTTCCCTCAAATTTTTTCGCATTTCTCACAAGTTTGCCAGCAGGGCCTCCAGCTCCTCCTTGGAATAGCGGTACACCTTGTCGCAGAACTGGCAGGTGAGCTCCGCCTGCCCCTGCTCCCGGAGCAGGGCCTCCAGCTCCTCCCGCCCCATGCTGATGAGCGCCCGGGTCACCCGGTCCCGGCTGCAGTAGCAGCGGTACTCCACCGGCTCGGCGGAGAGCACCTCCAGCTCGAACTCGGAGAGCACCTGCTCCACCAGGCCCTGAGCGCCCAGCCCGCCCCGCAGGGCCTCGGTCACCGGCCCTACCCTCTGGATCCCCCGCTCGATGGCGGAGATGGCGGCGTCGTCCGCGCCGGGCAGCAGCTGGATCAGGTAGCCGCCGGCGCACAGCACGCTCTGGTCCACGTCCACCAGCACCCCCAGGGCGCAGGCGGTGGGGATCTGCTCGCTCTCGGCGAAGTAGGAGGTGATGTCCTCGGCGATCTCGCCGGACACCAGGGGCACCGTGCCCACGTAGGGCTCCTTCAGGTTCAGATCCTTGATAACAGTGAGGGAGCCGTCCCGCCCCACGGCGGTGCCCACGTCCAGCTTGGCCGGCCCCTTCAGGGGGAGGTCCACCGTCGGATTGAGCACATAGCCCCGGGCGTTTCCGGCGCTGTCGGCCACGGCGGTGATGCCGCCCAGGGGGCCGCCCCCCTTGATGCGGAGGGTTACGGAGCCGTTGTCCTCCTTGAGCTGGTTGCCCATCATGGAGGCCGCCATCAGGGTGCGGCCCAGGGCCGCCGTGGCCACTGGCAGGGTTTTGTGGATCTGCCTGGCCCGCTCCACCATATCCCTGGCCGTAATGGCCGACGCCTTCACCGGCGCGTTTTTGGCCAGGACACGAATAATCTGATCCGACATGCTTGTCAATGTTCCTTTCTCGCGGCAAAGAAAATCCGCCCCTCCCCCGGCTTGGGGGCGCGGAACTTCAGCTCGCCGTATTGTCTGATCTGCCGGAAGCCGGCCTGCCGCAGCAGCGCCTCCAGCTCCGCCGGTTCGTAGGCGTACTCCTCGTGGACCTCCTCACCCCGGCTCCACAGCCCGGATGCCTCCAGCCGGAAGATGTCCATGCCGTAGGTGCACACACGCCGCCTGGGGGAGAAGTCCGCCCGCCACACGCAGTAGGCGTCCTCCCGCTCGTCCAGAAACACCTGCCCGTCCAGGCCCCGCAGCTTGTCCGGGGTGTTGATGTCAAAGAGGAACAGCCCGCCGGGCATGAGGTAGGTGTGCACCCGCCGGAACGCCTGTTCCAGGGCCCTGGGCCGGGTGACGTAGTTGACGCTGTCCAGGCAGCAGACGCAGGCGTCGATGGTGCCGTACAGGTCCAGCCCCTCCATACTTTGGTGGAGGAAGATGGGCTCCACAGCCCCCGCGCCCCGGCACTTCTCCGCCGCCACGGCCAGCATTTCCTCCGACCGGTCGACCCCGATCATCTCATAGCCCCGCTCCGCCAGCTCCCTTGTCAGGCTGCCGGTGCCGCAGGCCAGATCCAGCACGGTATGGATGGGCAGAGCGCTGCGGGCAAAGTGCTTTTCCAGGTAGTCCGCCCACCGGCGGTAGGGCACGTCGGCGGTGAAGCCGTCGTAGCACCCGGCCAGAAACTCATACGCCATCCCGGTTCAGCTTCTCCTTGATCCGGGGGAGCACCGCCTGGTATCCGTCCGCCCCGTACTGGAGGGAGCGGTTGACCCGGCTGATGGTGGCGCTGGAGGCGCCGGTGCGTTCCAGGATGTCGTTGTAGATCATGCCCTCCGACAGGAGCATGGCCACCTCAAAGCGCTGCTCCATGGCCCGCAGCTCCCCCACGGTGCACAGGTCGGAGAAGAACTTTTTGCACTCGTCCAGATCCTGCAGGGAGAGGATCGCCTCGTAGAGCAGCTCACTGTGGCCCTGCTTGTCATGCTTCGCAGTCATAATCGGGATGAACCTCCTCTAGCATTGCTCTGCGGAACCCACAAAAACCACCCCTATTTTACCAAAGTGAATCGTGGAAGTAAACTGTTTTTTCACCGATTTTGCCGGCCGGCATAGGATGGGGCAGCCAAACCACGGAAAACCGGAGGTGTCCGCCCATGAATCACCAAACGGTCCGCCCCGCCGCCCCCGTCCCGGTCTGGAAGGGGTGGGAGCGCACCCTCCTGTGGGAGGGGGAGCCGGCGCTGGTCTGCACCGTCCAGCCCCTGGCGCTCCCGGCCTGCCCGCCGCGGACGGCGCGGTACTACCGCCGCCTGGAACAGGCCTGGTCCGCCCGCTGGGAGAAGCGCCTCTACCCCATGGCCTGTGCCGCCCTCCGGGCCGCCCGGGCCGCCTCCCGCCCCTTCCGCCCCTGGGAGGCCTCCCTGTCCGCCGCCGTCACCCTGCACTCAGAGGAGCGGCTCAGCCTCACCGTGGACGCCGCCGAGCGGCTGGACGGCCCCCGCGCCGTGACGCTGCGCCTGGGGGACGCCTGGTCGCTGCCCGGCGGGCGGCCCCTGGTCCTGTCCGAGCTCTTCCCGCCCGGCGCCCCGTGGCGGCGGCAGGCGCTGGAGGCGGCGGAGGAACAGCTCCGGGCCCGGCAGGAGGCGGGGGAGGCCCGCTTCTCCCCCGGGTGGGAGCGCCTCCTGCGCCGCCGCTTCCACCCGGAGCGGTTCTTCCTCACGGAGGAGGGGCCGGTCCTGTTCTACCCCCTCTTCGCCCTGGGCCCCTATGTGGAGGGCCTGCCCCAGGTCTCCCTGGGCCTCTCCGGGGGAGACGGAGCGGCCGGCGGCTAGCAAATTTTTTACAGATTTTTTCTTGTCACCCCCGTGAAAAACGCGCTATAATAATGTCTGCTGAAGAAACCGCTTTGCGGTTTCTTGGTGCAACACTGTTGCGCAATTCTTCTCGCAATCATCGAAATCGGCGATTGTGAGAAGAGTTCAGCCATTGTTACAATGCGTTCTCCTGCGGCGGCATATCCGCGCCGCCGCAGGAGGCGCAGGGATTTTGGGCCCTTGCCGCCCAAAATCCCTGCGCCCGAACGAAGCCAATAGACCTTGAACGGATTGCTCTTCAAGGCTTGCGGCTTTGTTCCGTACGCATTATAATAAAAAGCGCCATGGGTGCGGCGCTCCCATGGGCGTTGCGCGCGGGAAAAGGCCAATGCGCGAATCCCCGCGGCAGGAGGAACAAAACTATGGTCAAAGCAATCGTCGGCGCGAACTGGGGTGACGAGGGCAAGGGGAAGATCACCGATCTCCTGGCCGAGGAGTCCGACGTGGTCATCCGCTTCCAGGGCGGGGCCAACGCCGGCCACACCATCATCTGCGACTACGGCAAATTCGCGCTCCACCAGCTGCCCTCCGGGGTCTTTTACCCCCACGTCACCAACGTCATCGGCAACGGCGTGGCCCTGGACGTGAGGAAGTTCCTGGCCGAGCTGAAGCACCTGGCCGACGGCGGCGTGCCCGCCCCCCGCGTGATCGTGGACCAGCGCACCCAGCTGCTCATGAGCTACCACGTGCTGCTGGACACCTGTGAGGAGGAGCGCCTGGCCGGCGCGGCCTTCGGCTCCACCCACTCCGGCATCGCCCCCTTTTACTCCGACAAGTACGCCAAGATCGGCATCCAGGTGGCCGATCTGTGGAACGAGGCGCGGCTGAAGGAGCAGCTGGAGCACATCTGCACCCTGAAAAACGTGCTTTTGGAGCACCTGTACCACAGGCCACCGCTGGACCCCCAGGCCCTGTTTGACGAGCTGATGGGCTACCGGGAGGCCCTGAGGCCCTATGTGGGCGACGCGGTCGCCTTTGTCCACCAGGCCGTCCGGGACGGCAGGCAGGTGCTGCTGGAGGGGCAGCTGGGCTCCATGAAGGACCCCAACCTGGGCATCTGCCCCATGACCACCTCCTCCCACACCCTGGCCGGCTTCGGCACGGTGGGCGGCGCGGTGCCCCCCACCGCCATCCGGGAGATCGTCACCGTCACCAAGGCCTACTCCTCCGCCGTGGGGGCCGGGGCCTTCGTCAGCGAGCTGTTCGGCGAGGAGGCCGAGGAGCTGCGCAGGCGGGGCGGCGACGCCGGCGAGTACGGCGCCACCACCGGCCGGCCTCGCCGGGTGGGCTGGTTCGACGCGGTGGCCACCCGCTACGGCTGCATGGTGCAGGGCACCACCCAGGTGGCCCTCACCGCCATCGACTGCCTGGGCTACCTGGACGAGATCAAGGTGTGCACCGGCTACGACATCGACGGGAAGGTCACCCGGGACTTCCCGGTGCCCGCCCTGCTGGACCGGGCCCGGCCGGTGTACGAGACCCTGCCCGGCTGGAAGTGCGACATCCGGGGCGTCACCGAGTACGGCAGGCTGCCCCAGGCCGCCCGGGACTACGTGGACTTCATCGAGCAGCACATCGAGGCCCCCATCACCATCGTCTCCACCGGGCCCAAGCGCCACGAGATCTGCTACCGGAAATAATCCGGAGGCGTTTCAGGAAAAAATCGGGAGGGGCGCTCCGCACAGTGCGGAGCGCCCCTCCCTTTATCTCCCCAATCTTTGGAAAACAGCGTTTTGTATCAGCCCCGGCCCAAATTCCGGAGCGCCCGCCAGGGGCTTCCCTTCCAGTACTCCCGCATGGTATGGACGGACAGGGGGTTGGCATGCATCAGCGCATAGCCGCTGGTGTGCAGGTTCTTCTTGTTCTCTTTCATGGTGACGCTCCTTTCTGTCATAGCCTCTTGCTTTCCTTACGGTTATAGGATACAATACAATCACCCATAACACAAGCGAATCTTTTTCATGCTTATCATGCAAAAAAGGAATGATTGCTGTGAACCAGAGCAAGTACCTGGTGTTCCTGAAAACGGTGGAGCTGGGCAGCATCACCCGGGCGGCGGAGGCCCTGGGCTACACCCAGTCGGCGGTGAGCCGGGTGGTGGCCGAGCTGGAGCGGGAGTGGGGGCTGGAGCTGCTCACCCGGGGCCGCACGGGGGTGGAGCCCACCTCCCACGGGGCGGCCATGGTGCCCTATCTCCAGGCGGTGTGCAACGCGGAAAAGGAGCTGGAGGAGCAGGTGGCGGAGCTCCACGGCCTGACCCGGGGCACCCTGCGCCTGGGCAGCTTTGCCAGCGTGTCCATCCACTGGCTGCCCGCCATCATGAAGGAGTTCCTCACCCTGCATCCCGGCATCCGCTTCGAGCTGCTGAGTAAGTGGGAGTTCGCCGAGGTGGAGGACCTCCTCCGCCGGGGGCAGGCTGACTGCGGCTTCCTGGGCCTGCCTGTGGGGCCGGGCCTGGACGTCTATCCCCTGTGCCGGGACCAGCTCATGGCGGTGCTGCCCCCGGAGCACCCCCTGGCCGGCGCCCCCTTCTACCCCATGTCCCGGCTGGCGGAGGACCCCTTCATCTGGATTCCCGAGGAGCGGGATCTGGAGCTGGGCCTGATCTTCCAGGAGGAGGGCATCCGCCCCAACCTCCAATACACCGTCAACGACGACATCGCCGTTCTGGCCATGGTGGAGCAGGGGCTGGGCGTCAGCATCCGGCCGGAGCTGGTGCTGCGCAACACCGGCCGCCGCTTTGTCGCCATTCCCCTGGAGCGGCCCCGATACCGGGACATCGCCCTGGCGGTGCGCTCCGGCCGGCCGCCCTCCCCGCTGACCGCCCGGTTCCTGGAGTGCGCCAGGGCCTGGGTGGGGGCCCACGCCGCCCCTTGACAGAGGGAGGAAAACCCATATAATAATGTCTGACAAAACCGCCCGCAGCAGGCCGGCCCGCCAGGCGCCGGACACCGTCCGGGCACAGAAGGGGATGCTGGATATGGGCAAGCAGCCGATCATCGGGGTGGCGCCTCTGCTGGACCGGGCGCGGGGGCGCTGGTGGATGGTGTCCGAGTATCTGGACCGGCTGGCCGGGGCGGGAGCCCTGCCCGTGGTGCTGCCGATGACGGAGCGGCCGGACACGGCGGAGGGGCTGGCCGACCGGCTGGACGGCCTCCTGCTCCCCGGGGGGCATGACATATCCCCCGACCTCTACGGGGAGGCGCTCCTGCCCGCCTGTGGGGAGCTGTCCCCCCAGCGGGACGGGCTGGAGGCCCGGCTCTTCGCGCTGGCCCTGGAGCGGGGCAAGCCGGTGCTGGGCATCTGCCGGGGGTTTCAGCTCATCAACGTCCTGCTGGGCGGGAGCCTGTACCAGGACCTGCCCACCCAGTATCCCTCCGAGCTCCTCCACCGGCAGGAGAAGCCCTATGCCGCCCCCTGCCACGGGGCGGCCCTGGAGCGTGGCACCCCCCTGCAGGCTCTGCTGGGCACGGATGCCATCCAGGTCAACAGCCTGCACCACCAGGCCGTCCGCACCCTCTCCCCCCGGCTGGAGGCCATGGCATACGCCCCCGACGGCCTGGTGGAGGCGGCCTGGATGCCGGAGGCCCCCTTTGTGTGGGGCGTGCAGTGGCACCCGGAGCTCATGCCCCCGGAGGACGCCCCCAGCCGGGCCCTGTTCCGCCGCTTCGTCCAGGCCGCCGGCGGCTGACGCCGGCAGGTTTTGTTTTACAAACGGCCGGTTTTATTGTATAATAGGGTCTATTGAGTGGATCCCAGCGGGGCTTACCCCCGTGACACCAGCCGCGGGACGCTGAAAACGTATTATAATAGGAGTGTTGTCGCATGAGCCGCATGGTCGGCACTGTATCCATGGGAATTCGTGCTCCCATCATCCGCAGCGGCGACGATCTGGTGGAGATCGTCACCGCCTCCGTTCTGGAGGCCGCCCGGGAGGGCGCCCTCACCGTCCGGGACCGGGACGTGATCTGTATGACCGAGGCCATCGTGGCCCGGGCCCAGGGCAACTACGCCTCGGTGGACGACATCGCCGCCGACGTGCGCGCCAAGCTGGGCGGGGAGACGGTGGGCGTCATCTTTCCCATCCTCAGCCGCAACCGCTTCGCCATCTGCCTGCGGGGCATCGCCAAGGGGGCGAAGAAGATCGTCCTCATGCTGTCCTACCCCTCCGACGAGGTGGGCAACCACCTCATCGACGTGGACGTGATGGACGAGAAGGGGGTGGACCCCTATAAAGACGTGCTCACCCTGGAGCAGTACCGGGCGTTGTTCGGCCACACCGTCCACCCCTTCACCGGCGTGGACTACGTGGACTACTACGCCAATCTGATCCGGGAGAGCGGCGCGGAGGTGGAGGTGATCTTCGCCAACGACCCCCGGGCCATTCTGCCCTACACCAAGCATGTTCTGGCCTGCGACATCCACACCCGGGCGCGCACCAAGCGCCGCCTGCTTGCCGCCGGGGCGGAGAAGGTGTTCTGCCTGGACGAGATCCTCAACGCCCCGGTCAACGGCAGCGGATATAATGAGAAGTACGGCCTGCTGGGCTCCAACAAGTCCACCGAGGACAAGGTGAAGCTCTTCCCCCGGGAGGAGTGCCAGCAGCTGGTGGAGGACGTGCAGGCCCGCATCCTGAAGGAGACCGGCAGGCACGTGGAGGTCATGGTCTACGGCGACGGCGCCTTCAAGGATCCCGTGGGCAAGATCTGGGAGCTGGCCGACCCGGTGGTCTCCCCCGCCTACACCGCCGGCCTGGAGGGCACCCCCAACGAGCTCAAGCTCAAGTACCTGGCGGACAACGACTTCGCCGACCTGTCCGGCGAGGCCCTGCGGGACGCCATCAAGGGGGAGATCCGGAAGAAGGACGGCTCCCTGGTGGGCAAGATGGCCGCCCAGGGCACCACCCCCCGCCGCCTCACCGACCTGATCGGCTCCCTGTGCGACCTCACCTCCGGCTCGGGCGACAAGGGCACCCCCATCGTCTACATCCAGGGCTACTTTGACAACTACACCACCGAGTAATACAAGCCGGCCGCCCCGTCAGACGGGGCGGCCGGCTTTCACTGTGCGCGGTCGGTGACGTCCAGGAACTCCGGCGCCGTCTCCAGGGGGATCTGGAGAATCCGGTTGTGCTCCAGCAGCCGGGGCAGCTCCACAAACCGGGGGCGGGTGTTGCGGTAGGTCATCCAGTAGAACCGGACGCTCTCGGCGCACTGGACGGAGGAGTACACCGTGTAGTCGCAGGGCGCGGCCTCCCGGTCGAAGCCGGTGTCCGCCTCCACCTCGGTCAGCTCCACCGCCCCCAGGGGAAAGGCGGCGCTGTGGAGCAGGCGGAACAGCAGGGCCGCCCCCTCCGCCTCGTCCCGCCCCCTGGCCGCGCACTGCCGCAGGAAGGCCAGGCGCACAAAGCGGGCGGGGGAGGACCAGCCGCCGGGCAGCCCGGCGGCCCCGGTGCCGGTGAAGCAGGGCTCCAGCCGCTCCCCGCCCCAGTCCTGAGCGCCGTAGTCCAGGGGCCGCAGGTGGGCGTAGTTGAGCAGATTGGCCCGGTGCCAGGGGTAGGGCGGGCTGTTGGTCATCACCCCCACCGTGTTCCGGTAGAGGTGCAGGCCGTCCCCGTCCGGCTCCACCACCATGCTCTCCCCGGTCCGGTCGGAGAACATCCAGTGCAGGGGCGGCACGGTCCCCAGCAGGGGCTCCCCCACCAGGGAGACCTGTTCGGTCAGCAGGCGGGCCGCCTCCTCCACCGTGGCGCAGGCGGCCAGGCAGAGGGTCACCAGGAAGGGGGGCTGGAGGGGGAGCGTCCCGGGCCGGGCGGCGTCCGGATAGCGGGCGCAGCCCCGGTAGTAGAGCTGTCCCCCCATGAGCCCCGCCTCGTTGAGTCCCTCGTAGAGCACCGGCGTGGAGCCCAGCACCGTGGTGCCCATCCCCACCGCCCCGTAGGCCGCCCTGCGGCGGGCGGCGGGGTCCAGGCTGCCGTCCAGGCCAGACCCCCTGGTGTAGAACTCCGTGCCTGGCGGGAAGCAGGTGACCTTGCTGTCCGCCGCCACCCGGTTGTAGTCAAAGTTCCGTCCCCACAGGTGCCTGCCGTCCTCCGTCTCCCAGGCGATGGCGCTGCACCCGGCGGACAGCGCCTCCAGCGCCTCTTGGCAGCGCTCTGTCTTCTTGTTCATCTCTGACGCCTCCTCAAAGTCATCGTTTTTTGTGTCCGCCCGGCGGCCAAGGTCCCCGCCGGCGATTCTCCTCGTCTCAGAGCCGGCGCAGTCCCTCCCAGCAGGCCATGATGAGGCAGTGGGGGAGGAGCTTGCTGGCTGCCCGCTGCACTAGGGCGGGCAGGCCGCAGGTGGTCACCGCCATCCACCGGCTGTCCCGCAGGGCCCGGCGGGCCACCGTCTCCGCCCGGAGGGCGAAGGGGAAGCAGCGGACGGTGCGGCCGTTTTTGGTGTCCCTGGCCACGTCCATAAATTCGGTGCGCACCCAGCCGGGGCACACCGCCGTCACCCGGATGCCCCGGGGGGCCGCCTCCCAGCGGAGGGCCCGGCTGTACCGGAGCAGGAAGGCCTTGGTGGCGGCGTAGACGTTGAAGCCGGGCAGGGGCTGAAAGGCGGCGGAGGAGCAGATCTCCAGCACCCGGCTCCCCCGCCCCATGTGGGGGAGGACGGCGGCGGTGACGGCCACGGCGGCCCGGCAGTTGAGATCCACCATGTCCACGGTCTCCTGGAGGGTCATGTCGGCGCAGGTGCCAAACTTTCCGAAGCCGGCGGCGGTGACCAGCACCGCCACCTCCGGCCGCTCCGCGTCCAGCAGGGCCCGGAGGGCCTCCACGCTCTCCATTTTGGTCAGATCCAGGGCCAGGGTGCGCATGGGGGTGCGCAGCTGGGCGGCCAGTCCGGCCATGCGCCCCTCCCGGCGGGCCACCCCCCAGATCTCGTCCAGGCCCCCCAGCTGATCCAGCCGGCGGACAAAGGCCGCCCCAATGCCGGAGGACGCCCCGGTCACCAGTGCGATTTTCACAGCATACCCTCCTCTTGTCTCCTCTGTCTAGTTTGTCCCAGCCGCGCCCCGCCATACGGCCCCACAGGGCAAAAGAGCCCGCGCATGCCGTTGCATACGCGGGCCCGTGCGGCTCCTCTATTTTTCCGCCAGCAGCTTGTTCAGCTCCGACATGAAGGTGCTGATGTCCTTGAACTGGCGATAGACCGAGGCGAAGCGGACATAGGCCACCTCGTCCACCCCCTTGAGCCGGTCCATCACCAGCTCCCCGATTCTGGCCGAGGGGATCTCCCGGTCCATATCGTTCTGAAGGGCCTGCTCAATCTCGCCGGCGATGTCCTCCAGCTGGCTGAAGGGCACGGGCCGCTTCTCACAGGCCCGCAGCATGCCGTTGAGCAGCTTGCTCTTGTCAAAGGTCTGGCGGCTGCCGTCCTTTTTAATCACCACCAGGGGCAGGCTCTCCATGGTTTCATACGTGGTAAAGCGCTTGTGGCACGCCAGGCACTCCCGCCGGCGGCGGATGCTGGCCCCCTCGTCGGAGGGCCGGGAGTCCACCACCTTACTCTCCAGGTGGGCGCAATAGGGACATTTCAAGGCGTCCTGCCTCCTTCCGCAGTCTGCTACAGTGATTTTGGGATACCGGCGCCGCAGGGCTTCGCGGCCTCCGCCATCGCGCGGAGCGGCTGTGGATATTATATCATGAAGCGCCCCGGGTTGGTATCCTTTTTTTGCAAAAAATCCGTATGATTCCCGTCAGCCTGGTTACACTACTACCAGCGAAAGCGAGGTGAGCTAAATGCAGAACCAGAATTCGGACCAGATGAAGGTCCGCAATCAGGACGGTCAGAAGCAGACCGAGGGTCAGAACGCCCAGAACCGGAAGAAGGAGCAGGCTCAGAACAAGAGCCGTCAGCCCAACCAGTTCTGACCACAATACTGCGGGCCGGGGGATCCCCCGGCCCATTTTTCTTAAATTTTTCTCAATTCTCTCTTGACATTTCCAGCTGGTTTGGTATAATGACATGCGTGTCCGCGAGAGTACGGCAATACAGCGGGTTTGTGTAAGGGTAGCACAGCAGACTCTGACTCTGTATGTGAGGGTTCGAATCCTTCACCCGCTGCCAGAAAGTTATCCCTGGAATCTCAATGATTTCAGGGATTTCTTTTTATTCCCAATGGATTGCGGGTTTTCAGCAATTACATGAAATGTAACTTTAAGAATGATTTCGTAACAAACTTACAAAATCATTCCGGCAAAATGCTAACAAATTCGGCGGGAGGGGCGAAGAAATACTCCCAAGCTGTTGCGTTTTGAAAAGGACTATGCTATAGTGAGACATTAAGAATAAGTGGTTTTAGTGGCTGCACCCGAAGCTAACCATTCTGCGCATTGTTCGCGCAACCGTCATCGTCGGTCGATAATCGGCGTTAAGAGGTTGTGGGGATAGTGCGCTTTTTTCGTTTATCTGGCCCGCCGGTACAGGCCGCTGTCCAGTTCGAGACTGGGGCGGGCCACCTGCTTTCCCTCCTTTTTGCCGCTCCTCGCTTGCCCACCCCCTCCGGGTGAGGAGCGGCACATATGCCCCGGTAGCTCAATGGTGCGAGCGGCACCGTGATCTGGTGTAGAGGACGCCGGTTCGATTCCGGCCTGGGGCTTGGTGATCCGCACTTTTCGCGCTAGCCAGCTTGAATCTTCCCTTTGCGAAACCTCCCCACGATTCGGGGATATCCCCTTAATAGGAGGAATGTTTTACTCTGCTTTTTTCATGTTGGGGCCAACAAAAAAGCGATGTGTCCGCATCCTATTCTATGATACAATATTGTGAGAGGAAGGGGATGTCCCGTGCAGAACAATGATATAAAAACGATTTTGGGACTTGTGAAAGAGAAAGATCCATCTGGATTCGACCTGCTGTATCAACATGATTTCCGCTTTCTGTTCAGCATTGCTTGTTCTGTGCTGAACAGCGAGGATGACAGTTACGATGTGATCCAGTCTGTCATGCTGCGTCTTTACCAGTTGGATCAGAACTTGTTTCCCAGCGACCATGAACTCAGTTGGCTCAAGACGGTGGTAAAAAACGAGGCTCTGATGCATTTCAGGAGGGAGAAGTCCACCGCACCTTTAGACGAAACGGCGGAATTTCCGGTATTGGATCAGAGAATCGAAGATTTTGTGGACATGGACGCTTTCTATCAATTAACCGCGCCATTGAATGAGCGTCAAAAGAAAGTAGTCAGCATGAAGATTTTGGGAGATATGACCCACAAGGAGATTGCACAAATGCTGTCCGTTCCCATCGGGACTGTCCAATGGATTTATGCTACATCCATCAAGAAGCTGCGCCGCTCTCTGACGGCACTCGCTTCCCTGGTGCTGATCTTTGGCGGCGGATTTGGGTATCAACTGGTGCAGTATTTTCAGGCACCAGCGGAAGTACCGGGCGACATAGGCATCAGCAGCATCCCCGCTGTGGAACCTACGATTTCTCCCTGTCTGGTTCTATTCTTTGTGTTATTCCTGTCTGCTGCGGCCGCCTGTATTCTTTTTTTGAAATTTTCCGACCGAATCCCAACAAAACGGCTGACCTCCCGCATCTGATTAGATGACCCGGAAAACAGCGAAAAATGCGAAGGAGGCTTTACGATGAAAAAATTCCTAACCATGGGGATTGTATCTCTGCTGACGCTTAGTATGATGGCGGGATGCACCTCGGCAGCGGCAGTGTCTGATGGTCCAAGTTCTGTCAAGTTCGATTTTGAAAAGGACGCCGCTGGATTTACGCCCATCTATGCAGACTACCCATACAGTGAGGGGGTGGAGGAATTTTTCGAATTTCAGCATGATTATGGCAAAGTCCCGATTGATGGTGCGGGGAACGGCATCTTCATCTCCGGCAACAACCACAGCGACGACCTGTTCATGGGGTATGTGAAGGCTCTGGAGGGATTTGCGCCGGCGAGGGCATACCACTTCACGGTGTCGTTCAAATTGGCTGCTGATGTAGAGGGCGGCATGATCGGCGTGGGCGGCTCTCCCGGCGGGAGCGTCGCGGTCAAATGCGGCGTTGCACAGACCGAACCGGCGGCCCTGCCCATAGAGAGCGGAGGCATCCCATATGTTCGCCTGAATATCGACGCCGGCAGGCAGAGCAACAGCGGCAGGGACATGGTGGTTGTGGGCAATATGGCCAAGACAGAAAGCAGCCGCCCCGGCGAATACGAGTTCAAGGAATTCACCGCCGAATTTGATACTGCGGCCAATGTTCTGGGCGAGGTCTACCTGGTGATTGGTACAGACTCCGCTTTTGAGTCCACTACCTCTTACTATCTGGACGACATCTCCGTGGCTTGGGAGGAGGCGGCCCAGCAGCCCATTGTGACCCGCGCCCAGGCAGCGCAGATGCTGTTCAGCACCGCAGACCGGCCCAGTGCGGACCCGGCCCAATGTCCGTTCCGGGACGTTGCAGCGGACAACCCCAATATCGAGGCAATTGCCTGGGCGCAACAAAATGGCTATCTTGGCGGATATGGGGACGGCCTGTTCGGGCCGGAGGATCAGATGACAGTGGAGCAGGCCATGGTGATGCTCTACCGCTTTTTCAGCAGCCCCGCGGCAGACCAGTCCGTTTTGAATGGTTATGAAGATGGCGGTCAGATTTCCGCTTGGGCAAAGGACGCTGTATCATGGGCAATTACAAACGAGGTGATCCGGCCTGACGGTACGATTTCTCCGCAGAAACCGATCACCGCAGAGGAACTGGCCGCCTGTCTAGGCCAGATTGTAGTGGCCTGCTGATAGCAGTGACAGAGTCATAATAAGGTGAGCACGGTTTTGCTCTGCAAAACCGTGCTCACCTTATTTGCCATAAAGCCAGATGGAACAGAGTGTTTCATGGCGGCGCACATGTGCGCCGGTCATCTCGAGCATTGACGGCCCGACAGGGAGTACTATCTCCCTACTAAATCGAGATTTATCTATTACTCTATAAATTAGTATTTTCCATTTTTACTGAACAGATAATATATTAACATTCCACCACCAAGCAAAGCGCAAACGCTTCCAACAACTGGAATCCATCCTGCAACTTCGCTGGTCATAAGAATAGCTCCACCAACGAAAAGGAATCCACCTGCCTGTAAATTTTTCAAAAGTACACCGCTCCTTTCAAAGCGATATTTTATTCACTACAAAGAAATATACAAGAGCTGCAATCTCAAAGCAAATAGCAAAAATACCGAATATTCGGCAAACGATCAAAAACAGTTTTGTTGGGTCTCCATCTTTGCTAGAAAGAAAATGCTGAAATTCCCATGCCTTCTGGGGACATCGAATCATGACCATACCAGCAGCTATACAAATAAAATAATCATATCATCAATCATATTGCTTCTCTGTATTAAATTAGGCTTAACTCTTTATAATTTACAGGTAGTATATCATGCCGCCGCTTATAAATCAACCTTTTACCACCTTTCCCGGTCAATAGAACGCCGGGGCCGTTTGCGGCCTTTCTCCGCCTGCTCCGGGCCAAAGTTCCAACCATAGGAGAAAACCCGCGGGTTCCTTTGAAAAAGGACCCGCGGGCTGAATATTTATTCCCACTCGGCAAATTCAGATATAGTAGGGTGTATTTGAGGTGATTTCGCAGGAAAAACTTTCGCAAATATG
>CALWXU010000056.1 GCA_944385585.1 uncultured Flavonifractor sp.
ATAGAAGTGAGCGAAAAGAGACGCGACAACAAAAACCGTATTCTTCGCAACGGAGAGAGCCAACGCAAAGACGGACGATATGCGTACAAATACACCGACGCCACCGGCAAGCAACAGTTTGTATATAGCTGGAGACTGGAAAAGACGGATAAACTGCCCGAGGGGAAACGGGATTGCCTCTCCCTGCGGGAAAAGGAAAAGCAAATACTTCGGGACTTGGATGACCAAATCGCCCCCCGTGGTGGGGAAATGACGGTTTTGGCACTTGTTCAGAAGTACATTCTCCAAAAAACGGGTGTCCGTCCTAACACAGAGGCAGGTTATCAGACAGTTGTAAACATTCTCAAAAAAGAGAAGTTCGGCGGCATGAGAATTGACCGGGTAAAGATTTCTGATGCCAAGTGCTGGCTGATACAGTTACAGCAGAACGGGCGGAGTTACAGCAGCATCCACTCTATCCGGGGTGTGGTGCGGCCCGCTTTTCAGATGGCGGTGGACGATGATTTGATACGCAAAAATCCGTTTGAGTTCCAGCTTGCAACCGTCATTGTCAACGACAGTGTGACACGGGAGGCAATCACCAGAAAACAGGAGCGGGCATTTTTGGAGTTCGTCAAGAACGACAAGCACTTTAGCCGCTACTATGAGGGCATTTATATCCTGTTCAAGACGGGGCTTCGTATTTCCGAGTTTGTGGGGCTGACGCTGGCCGACTTGGATATGAAAAACAGGACGATAACCGTTGACCATCAGTTGCAGCGCACCAGCAAGATGGAGTATGTTATCGAGGCCACAAAGACCACCAGCGGGACAAGAGTGCTTCCCATGACCGATGATGTGTATGCCTGTTTTGAGCGCATCATCGCCAACCGAAAGACCCCCAAGGTGGAGCCGATAATCGGCGGCAAGTGGGGCTTTCTGTACTTGGACAAGAACGGTATGCCCATGGTAGCTTTGCACTGGGAAAAGTATTTCCAGCACATCTGCCAGAAGTACAACAGCATTTACAAGGTGCAAATGCCCAAGGTCACCCCCCACGTCTGCCGTCATACTTACTGCTCCAACATGGCGAAAAGCGGCATGAACCCCAAGACTCTGCAATACTTGATGGGCCACTCCGACATAGGCGTTACGCTGAACACCTATACCCACATCGGCTTTGATGACGCACAAAAGGAGCTGAAACGGGTGGTAAACGCCGAGTAGTAAAACCGCAAAACAGCCCCCTTTTTACTACTCCATTTACTACTTTTGCCGGGGAAACAGTGCGAATTTACACCAGAATATGCCATATAGACGGGCAGAAAGCAAGCGGGAAACAAGGCGAAAACCTCGAAATATCAACACTTTCAAGGAGTTTTGACAGGTGATTAGAATACTGTTCGTGTGCCATGGAAATATTTGTCGGAGCCCAATGGCCGAATATGTGATGAAGGATTTGGTGAAGAAGGCGGGACTGGAGGAGCAGTTCCAGATCGCCTCGGCCGCCACCAGCCGGGAGGAAATCGGCAACCCGGTCTACCCGCCAGCCAGACGGAAGCTGGCGGAGCACGGTATCTCCTGCGACGATCACGCCGCCCGACAGCTCCGCAACAGCGACTACGAGGAGTACGATCTGCTCATCGGGATGGACAGGGCCAACCTCCGCAGCATGTACCGTATCTGCGGCGGCGACTTCAACGACAAGATGCACCTACTGATGGAATACGCCGGCCGTCGGAAGGGGCCCCCACGCGAGCCCAGCGAAGCGGGTCGCGTGGGGAGAGGAGAAGCAAGGGAGCGTTCGGAGTTTTTGCCACAGGCGGAAACGGAGAAAAGCGGACTTTGCTTCGACGAGGTGGCGGATCCCTGGTATACCGGCGACTTCGACACCACCTGGCGGGATGTGCTGGCGGGCTGCCAAGGGCTGTTGGCCAGTTTGACAGGGAAATGACTTGGAGGCGAACGTAGTGTCGCAGGACGATAAGATTCAGCTATTTGAGAATAAGCGCATCCGCACCGCATGGGATGAGGAAGCGGAAGAATGGTATTTCTCGGTTGTGGATGTAGTTGCTGTTTTGACAGATCAGCCCACCCAGCGTGGGGCCAGCAATTATTGGGCGAAGCTCAAGGAACGCCTGAAGGCTGAGGGCGCAAATGAACTGCTGACAAATTGTCAGCAGTTGAAAATGACTGCTGTCGATGGGAAAAGACGGCTGACGGACGTAGCCACTACTGAGCAGCTCTTGCGCATCATCCAATCCATCCCTTCCCCTCGCGCGGAACCCTTTAAGGCGTGGCTGGCAGAAGTGGGTCGGGAGCGCATTGAGGAGACTATCGACCCGGAGCTGACCATCGACCGAGCGTTGGAGACATATGTAAAGAAGGGCTATACCCGGGAATGGATCAACCAGAGGCTTCAGGCGATTCGTGCGTAAAGAACTGACGGATGAATGGGAGGCGCGCGGCGTTCGGAAGAATGTGGAATACGCCATTCTGACCGATGAGATTTTCCGTGCCTGGTCTGGCATGACTACCCGCCAATACAAAAAGCTGAAGGGCTTGAAAAAGGAAAGTCTCCGGGATAATATGACTACACTGGAGCTGGTTCTGAACATGCTGGCTGAGGCTACCACGACGGAGCTGTCCAAAGAGCATCAGCCAGAGACTTTTACAGAGAATCAGGAGATCGCCCGGCGCGGCGGCAGGATTGCAGGTCAGGCCAGACAGGCCATTGAGGCGGATACTGGAAAGCCTGTCATTACATCGAAGAACGTCGCACAGCTCAACCAAGTGGTCATGGATATGATCGAAGGCACAGTAAAGCAGGCAAATCGTGATGGAGAAGATCCGTCCAAAGAATAGGAATAGAGTACTAAATAAACATTTGCTTTTCCTGCAATGATCAGCTACAATAAAGCGACGTGTGGCGTCTTTGAGAAATTGTGAAATGATCTCGGACATATTGAAAATATCCAGATCGAAGTCCGGTTTCAAAAGAAAAGGCAGCTGCTTTTGCAGTTGCCTTTTCTTTTGGGTTGCGGCCGCCGGAGAGGGCCTCCACCCTTTTGGATTTCAAATACTTGGCGGAAGTGAATCCCGCCTGGGCCGAGGTTTTCAGGCACTCGAAAAACCCTCTCCGAAGGATAGCCTCGCAGAGTTCCTGCAGCCGCATCCACAGGAATAAAAATCCGTCATTTCCGGGGATGCAGGGTGAATTGCCCTGCAGGGGCAAGAGCTGGCCCGCTGGGGGTGTATGCCGGAAATGACACCGCTTGTGCAAGCTGGACCGACTTTTCCGTCAGAAACCCAAAGCCCATCTTGCATACAGCTCTCTCGAAAAATTGGCAGGAGCCACTTTTTCGATACGTTGAGCCGGATGTACTCTGATAGTTCGTCCGGCTTCTGCTTTGCAGAAAAGCCTACGTTTGCTCTGTAAGTTTGACAAAAGCGCGGCGGCAAGATCCAGAAAGGTCTTGCCGCCGCGCTTTTGTCAGGTCGGCAGGCGCAGTGTGCCGCCCCGATGTGCTGCGTCTCCTGTCGGGCAAAGGGCCGGCTATTCCGGGCACTGGTAGCGCGGCTTGCCCCGGCTGATTTTCCCGTACTCAATGGCTTTTGCAGGGCAGCCGCAGATGCAGGCCATACAGTGGGTGCAGCGGCCTCCCCATACGGGCCTGCCGTCCCGCAGCCGGATGTTGCCCAGTGGGCAGGCCTGTTCGCACCTCCCGCAGGACACGCAGGCGTCAGAGACCGTAAAGGGCCGTGCGGTTACGTGGAAGCGATAGAACAGGGTGTTGACAATGCCGGATTTCAGCCGGTCGGATATGCCGGCCTTCCCCTCCGGAAAGCTGGCGCCAGCTGCGATCTGGCCGGCCCCCCGCTCCAGCGCGGGACGGGCCAGGGCGATGATGGAGCGGGCCTCCGCCTCCTCCGGGGCGGTAAACAGCGCGATATAGTTTTCCGGCATCACCACCGGGAGGGTCCCACAGTATTGCAGACCCTTCTCACCGCACAGCGCCCGGTTCCAGACCGCGGCATTTCCGATGTCGCTGCCGCAGGTCAGGACAAAATAGGCGTCCCGGCTGCCGGAGAAGCTGCCGCTCCGGATGAAATCCCGGAACAGGCGGGGCAGCCGCCAGGAGTAGGTGGGACAGACAAAAACCCACGGGGTATCGGAGGACAGCTCCGCCGCAATGCCGTCCCGGATAAAGGGGGCGGCGTCCAGGCAGGTGTCCGAGAGCAGGCTGCCCAGCAGCCTGGCACAGTACCGGCTGTTGCCGGTGGCAGAAAAATAGACAATCATAGCATTCTCCCAGGGCCTGCCCGTGCGCTGGCAGTGGAACCTGCGGCGGGAGAGTCCCGCCGCAGGGAAGGGGCCGGGCCAGAGCTCAGGCAAGCCTGATACACATCAAAATCATCCGTCACCCCTGGCCGGACAGGCCGGGGCCGGAGGCGCCGCCCTGTCTGGCGGCAGTGGGGCCGTCAGAGCGCCAGGCTCCGGCAGCGGTTGAAGCAGGCGAAGATCTCCTGCCGGCGCGGACGGGCCAGGAAGGGGACCGCCGACCGGCTCTCACAGAGGGCCGCCAGGCCCTCCCGCGCCATCAGCTCCTCCAGGGCGTCCACGATTTGGCGCAGATCCCGCTCGCCATTCAGCAGGTGCCGCTGGGCGTAGAGCAGGCAGTACCCCAGAGCGGCGGCCTGCTCGCCGTCGGCGAGCTGCTCCACAGCGCGCAGGTCCACGGTTTCCCGGTTGATGGACACCCCGTCCCGGCCCAGGGACTTGAGCTTGACCCGCTCCCCGCTCCGAAATTCCGGGGACGCCTTGGGCCGGCGGCAGAAGGCCGGCGCTTCGGCCGGAGCCGGTGGATCGGCGGGCAGGGGGAAGGCCTGGGCCGCCTCCTTGGCCCGGACAGTGATGTCCCGGGGCACGTAGCGGTCCATCTGGATGACCCGGTCGGCGGCGTGGAAGAAGGCGCCGGAGCTCCCCGCCACCAGAATGGTGGACAGGCCGAAGCGGTCATACAGCGCCCGGACCCGGTCCAGGAAGGGGGTGATGGGCTCCATATCCCGGTGGATCACCCGCTGCATCAGCTCATCCCGCACCATGAAGTTGGTGGCGCTGGTGTCCTCGTCCATGAGGAGCAGGGAGGCGCCGGCCTCCATAGCCTCCACCACGTTGGCGGCCTGGGAGGTGCTGCCGCTGGCGTCCTCTGTGGTGAAGGCGGCGGTGTCCTTGCCGTTGGGCAGGTTGCGGATGAACATGGAGATATCCGTCCGCCGGATGCTCCGGCCGTCCTCAGCGCGGATTTTCACCGCGGTATCCTCCGTGATCACATACTCCCGGCCGTCCCCGGCGATATGGTTATACACGCCCAGCTCCAGGGCCTGGAGCAGGGTGGACTTCCCGTGGTAGCCGCCGCCCACAATCAGCGTGACGCCCCGGGGAATCCCCATGCCGGTCAGGGTTCCCCGGTGGGGCAGCTCCAGGGTGACCGACAGCTCCCGTGGAGACCGGAAGGGGACAGCCCCCCGCATGGGCCTTTGGGAGACGCCGGACTCCCGGGGCAGGATGCTCCCGTCCGCCACAAAGGCGCACAGGCCCAGCCGGGGGAGGGCCTGGCGGATGGACTGCTGGTCCTCCGCCAGCTGGGCCACCGCCCGCAGGCGGGCCTTGTCCAGGCGGGCGTAGAGCAGGGCGGACTCCACACAGCGGGGCAGGAAGTCAAAGAGCATCCGCTCCAGCGCCCGGGCGTTGATGGTTCTCCCGTTGGCGGGGAAGCCCGCCTCCAGGCGCAGCAGGATGCCGCCGCGCTGCGGGTCCAGGCGGCAGGCCGTGCGCTCCAGCACCTCCTGTCCGCAGCGGCTGACTGAGATCAGTCCGCTCTGCCCGGAGCCCTTGACCTGGAATGAGAACTGGGCCGCCTGCCGGCCAAACTGGCGGGTCAGCTCGTCCTGGAGGGCGACACGCTGGCAGTCCAGCCGGTACAGCTCTGGCGGGAAGGCCGCCGTCCTGCCGTCCACACGGATGCTCAACCTGGAGGGCGCGGCAAACGGGTCCCCCTGGACGTGGTCGATGGACAGTACGTACCCCGGGAACTGGTAGGCCCCTCGGGTGTCCTTGTAGGCCGGGTAGCCCCTCCGGTCAAGCCTGGCAAGCAGGTCCCTCAAATCTGCCGATGTCTGCATGGCGCCACACTCCCTGTGTCTATTGTAGAATCCCATACCGCCGGGCCAGCTGCTCCAGCTCCTCCGGCCCTGCCAGGCGGATCTCCGCCTCGTCCGAAAGCATGGCGTCCAGGCCGGAAAAAGCCCCGGCGTACACCTCGTCCAGCAGCATCTGGCGCAGGGCCTCTGCATCTGGATGCTCTCCCATATGCCAGCACCCCTTCCAGGCAGCCTGTACAGCGGTCACACCGCCCGGCTGCCCCATACCCTCCATCATATAGGCGTCTCGCCAAAATGTCAACCGGAATCCGATCCCTCCAAACACCCGCGGCCTTTTCTGGGCATGTGTTGCGTGGGGCAGAGCGGCCGCCCAGGCCGCAGCTCGTGGAACACATCTGGGGAGTCCTGACCGGAAGGTATCCAGCATCTGCATGGAGCGCATGGGCTGTGCTGGCTGGAAAGGCCAGACATATCCAACTGCTTTATCTGGCAGCTGTGCAGGGCCAGCGCTCTGGCTGAACGGGAGGGCTTTGCCGGATTTATCTCCGAAAGAGCCGCTGCAACCGAAGCTCTCGGGAGGATGGGCGAGAGATGCCCCCTGCAGGGAAAAAATCAGTGCCTGCATCCAGCTGGAAACAGGCACTGACTCTTTGTAAGGATCTTCCGATGCGGCGTATCCGGGTTCAAAGGCACTGATGGGGAGGGAAGCAGATTCTGCCTAGGCATCGGCCGGAGGCCGGCGGCCCGGCTGCTCCCCCATGGAACGGGGGGAATGGGTCACCAGCGCACCTGGTAGACCGTGGTGTGGCAATAGACCTCCCCCGCCGGAAGGACCGCGGTGGGGAAGTCCGGGTGGTGGACGGCGTCCGGCCACCCCTGGGCCTCCAGGCAGAAGGCCGAGCGGGGGCCGTAGGCCGCGCCGCCCTTGCCGGGCGTCCCGTCCAGGAAGTTGGCAGTGTAGAACTGGAGCCCCGGCTGTGTGGTCAGGCAGTCCAGGCACAGGCCGCCCCCCTGGGCCCTGGCGGCCAGCGCAAGGGGCCGCCAGGGCTGGTGGTGGAGGACAAAATTGTGGTCGTAGCCGCCCGCCAGCTCCAGCTGGGGGTGGGGCATGGCCAGGCCGGCCGTGATGTCCCTGGGGCGGCGCAGGTCGAAGGGGGTGCCAGCCACGGGGAGCAGCCGCCCGGTGGGGGTGCTGTTCCCGTCCGCCTCTGTGAGGGCGTCCGCAAAGATTTGGATGCTCTGCCCCTCCAGGGAGCCGGCGGAGTGGCCCAGCAGATTGAAATAGCTGTGATTGGTAAGGCTGCACAGGGTGTCGGCATCGCTCTCCGCCCGGTAGTCCAGGGTGAGGGCCCCGTCCTCCGTCAGGGAGCAGGTCACCTCCGCGGTCAGCGTGCCGGGGAAGCCCTCGTCCCCGTCGGGGCTCACGTGGGTGAGCACCAGGGCGCCGTTTTCCGTCCGGGCCCGCCACACCGCCTGATTGAAGCCGCGGACGCCGCCGTGGAGGCAGTTGGGGCCGTTGTTGGCGGCCAGGGGATAGCGGTTCCCGTTCAGCTCGAAGGCCGCCCCGCCGATGCGGTTGGCCACCCGACCCACCAGGGCCCCGAGGTACTTGTCCTGCCGCTCGTAGTCCGCCAGCGTCTCACAGCCCAGGACGATGTCCCGGACGCCGCCGGGGGCGGGAACCGTCCAGGAGCGGAGAATCCCGCCGTAGGTGAGCACCTGGGCGGCGCAGTCCCCCGCCCGGAGGGTCCAAAGCTCCACCGCCCGGCCGTCCGATGTGGTCCCAAAGGGGGCCTTCGTCACATCCGCCATGGCCTACACCTGCCCCAGGAAGCGGAGGAAGGCCGCCCGCCCCACCGGCGTGCGCTTGTAGACGCCGGCACATTCCAGTACCTGGGCAAACACCAGGCCCGTCTCCTGATAGACGATCTCCAGGGCGTTGTCCGCCGTGATGGTGTGCTTGGGGGCGAAGCCCTCCGCCCAGTCGGCGTGGTGGGCCGTCAGGGGGTCGGCGCGGAGATCCCCGCCGTGCGCCAGCTTGTCCGCCACCGCCGCCAGCTCCGTCTTGAGCCGGGCGGGGAGAACCGCCAGCCCCATGACCTCGATGAGGCCGATGTTCTCCTTCTTGATGTGGTGGAGCTCGGCGTGGGGGTGGTAGAGGCCCAGGGGGTGCTCCTCCGTGGTCAGGTTGTTGCGCAGCACCAGGTCCAGCTCATACCGCTCCCCCCTCCGGCGGGCGATGGGGGTGATGGTGTTGTGGGGGACGCCCTCGGTCTCCGCGTAGATGACGGCATCCGCATCGGTGTAGCCGCGCCAGGAGAGGAGAATCCGGTCGGCCAGCTCCACCAGCCGCTCCGGGTCGTCCGCCGTCAGACGCACCACCGACATGGGCCACTTGACGATGCCGGCCGCCACGTCCTCATAGCCGGGGAACACAAAGGGGGCCTCCACCGGGGCCCGCTCCATGGCAAAGACGTACCGCCCGCCCTGGAAGTGGTCGTGGGCCAGGATGGAGCCGCCCACGATGGGCAGGTCGGCATTGGAGCCCACAAAGTAGTGGGGGAACTGCCCCACGAAGTCCAGCAGCTTGGCAAAGCAGGCCCGGTCAATCCTCATGGGGGTGTGGATTTGATTGAGGCAGATGCAGTGCTCGTTGTAGTAGACGTAGGGGGAGTACTGCAAAAACCAGGGGGAGCCGCTGATGGTGATGGGGATGATCCGGTGGTTCTGTCGGGCGGGGTGGTTGACCCGGCCGGCGTACCCCTCGTTCTCGGCGCAGAGCTGGCAGCGGGGGTAGGCGGAGGCGGGTAGGTTCCGGGCGGCGGCGATGGCCCTGGGGTCCTTCTCCGGCTTGGACAGGTTGATGGTGATGTCCAGCGCGCCGTATTCGGTCTCCGCCTTCCACTGCACGTCCTTGGCGATGCGGTCCCGGCGGATGTAGTTGGTGTCCTGGCTGAATTGATAGTACCAGTCGGTGGCCGCCTGGGGGCTCTGGGCGTAGAGGGCCCGGAAGGCCGCGATCACCTGGGCTGGCCGGGGGGTCAGCCGCCCCATCAGCTCGCTGTCAAACAGGTCCCGGTAGACCACGGAATCCTCCGGCAGCACCCCCCGCTGATGGGCATCGTCCAGCAGGGCCTCCAGGATGGGGGCCAGCTCCCCCTCCTCCGGCACCGGGCCGGGGTCGCTGAAGCTGTCCAGCCGGAGCGCGTCCAGGATGGTGTTCACCGCCCAGGTGTACTCGCAGTCCTGGATCAGCCCGGTGCGCCGGGCGTAGGCGGCCAGCCGGGCGACGGCCTGGTCACGTTCCATCCTCAGCCCTCCTCAAAGCCGTGGGGGTGGCTCTTGTGCCAGGCCCAGGCGGTGGCGATGATGGTGTTCAGGTCGTTGTACTTGGGCTGCCACCCCAGCACGTCGATGGCCTTCTGGGAGGAGGCGATCAGCTGGGCCGGGTCGCCCGCCCGGCGGGGGGAGATGACGGCGGGGATGGGGTGGCCGGTGACGGCCCGGGCCACGTCGATGACCTCCTTGACGGAGAAGCCCACGCCGTTGCCCAGGTTGAACACGCTGTTCTCCCCGCCGCGGAGCAGGTAGTCCAGGGCCAGGATGTGGGCCTGGGCCAGGTCGGTGACGTGGATGTAGTCCCGGATGCAGGTGCCGTCGGCGGTGGGGTAGTCGTCGCCAAAGACGCCCACCGCCTCCCGCTGGCCGTTGGGCACCTGGAGGATGATGGGGATCAGGTGGGTCTCCGGGTCGTGTGCCTCCCCGATGGCGCCGGAGGGGTGGGCGCCGCAGGCGTTGAAGTACCGCAGGGCCACGTAGTTCAGTCCGTGGGCCAGGGACACCCAGCTCATCATGTGCTCCATGGACAGCTTGGTCTCGCCATAGCAGTTGGTGGGCTGGGTGCGGTCGGTCTCCAGAATGGGCACCCGCTCCGGCTCGCCGTAGGTGGCGGCGGTGGAGGAGAAGACGATCTTATCCACCCCGTGCTCCACCATGGATTTCAGAAGCACCATGGTGCCGTGGAGGTTGTTGTCGTAGTACTTCAGCGGGTCGGACATGGACTCCCCCACCTGGGAGGAGGCGGCGAAGTGGATCACGCCCTCAATCTTCTCCGCCTGGAACAGGGTGTCCAGCGCCCCCTTGTCCCGGATGTCCAGCTGGTAGAACCGGGCCTTGGGGTGGACGGCGGCCCGGAAGCCGGTCTGGAGGTTGTCGGCCACCACCACGTCCCGGCCGGCGTCGATGAGCTCATACACCGTGTGGGAGCCGATGTAGCCGGCCCCGCCCAAAACTAAAATCGCCATATTGCAAGAAGCTCCTTTCCAAATGACTGTTTGGTGAGGTCAGGGCAGCAGGACGGTCCCGCCCGCCGACCGGAAGTTCAGCACGTGGCAGCACCCGTCCCCCAGCAGCTGCTCCACCTGGGTGCGGAAGGCCTCCAGGCCGTCCAGGGGGACGAAGGCCTGGAGGGTGCCGGCAAAGCCGCCGCCGTGGATCCGGCAGGCGCCCCGGCCGTCCAGCACCCGCTCCGCCGCGGTCAGGGCCACGGCCATGGCCTGTTCCTTCACCGCGCCGGTGGGGGTGATGTCCTGGAGCTGCTCCCAGGAGGAGCGGCCGGACTGCCGCACCAGGGACAGGAAGGTCTCCATATCCCCCCGCACCAGGGCGTCGGCCTCCCCCTGTACCCGCCGGTCGTCGGAGAAGAAGTGGAGGGCGCGGAGCACCGCCCGGTCCCCGACGGCCCTCCGCAGGTCGGGCAGGCTGCGGAGCACGTCGGCCTCCTCCACCTCCCGCAGCACGGTCTTGCCGAAGAAGGCGGCCACCGCCCCCATCTCCCTGGGGATGGAGTCGTACTCGCCGGTGAGGGAGGCGTGGCTGGCCCCGGAGTCCACGATGCACAGGGCGTAGCCCAGGACGTTCAGATCCACCGCGATGGAGCGCACCACGGGCTCCGCCGGGTCGGCGAAGTCGATGGCCACCGCGCCCCCCACCGAGGAGGCGGTCTGGTCCATCAGGCCGCTCTGCTTGCCGAAGTAGCGGTTTTCCGCCTGCTGCCCCATCTGGGCGATGGCCACCGGGGTCAGCTCGTCCCGGCAGAACAGGTGGTTTTCGATTACGCCCAGCAGCACCTCGCAGGCCGCCGAGGAGGACAGGCCGGAGCCCGGCAGCACGTCGGACACGGCGTAGGCGTCGAAGCCGGCGATCGGATAGCCCCTCGCCGCCGCCTGGGCCGCCATGCCCCGCACCAGGGCGGCGGTGGATTCCCGCTCCTCCTCCCGGGGCTCCAGGCTGTCCAGGGCCACCTCCACCAGGGGCCAGCCCTCGGACTGGAAGCGGATGACGTTGGAGCCGTTGGGGGCGGCGCAGGCCAGCATGTCCAGGTCCACCGCGGCGGCCAGGACATTGCCCCGCTGGTGGTCGGTGTGGTTGCCGCAGATCTCCGTGCGGCCCGGGGCGGAGCAGAGGGTGACGGGGGTGTCCTCCCCCGCGCCGAAGCTGCTTCGGAAGCCGTCCAGCAGCCCCGCCACCCGCCGCCGGCGGGCGGCGGGATCCCCCCGCATCAGGCGGGAGAGCGGGGCGTCCAGCCCGCCGGCCTCCAGCGCCTTTCGCACAGCGCCCAGTTCTTGCATCGTATCTCTCTCCTTTTCGCACCGGCCGCCGGCCGGGCGGATTCGCTCAGGGCGCGCCGCTGCGGGGCGCCCTCTCAAAGGAAGCCGCTGCAAAGCAGGCGGATGCCCGTGACTGCTCTACAGCGGCTTGGGGTTGGGATAAGGAATTACTTCTTCTGCACGTACTTCAGGCAGTCGAGCATCACGGCCACCAGGATGATGATGCCGGAGAACACGAACTGCAGGTTGGTGTCAATGCCCAGGACGGTCAGGGAGTAGGTCAGGGCGGTGAAGATGCACACGCCCACCACCACACCGGAGATCTTGCCGATGCCGCCGGTGAAGGAGACGCCGCCCACCACGCAGGCCGCGATGGCGTCCATCTCCCAGCCCTGGCCATAGGCCGCCGAGCCGGAGCCGGTCATGCGGATGCACTCCAGCCAGGAGCCGAAGCCGTACAGCACGCCGGCCAGGACGAAGGCGCCCACGGTGACCTTGAACACCGAGATGCCGGACACGGCCGCCGCCTCCGGATTGCCGCCCACGGCGTACAGGTTCTTGCCGAAGGTGGTCTTGTTCCAGATGAACCAAACCACAACCACCGCCGCCACGGCCCACAGGATAATCGTGGGGAAGGAGCCGATGCGGGGGATGATCATGCTGGGAATGGTGTTGTCAATGGCACCGAAGGACACGCCCTTGGTGGAGTAGGTCACCAGGCCGAAGATGACCAGCATGGTGGCCATGGTGGAGATGAAGGGGTGCATCTTGAACTTGGCCGTGAAGAAGCCGGCGATGGTGGTAAATATCGTACACAGGACGACGCACACCACCAGGGCCAGGAACACCCGCGCCAGAACCGGCATGCCGGAGAAGTCGAAGAGATGGCCGAACACGCCGCCGGTGTTGGGGCCGTTGTGCATGACGATGGTGGCGGCGGTCATGCCCATGCCCACCATGCGCCCGATGGACAGGTCGGTGCCGGCCAGCAGGATCAGGCCGGCCACGCCCAGGGCCAGGAACATGCGGGGAGAGGCCTGGGTGAGGATGTTCAGCACGTTGTTCAGCGTCAGCAGGGGGGTGTTCTTGACGATGGGCGTGATGATGCACAGGGCGATGAAGATGATGACAATCGCAATATACAGGCCGTTGCGCAGCAGGAAGTCCCGCCGGTTGAAGGTGTACTTGTAGTTCTCCCACCGCTGGGCCATGGCCTCGCCGAAGGTGAACTTGGACATGCGCAGCAGGTCCAGCAGATGATACCTGTGGTCAAAGGCGGCATGCCGGCGGTCCTTGGCCGCCTGGATGTCCTTGGACAGCTGCATCTTGGCGTCAAACAGCCGGTTTTTCTGGACGTATTTCTCGTCCTTGATCTCCCCGGCGTCGGTGAGCTTGGACAGGGTCTCCTGGTGGGTCTGGTTGAGCTGGGCCACCGCCGCCTGGTACTTCTCCTGGGCCAGGGCCTGCTCCTCCTTACAGCTCTCCACCACCGCCTGGTAGTAGTCCTTGTCGAAGTGCTCCTTCAGATAGCCCTCCGCCTGGGCGATGAGCTGGGACACCTCGGCCTTGTTCTGGGCCTCCACCGCCTTGGCCTTCTCCAGCTCCGTGGTGTACTGGGCCCGCTTGGCGGTCTTTTCCTCCTGGGTATAGATGCGGTCCCGCTTGAGATCGTCCAGACTGCTCTGCAGTTCAATGACCTTGTCGGTGCCGTTGGCCCGCAGGGCGTCGATTTTTGCCTGAATCTCGCCAACATATGCGTCAATGGGCTGGCGCAGCTGCTGTTCCTGTTCAGCTGTCAAAATTTTTGTATTATCCACTGCCATATGCAATATCTCCCGTTATAGGTATTTTGCACTGAGCCGCAAGAGCTCTTCCTGGTCGGTTTCCTTGGTGTTCACAATCCCGGAGAGGTGCCCGTTGGACATGACGCCGATGCGGTTGGTAATGCCAAGGATCTCTGGCATCTCCGAGGAGACCACGATGATGGTCTTTCCCTGCTTTGCCATCTGGATGATCAGCTCATAGATCTCGTACTTGGCGCCCACGTCGATGCCGCGGGTGGGCTCGTCCATCATAAAGACCTGGGGCTCCCGCTCCAGCCACTTGCCGAAGATGACCTTCTGCTGGTTGCCGCCGGACAGGCTGGTGATCATGTCGTCGGGGCCCATGCACTTGGTGTGCATGACCTTGATCTCCTTGTTGGTGGCCTTTACCATCTTGGGGGTGGACAGGGCAAGCCCCGTCTTGTACTGCTCCAGGTTTGCGATGGTGGTGTTAAAGGTCAGGTCGCACTTGAGGAACAGGCCGTTGGCCTTGCGCTCCTCGGTGATCAGGGCAAAGCCGTGGTCGATGGCCGCCCTGGCGTTGTCGAAGTTCATCAGGCGGTTTTTGAAGTAGACCCGCCCCGCCGCCCGGGTGCGCACCCCGAAGATGGTCTCCAGAAGCTCGGTGCGCCCCGCGCCCACCAGGCCGTACAGGCCGAAGATCTCCCCCTCCTTCACGTCGAAGGTGACGTCCTGGAGGTAGGGGGCGTACTTGGTGGAGATGTGCTGCACGGACAAAATGGTGTCGCCCGGGGTGTTGTCCACCGGAGGGAATCGGCTCTCCAGGGAGCGGCCCACCATGGCGGTAATCAGCTCGTTCATGTTGGTGTCCTGGGTGGCCTTGGTCATGACCAGGTTGCCGTCCCG
>CALWXU010000057.1 GCA_944385585.1 uncultured Flavonifractor sp.
CAGTCCCTCTACGCGGACGACTACCGGGCGGGCGAGCGCACCTTCTCCCTGCTGACCCAGGTGGTGGGCCGGGCGGGTCGGGGGACCAGGCTGGGCCGGGCCATCATCCAGACCTTCACCCCGGACAATGACGTGATCCGCTGCGCCGCCCGGCAGGACTATGATTCCTTTTATGAGCAGGAGATCGCCCTGCGGGAGCTGCGGCAGTGCCCCCCCTTCCGGGATCTCTTTGTGCTCACCGCCTCCGGGACGATGGAGAACGCGGTGCTCCAGACCTGCATGCGCCTGCGCCGCTCCCTGGAGGGGTGGCTGGCCCGCCCGCCCCTGGCGGGCCTGGAGGTGCAGCTGCTTGGCCCCGCCCCGGCGGGCGTGGCCAAGGTCAACAACCGCTACCGCTACCGCATCACCCTGGCGGCGAAGAACACCAGGCAGCTGCGGGCCGTGGTGGCCCACCTGCTCCGCTGTGCCCAGCAGGACAGGGAAAATAAGGGCGTGTCCGTCTCGGCGGACGTGAACCCATTGGATTAAGGAGGAAACAGCATGGCTCTGCGTACCATTTTGACGGACGGCGACCCGGCGCTCCACAAGGCATGCCGCCCGGTGACCAATTTTGACGGACGGCTCCACGACCTGCTGGACGACCTGAAGGAGACACTGGCCCATGCCAACGGGGCGGGCCTGGCCGCGCCCCAGGTGGGCATACTCCGCCGCGTGGTTGTGGTGGTGGACGCCGAGGACAAGATGCTGGAGCTGGTCAATCCGGAGCTCATCGCCCAGGAGGGGGAGCAGGAGGGCTTTGAGGGCTGCCTCTCCGTACCGGGCCGGTGGGGCGTGGTGACGCGCCCCATGAAGGCGCGCGTCCGGGCCCAGGACCGGAACGGGAGCTTTTTCGAGGTCGAGGGGGAGGGCATTGTGGCCCGCTGCTTCTGCCATGAGCTGGAGCACCTGGACGGCCACCTGTTCACCGAGCACACCGACCGGCTCTATACCACTGAGGAGCTGGACGCGCTGATGGAGGAGCAGGAGGAGGCATGAGAATCCTGTTTATGGGCACGCCGGACTTTGCCGTGCCCTCCCTGGAGGCCCTGATCGCGGCGGGACACGACGTGTGCGGGGTGTTTACCCAGCCGGACAAGCCCAAGAACCGGGGCATGAAGCTCCAGCCCACGCCGGTGAAGGTGTGCGCCCAGGCACACGATATCCCGGTGTTCCAGCCCGTCAAGCTGCGGGACGGCGCCGCTCTGGCCCAGATCCAGGCACTCTCCCCCGAGCTGATCGTGGTGGCCGCCTACGGCCGCATCCTGCCTGACGACATCCTGGCCGCCCCGCCCAAGGGGTGCATCAACGTCCACTCGTCCCTGCTCCCCAAGTACCGGGGGGCCGCCCCCATCAACTGGGCGGTGCTCAACGGGGACAGTGAGACCGGCGTCACCATCATGCACATGGCCCACGACCTGGACGCCGGGGACATCATCGACCAGGCCGCCACCCCCATCGGCCCGGAAGAGACGGCGGCAGAGCTCTACGGCCGCCTGGCTAGCCTGGGGGCGGAGCTGCTGGTGAAGGTGGTGGCGGAGATCGCCGCCGGAACGGCCAAACGGATACCGCAGGACGGCAGCTGTGCCACCCTGGCCCCCATGCTGTCCAAGGAGCTCTCCCTGGTGGACTGGAGCCGGGGCGCCCAGGAGATCTACAACCAGATCCGGGGGCTGATCCCCTGGCCCGCCGCCTCCACAGACGTGCTGACCGGCGAGCCGGTCAAGCTGTGGGGGGCCCAGGTGGTGGAGAAGCGCACCGACGCAAAGCCCGGGTCTGTCCTGGCAGCTGGGAAGCAGGGCATCGACGTGGCCTGCGGCGATGGGCTGACCCTGCGGATCCTGGAGCTCCAGGCCCCTGGCTCCCGCCGGATGGCGGCCGCCGACTACCTGCGGGGCCACCCCATCCCCATGGGATGACCCGCCTGCTCTGGACTCTGGCCGTCTCCGGGGCCGTAATTGCCCTGGGGACGGTGCTGGTGCTCCGATGGCTGGGCGCCGCCGGACTGCCGGTGCCCCTGCGGGGACGGGCGCCGACCTCCGCCCGTGTGGAGGTGGATCGGCGGGAGTGCGGGGCGGTATTTGCCGCGGCCCTGCTCTTCCGGCTGGCGGTCTTTGGGGCCGCGGCCATGCTGGCCTGCCTGGTGCTCTATCCGGGGACTGGAACCCGCTGGGCCCTGGAGATCTGGAAAAAATGGGACGCCTGGCACTATGTCAATCTGGCGGAGCTGGGCTATGCCGGCTATATGGAGGATGGAAAGCACCTGTTTTTGGTGTTTTTCCCCCTGTATCCGTGGCTGGTGCGGCTGGTTTCCGCCCTGACTGGCAATACTATGGCGGCGGGGCTGCTGGTGTCCTTCCTGTGCTATTCCGGCGGGTGCGCCTATCTGTACAAGCTGGCTGCCTGGGAGCTGGGGCGGGAGGCCGCCCGGCGGGCGGTGCTCTTTCTCTCCATCTTCCCCTACGCCTTTTTCTTCGGCGGGGTGATGACCGAGGGGCTGTTCCTCCTCACCACCGCAGCCGCCCTGTGGCATATCCGCCGCCACCGCTGGCGGCGGGCGGGGCTGTGGGGCGCGCTGGCCGCTATGACCCGGATGCACGGGCTGCTGCTCATCGGCGCGGCCGGGGCGGAGCTGGTGGAGCACCTGGGCCGCTTCGACTGGAGGGCTATCCTCCGCCGCCTGCCGGCGGTGCTGCTGCCGGCGGCGGGGAGCCTGACCTACCTGGGCCTCAACGCCGCCGTGACCGGAGACCCCTTTGCCTTCACGGCCATGCAGGAGCACTGGAGCCAGGGCTTCTGCTGGATTTCTGATACCCTGTGGTATGTGCTGGAAAACGCCCGCTTCTATCCCACGGTGTCGGTCCGCTATGAGATCTGGGTCCCAACCCTGCTGCTGTTCACCGGATTTTTCGCCCTGCTCTGGTACGCCGGGGGGCGGTTCCGGAGCATGTACACCCTCTACGCCTTTGCCTACCTGGTACTGAACTACTCCCTGTCCTGGCTGCTCAGTGCCGGACGCTATCTGTCCTGCGCCCTGCCGTTCTTCCTGTTTGCCGCCGCGCTGACCGAGAAGCGGCCCTGGCTCACCGCCCTGCTGGCGGGGGGCTTGGGGGTGGGACTCCTGATCAATCTAACCATTTACCTCACCGGCGGACAGATCATGTAACAACCTTTTGGGGAGGTTCCTATGCCCTTTTTCTACTACTACGACCCCTATTACTGGATGATCCTGGTGCCGGCCATGCTCATCGCCCTGCTGGCCCAGCTCAACGTGTCGTCCACCTTCAACCGTTATTCCCGGGTGGCCAGCCGCCGGGGCTTTACCGGAGCCCAGGCGGCGGAGGAGGTGCTCCGGGCACACGGCGTGTACAACGTGCGCATTGAGCGGGTGTCCGGCCGGCTCAGCGACCACTACGACCCCAGGAGCAACGTGATCCGCCTGTCCGACGCGGTGTACGGCTCCACCAGCATCGCCTCCCTGGGGGTGGCCGCCCATGAGGCGGGCCATGCCGTCCAATACGCGGTGGGGTACGGCCCCATCAGGCTGCGCACCGCCATCATCCCAGTGTGCAACGTCGGCTCCCAGCTGTCCATCATCCTGATTATTTTGGGGCTGGTGCTCTATTTTCCAACCCTGTTCGGCGTCGGGGTGATCCTCTTCGCCGTGGCGGTGGTGGGGCAGATTGTCACCCTGCCGGTGGAGTTCAACGCCTCCCGCCGGGCCATCCAGAGCCTGGCCGGCACCGGCCTGCTGGACGACCAGGAGCTGTGGGGGGCTAGGAAGGTGCTCACCGCCGCGGCCCTGACCTATGTGGCCGCCCTGCTGGTGTCCCTGGCCCAGCTGCTGCGCTTCCTGCTGGCCTTCGGCGGCCGGCGGAGGGACTGACATGGGCACGGCCCGGAGCGTGGCGCTGGACGCCCTGACGGCCTGCGAGAAGCAGGGGGCCTGGTCGGACGGCTATCTGAAGAGGGCCATTAAGGCGGCGGAGCTGGACGGCCGGGACGCCGCCCTGGCCACCCGGCTGTGCTTCGGGGTGCTCCAGAACCGGATGCTGCTGGATTTCCATCTCTCCCGGCTGTGCGCCACCCGCCTGGAGAAGCTGGAGGCGCCCGTCCGCAATGTGCTGCGGCTGGGGGCCTATCAGCTTTTGTGCCTGGATCGGGTGCCGGATCACGCCGCGGTCAGCGAGGCGGTGTCCCTGGCCAGGCGGCGCGCCAAAAACCCCAGGGCGGCCGGGCTGGTCAACGGGGTGCTGCGCAGCCTGGCGCGGCAGAGGGACGCCCTGCCGTCGCCGCCGGACCTGGCCACCCGGTACAGCCACCCTCAATGGCTGGTGGACGAGTTCACCCGGCGGCTGGGCGGGGAGGAGGCGGAGGCCCTGCTGGCGGCTGACAACGGAGAGCCCCCCACCTGCGCCCAGGTGAACACCCTGAAAACCACGGCGGAGGCCCTGGCCGCCGCCCTCCAGGGCCGCGGGGTGGAGGTTCAGCCCCACCCCTGGCTGCCGGACTGCCTCCTGCTCCGCCACACGGGGAGCCTGGAGGGGCTGGAGGAGTTCCAGCAGGGCCATTTTTACATCCAGGACGCCGCCGCCCGGCTGGCGGTGCTGGCCGCCGGCCCCAGGCCCGGGTGGAAGGTGCTGGACGCCTGCGCCGCCCCCGGCGGCAAGTCCTTTGCCGCCGCCGTGGCCATGGGGGACAGGGGAGAGGTGGTCTCCTGCGACATCCACCCCCACAAGGAGAAGCTGATCCGGGCGGGGGCTGCCCGGCTGGGTCTGACCTGTATCCGGACAGAAGTCTTGGACGGCAAGGCATATAAAGAGGAATTCCTGAACAGCTTTGACCTGGTGATCGCCGACGTTCCCTGCTCCGGGCTGGGCATCATCCGCAAGAAGCCGGACATCCGGTACAAGGACCCAGGCCCTTTGGAGAACCTGCCCAGGGTACAGCGGGCCATTCTGGACAACACGGCCCGCTATGTGAAGCCTGGGGGCGTACTGCTCTACGCCACCTGTACCCTGCTGGAGCGGGAGAACGAGGACGTGGTGCGGGGTTTTCTTGACAGGCATGCAGACTTTACACTGGAGGAGTTCCAGGTTCCCGGCCCCTTTGCGGGGACGGATATGGGTATGCTCACCTGTTGGCCCCACCGCCACGGCACCGACGGCTTTTTCTTCGCCAAGCTGAGGAGGAACGCCCTATGACCGACATCAAGTCCATGAATTCGGCGGAGCTGGCCGCCTACTTCAAAGAGCTGGGGGAGCCGGCCTTCCGGGCCAAGCAGGTGTTCCAGTGGCTCCACCGGGGCGCATCCTCCTTTGATGAGATGACCAACCTGTCCAAGGCCCTGCGGGAGAAGCTGGCCGCCGAATGTGTCCTGTGCCCGCCCCAGGTGGCCCGCAAGCAGGTGTCCACCCAGGACGGCACCATCAAGTACCTGTGGCGGCTGGGGGACGGAAACTGCATTGAGACGGTTTTGATGCGCTACCACCATGGGAATACTGTCTGCATCTCCTCCCAGGTGGGGTGCCGCATGGGGTGTGCCTTCTGCGCCTCCACCCTGGGGGGAAGGATCCGCGACCTCACGCCCGCCGAGATGGTGGACCAGGTGCTCTTTACCCAGCTGGATTCCGGAGCGCCGGTGAGCAACATCGTGCTGATGGGGATTGGGGAGCCCCTGGACAACTTCGACACGGTGCTCCGCTTCCTGGAGCTGGTGAACAGCCCGGAGGGGCTGAACATCGGCATGCGGCACATCTCCCTGTCCACCTGCGGCCTGACTGAAAAAATTGACAAGCTGGCCACTTATCAGTTACAATTAACGTTGTCTGTGTCCCTCCACGCCCCGGACGACGAGACCCGCAGCCGCATCATGCCGGTGAACCGGGCGGTGGGGGTGGAGAACCTGTTCGCCGCCTGCCGCCGGTATTTTGAAAAGACCGGCCGGCGCATCTCCTACGAGTACGCCATGATCGACGGCGTCAACGACGCCGACTGGCAGGCGGATCTGCTGGCCCGGCATCTGAAGGGGACGCCGGGGCACGTGAACCTGATCCCGCTGAACCATGTGGAGGAGAGCCCGCTGAAGCCCAGTAGGCGGGTGGCCGCGTTCCAGAAGCGGCTGGAGGGCCACGGCGTCACCGCCACGGTGCGCCGAAAGCTGGGGGGCGACATCGACGCCTCCTGTGGGCAGCTCCGCCGCAAGGAGCTGCGGCGGGAGGAGCTTTGACATAAAAATCCGGACCGCGCCTGACCGTACAGGGGGCGGCCCGCGACAGACGTGTGCGGAAAAGAGGCGGATTTGCGATGATACATGCATGGGGGATTACTGATAAGGGCGCGGTCAGGGCGCAGAACCAGGATGGCTTCTACTTAGACGTCCCCTCGGAGCAGCTGGCCGTGGGCGTGGTGTGCGACGGCATGGGCGGCGCCAAGGCGGGCAATGTTGCCAGCCTGATCGCGGTGGAGACCTTTGTGGACGCCCTGAAGCAGGCGGCGCCCCAGGAGGAGGGCCGGCCGGCCGCCGTCCTGGCCCAGGCGGCGGAGACGGCCAACGCCGCGGTGTTCCGCCGGGCCGCAGCCGACCCGGACTGCCGGGGCATGGGCACCACCATGGTGGCCGTCCTGGTGGTGGAGCGGATGGCCTATCTGCTCAACATCGGGGACAGCCGGGCCTACCACATCAACGGCGGCGGCATCACCCGCCTGACAAGGGACCACTCGGTGGTGGAGGACATGGTGGCCAGGGGGGACATCACCCCGGAGGAGGCCCGCAACCACCCGCGGAAGAACCTGATCACCCGGGCCCTGGGCTCGGAGGAGCACATCCGGGCGGATCTCTACGAGAAGGAGCTCCAGCCGGGGGACTTCCTGCTGCTGTGCTCCGACGGCCTGAGCAACATCGTGACGGATCAGGAGCTGCTCTACGAGGTGCTCCACGGCGGGGAGCCGGCGGACTGCTGCCGGCGGCTGCTGGACATCACCATGGCCAGGGGCGCGCCGGACAACGTGACGGCGGTCCTCTTCCAGATTGTTTAAAGGGGGTAATGAACTATGGATCAGTACATAGGGAAATTACTCGACAACCGATATGAAATCCTGGAGCGCATCGGCATCGGCGGCATGGCCGTGGTGTACAAGGGCCGGGATCACCGGCTCAACCGGCTGGTGGCCATCAAGATCCTCAAGGAGGAGCTGGCCCAGGACGCCGAGTTCCGCCGCCGCTTCCACGACGAGTCCCAGGCCGTGGCCATGCTCTCTCACCCCAACATCATGGCGGTGTACGACGTGTCCCACTCGGCGGAGCTGGACTATATCGTCATGGAGCTGCTGGACGGTATCACCCTCAAGCAGTATATGCAGAAGAAGGGGGGCAAGCTGGCCTGGCGGGAGGCCCTGCACTTCATCACCCAGATCATGAAGGCCCTCTCCCACGCCCACAGCCGGGGGATCATCCACCGGGACATCAAGCCCCACAACATCATGGTCCTGCGGGACGGCAGCCTGAAGGTGGCCGACTTCGGCATCGCCCGGCTCACCTCCGCCGCCCAGGCCACCCTGACCCAGGAGGCCCTGGGCTCGGTCCATTATATCTCCCCCGAGCAGGCCAGGGGCAGCCACATCGACGCCCGCAGCGACATTTACTCCGCCGGCGTGGTGCTCTACGAGATGATCACCGGCCGCCTGCCCTACGAGGGGGATTCCCCGGTGGCGGTGGCCATCCAGCACATCAACTCCATCCCCCTCTCGCCCCGGGAGATCGACCCGGAGATCCCGGAGGCCCTGGAGGCCATCACCATGAAGGCCATGGCCTCCGATGTGAACCAGCGGTATCTCTCCGCCGACGCCATGCTGGCCGACCTGGAGGAGTTCCGCAAGAACCCCAGCATCAACTTTGACTACACCGCCGCCGACCTGCTCTCCGGCGACGGGGACGAGCCCACCCAGATCCTGGGGGCCAACACCCCCCATGCCGTCCGCACCCAGCCGGCCCACGGTGCCCGCGCCTCGGAGGACACCTACGTCTCTCCAGCGCCTCACCCCCGGAAGAGCCGCCCGGCCCGCGTGGAGGACGACTACGACGACTACCCGGAGCGGGGCGGCAGCCGCCTGCCCATCATCCTGGCCATCGTCGCCGTGGTGGTGTTTGTGGCCGGCATCGGCGTGTTTTTGTGGGTGAGCTTCTTCGGCGGGGCGGGGGAGACCATGTACAGCGTGCCCCCCCTGACCGGGATGACCCTGGAGGAGGCCAGGGCGGACGCCAGCGTAGTGTCGGCGCAGTTCCAGATTGTGGAGGGCGGCACCACGGACAGCAGCCGCCCCGTGGGCGAGATCGTCTCCCAGGACCCGGTGAGCGGCCGCAACGCGGCGGCCGGCACCACCATCACAGTGATCCTCAGCAACGGCAGCGGCAATACAGATGCGGAGGACAGCGTGATGCCGCATCTGGAGGACGAGGACTGGCGCGTGGCGGTCAGCCAGCTGGGCCGGCTGGGCTTCTCGGAGGAGGCGGGCAACCTGACCATTGAGCGGGAAAACTCGGACTACACCGAGGGCCGCGTGATCCGCACCGATCCCGCGGAGGGGACGGACCTGACCGACGTGGAGATGGTGACGCTGGTGGTCAGCGACGGCCCGGAGACCACACAGGTGGCGGTGATCTCCTTCCTGGACATGTCGGAGACGGAGGCCAGGGACAACGCTGCGGAAATGGGGCTGAACCCGGTGTTTGAGGATGCGGTGTACAGCGACGAACATGACGCGGACACGGTGTGCTGGCAGAGCATCCAGCCCAACACCTCTGTGGCGGAGGGCACCACCATCCGCTTCCGGTTGAGCCTGGGCCCAGACCCGGAGGCGTCGCCCAGCCCCAGCGTCGAGCCCACCCCCACCCCGGAGCCCAGCCCCACGCCAGACAGCGGTGTGGAGCTGAAGGACTATACCTTCAATGTCAATCTGCCCCGGGATGGCCGTGAGACAGTCCATGTGCGGGTGTCCGTGGGCGGGGTGGACTGGGTCAACGACTACTATGACACGATCATGCAGGTCATCCCTGTCACCGTCCGCGGCACCGGCGTGCAGGAGATCGTCGTCTACATTGACGGTGTGGCCTCCTACACCGAGTCCCACAACTTCGGCTGAGATGGAAGGGGTTATTCTGAAGGCCCTCAGCGGCTTCTACTATGTGGACGGCGGCGATGGGGGGCTGACCGCCTGCCGGGGGCGGGGCAGGTTCCGCCACCAGAAGCGCACCCCCCTGGTGGGGGACCGGGTGCGCTTTACCCCGCTGGAGGAGGGTAAGGGAATCCTGGACGAGATCCTCCCCCGGAAAAACGAGTTCCACCGCCCGGCGGTGGCCAACATTGACCAGCTGGTGATCATCGCCTCCGGCGCGGTGCCGGTGACCGACCCGTTCCTGATCGACCGGGTGGCCTCCGTGGCGGAGGGCCGGGACTGCGAGCCGGTGATCTGCATCAACAAGTGCGACCTGGACGAGGCAGAGGCACTGTACCAGACCTACCGGAGGGCGGGGTTTACCACCCTGCGGGTGAGCGCCGAAACCGGCGAGGGCATCGGGGAGCTGGCAAAGGTAATTGCCGGCAAGGTGTCTGCCTTTACGGGGAACTCCGGCGTGGGCAAATCCAGCATCCTCAACGCGCTGGAGCCAGGGTTCCGCCTCCAGGTGGGGGAGGTCTCCGACAAGCTGGGCCGGGGCCGGCACACCACCCGGCATGTGGAGCTGTTCCGCCTCTCCTCCGGCGCCATCGTGGCGGACACCCCCGGCTTCTCCTCCTTCGACACGGAGGGGGCGGAGCTGGGGCGGCCGGAAGAGCTGCAGTACACCTTCCGGGAGTTTGCCCCCTATCTGGACCGCTGCCGGTTTGCCGGGTGCGCCCACATCAAGGAGAAGGGGTGCGCCGTGCTGGCGGCGGTCAAGGCGGGGGACATCGCAGCCAGCCGCCACGCCAGCTATGTGCGGCTGTATGAACAGGCAAAGGAGGTGCCGGAATGGGAGCGGAAGGAAACAAGCGAGCGGTAATCTTTGGCTCCATGCCCTGCGGGGACGGCGCCTTTCTGCGCCCCTACCTGGCGGAGGGGGGCTGGACGGTGTTCTGCGCCGACGGCGGGGTGCGCAGCGCCCGCTCCGCCGGCCTGAAGCCGGACTATCTCATCGGCGACTGGGATTCCGGCGGCGCGCCGGAGCCGGGGGTGCCCTGTGTCACCCTGCCGGTGGAGAAGGACATGACCGACCTCCAGGCGGCGGCGGACCAGGCCATGGGCCTGGGCTTCCGGGAGCTGCTCCTGTGCGGCTGCACCGGGGGGCGGATGGACCACACCGCGGCCAACCTGGCGCTGCTGGAGTGGATCGCCGGCCGGGGCGGAGCGGCCCTGCTGGTGGACGAGGGGAATGAGGTCCGATTTCTGGAGGGGCCGGCGGAGCTCCGGCTGGCCAACCGGCCGCCCTACCGCTATCTGTCCCTGGTCCCTCTGGACCGGACCATCTCCGGCGTCACCCTCCGGGGCCTGAAGTACCCCCTGACAAACGCAGTCCTCACCAGGGGGGACACCCTCTCGGTGAGCAATGAGCCCCTGGGGCCCCAGGCGGAGCTCTCCATCGCCTCCGGCCGCCTCCTGCTCATCCGCAGCCAGCCAGACGAAGCATGAACCGCCCTGCCGCCTCCCGCGTATACTGGTACAGAACCAGCTGCGAAGGGAGGCGGCTTTTTTGACGCCACAGACCAAGAAGCTCCTGGGGGCGGCGGCCCTGTGCGTGGGCGGCGCAGCCCTGCTGCTCCACCCCGCCATCCTGTTCACCTTCGGGGCGGGCGCCTGGGCGGGCAGCCGAGGCAGGGACTATCTCAGGAAATATTTGGCGGACAGGGAGGCATGGCTATGAAGATCGTTGTGGTAAAATCCCCCAAGGCCCTGCGGGGCATCCTCAAGGCCCTCTTTGGCATCCGGGGAGAGGGGTAGGCCGGGGCGGCGCGCCGCCCCGGCGGGGACATAGTCCGTCCCCCCGGCGCATATAGTTCTGTAGCAGACCAGGCCTTGTTCCAACAAGGCCCATATGAAACCGGGCTTTTGCCCCGACAAGGAGTGGAACGCTATGGAGCTGGAATTGGAACGGATCGGATGGAGCGGCTACGAGGCGGCGCTGGAGACCACCGTCTGCCAGGAGGAGACGCTGGAGAGCATCGTACCGGACGCCTGCCCGGATGTCCTCCGCATCTGCGACACCGAGGGGACCGTGTGCCTGAGGGACAAGACGCTGCAGGAGGGGCGGGTCACCATCTCCGGCTCCGTCCGGGCGGCCCTGCTCTACCTCCCCGACGGGGAGGAGGGGCTGCGCCGCATAGAGGTGGAGCTGCCCTTCACCTGTCCGGTGGAGCACCCCGCCCTGACTCCGGAGTGGAAGGTGACGGCGGTCCCCCGGCTGCAGGGGGCGGACGCCCGCCTGCTCAACCCCAGAAAGGTGCTGGTGCGGGTCAGCCTGGCCGTGTGGGTGCAGGCCTACGCCCCGGCGGCGGCGGAGCTGTGCTCCGGCGTCCAGGCCCCGGAGGAGGCCGGCATCCAGCAGATGGTGGAGCCCTGGGAGGCTTGCACCGTAGTCTGTGTGGGGGAGAAGCCCTTTACATTCTCCGACGAGCTCACCCTGTCCGGCAGCAAGCCGGAGGGGGAGGAGCTGCTGAAAAGCCGGGCCATCCTGCGGTGCGGGGAGTCCAAGGTGATTGGGAACAAGCTCATCTTCAAGGGGGAGAGCCAGCTCCAGCTCCTCTACCGCACCACGGCGGGGGGACTGTGCACTGCGGAGTTTGAGCTGCCCTTCTCCCAGATTATGGAGATCAGCGGGGCGGGGGAGGAGGCCGTCTGCCAGGTGCAGGTGGTGCTCACCAGCCTGGACTGCGCCCTGGACCGGGGGGACGGCCGCACCATCAGCATATCCATGGGCCTGCTGGCCCAGGCTGTGGTGCGGGACAGCCGCACGGTGGAGCTGCTCACAGACGTGTACTCCACTGCCTACCCCTTATCCGCCGAGCCCCGGAGCTGTACCCTGCACCGGCTGGTGGACCACGGGGAGCGGGAGGCGGCGGTGCGGGAGATCCTGGAGACCGGCATGCTGGCCCAGGAGGTGGCGGACGCCTACCTCACCATCGGCTCTGTCTCCCGGAACCGGGAGGGGGAGAGGATGACCCTGGGCGCCGAGGCCGGCGTGACGGTGCTCTACCGCACCGAGGACGGGGCTCTCACCTCCGTCACCCGGCAGATCCCGGTCTCCTGCCCCCTGGAGCTGCCCGCTGACACGGACTGCTCCTGCCTGTGCGTCCCCGCCGCCCCGGTGTTTGCCACCCCCACGGCGGGGGGCATTGAGGTGCGCTTCTCCCTCGGCTTCTCCTTCACGGCCATGACCGGGCGCGCCGTGGGGACGGTGGCCGCCGTCCACCTGGATGAAAACGCCGCCAGAGACCACACCGGCCAGCCCTCCATTGTCCTGCGGATGGTGGGGGCGGGAGAGCGCCTGTGGGACATTGCCAAGGCCTATGGTACCACCGCCCAGGACATCATGCAGGCCAACGCCCTGGATGAGGAGCCCGCCCCGGAGGGGAAGCTGCTGCTCATCCCCAGAAAACGCTGATCCATGCCCCTGTCCGGCAAAAACCGGACGGGGGCATATTTTACGGCTTATCCCCATAGGTATGTAGAGAAAACCACCGGCTCACGGGCCGAAGGAGGAATTGCAAGTGGAAGAACGCAAGATCTACGAGGATATTGCCCTGCGTACCGAGGGGGATATCTATATCGGCGTGGTCGGGCCGGTGCGGACGGGGAAATCCACCTTCATCAAGCGGTTTATGGAGACCCTGGTGATCCCCAACATTGAAAACGTGTACCGCCGGGAGCGGGCCCGGGATGAGCTGCCCCAGAGCGGCTCCGGCCGGACGGTTATGACCGCCGAGCCCAAGTTTGTCCCCGAGGAGGCGGTGCAGATCACCATGGAGAACGGGGCTGCCTTCTCCGTGCGGCTCATCGACTGTGTGGGCTACATGGTGCCCGGCGCGGTGGGCACCCTGGAGGACGACTCCCCCCGCATGGTGACCACCCCCTGGTTTGACTACGAGATCCCCATGGCGGAGGCCGCCGAGATTGGCACCCGCAAGGTGATCGCCGAGCACTCCACCATCGGCATCGTGGTCACCACCGACGGCTCCATCACCGACATCCCCCGGGAGGACTACCTGGAGGCGGAGGAGCGGGTGATCACCGAGCTCAAGGAGCTGGGGAAGCCCTTCCTGGTGGTGGTCAACTCGGCCTATCCCGGCTCCGACCGGGCCCAGGCCATCCGGGCGGACATCGCCGGCCGGTACGACGTGACCTGCGTCTGCGCCGACTGCCTCCAGCTGGACGAGGGGGCGGTGACCGACATCATCAAGGGGGTGCTCTACGAGTTCCCTGTGAAGGAGCTGGACCTGTTCCTGCCCCCCTGGGTGGACGCCCTGCCCTACGACCACCCCATCAAGAGCGGTCTGTACGCCGCCATCCGGGAGGGGGCCGAGGGCATGCGCCGCATCCGGGATGTGGAGCGGACGGTGGAGGCCATCGGCTCCTGCGACACCGTCAGCGCCGCCAGGGTCACCTCCATCAGCCTGGGCACCGGCCTGGCCGCCGCCCAGCTGGAGCTGCCCCGGGGCCTGTTCTACGACACTCTGTCCCAGCAGTCCGGCTTTACGGTGCGGGACGACGGGGATCTGCTGGAGCTGCTGTCCAGCCTGGCCAAGGTCAAGGCGGAGTACGACAAGGTTTCCGGCGCCCTGGAGGAGGTGAAGGCCACCGGCTACGGCATCGTGGTGCCCAGCACCGACGAGCTGGTGCTGGAGGAGCCGGAGATCGTCAAGCAGGGGGGCCGCTACGGCGTGCGCCTCAAGGCCTCCGCCCCCTCCATCCACATGATCCGCGCCGACATCGAGACGGAGGTCTCCCCCATCGTGGGCAACGAGAAGCAGAGCGAGGAGATGGTCAACTTCCTGCTCCAGGAGTTCGAGGGGGACACCCAGGCCATCTGGCAGTCCAACATCTTCGGCAAGTCCTT
>CALWXU010000058.1 GCA_944385585.1 uncultured Flavonifractor sp.
GTGGACATGGAGTTCGGTACCGGCTGCGTGAAGATGACCCCCGCCCACGACCCCAACGACTTCGAGGTGGGCCTGCGGCAGCATCTGGATACCATCCGCGTCCTGGACGACAACGGAAAGGTGGTGGAGGGCTACGGCCGCTACTCCGGCCTGGACCGCTACGAGGCCCGCAAGGCCATTGTGGCCGATCTGGAGGAACAGGGCTGGCTGGTGAAGGTGGAGGACCACCAGCACAACGTGGGCACCTGCTATCGCTGCCACAGCGACGTGGAGCCCCTGATCTCTGCCCAGTGGTTTGTGAAGATGGAGCCCCTGGCCCGCGAGGCCCTTCGGGTGGTCAACGACGGGGAGGTCAAGTTTGTCCCCGACCGCTTCGCCAAGATCTACACCAACTGGATGGAGAACGTCCACGACTGGTGCATCTCCCGGCAGCTGTGGTGGGGCCACCAGATCCCCGCCTGGACCTGCCAGGACTGCGGCCGTATTACCGTCAGCGAGACCGACCCCACCGAGTGCGAGCACTGCCACTCCCACAACATCATCCAGGAGGAGGACGTGCTGGACACCTGGTTCTCCTCCGCCCTGTGGCCCTTCTCCACCCTGGGCTGGCCGGCGGAGACCGAGGATCTGAAGTACTTCTACCCCACCGACGTGCTGGTCACCGGCTACGACATCATCTTCTTCTGGGTGGCCCGGATGATCTTCTCCGGCTGCGAGCACACCGGCAACCCCCCCTTCCACACCGTGTTCATCCACGGCCTGGTGCGGGACGACAAGGGCCGCAAGATGTCCAAGTCCCTGGGCAACGGCATCGACCCGCTGGACATGATCGACCAGTACGGCTGCGACGCCCTGCGCTTCAACCTGGTCACCGGCAACTCCCCCGGAAACGACATGCGCTTCTACACCGAGCGGTGCGAGGCCATGCGCAACTTCGCCAACAAGATCTGGAACGCCTCCCGCTTCCTGATGATGAACCTGACCATCGACAAATGCCAGCTGCCGGAGCAGCTGGAGCTGGAGGACAAGTGGATCCTGTCCAAGCTCAACTCGGTGATCCCCCAGGTCACGGAGAACATGGACCGCTTTGAGCTGGGCGTGGCCGCCCAGAAGGTGTACGACTTCATCTGGGACGACTACTGCGACTGGTATATCGAGCTGACCAAGACCCGCCTCCAGGGGGAGGACGAGGACAGCAAGGTGCGGGCCCAGCAGGTGCTGTGCTACGTGCTCACCGAGACCCTGAAGCTGCTCCACCCCTTCATGCCCTTCCTCACCGAGGAGATCTGGCAGGCCCTGCCCCATGAGGGCGACTACCTGATGCTCCAGCAGTGGCCGGAGCACCACGCCGGCCTGGACTTCCCCGAGGAGGAGAAGGCCATGGAGCTGATCATGGACGCCATCCGGGGCGTGCGGGGGAGAAGGGCGGAGATGAACGTGCCCCCCTCCAAGAAGGCCCAGCTCACCGTCTCCACGCTGGAGCAGGACGTGTTTACCCGGGGCGTCCCCTTCCTCAAGCGCCTGGCCTACGCCAGCGGCGTGACCGTGGTCGGCGTGGCCGACGCGGAGGGCGACGACGCCATGGCCGCCCGGGGCATGGTCACCGTCACCACCCACGCCGCCCGGATCTTCATGCCCCTGGCGGAGCTGGTGGACCTGGAAAAGGAGAAGGCCCGCATCCAGAAGGAGCTGGACAAGAACCGCAAGGAGCTGGACAAGCTGGAGACCAAGCTGTCCAACCCCGGCTTCGTGAACAAGGCCCCCGCCCAGGTGGTGGAGGCCGAGCGGGAGCGGGCGGAGAAGCTCCGCGCCCTCCTCGCCAAGCTGGAGGAGTCCGCCGCGGCCCTCTCCTGAGCCCGCCGCAATCCCGCGCCGCGCGCCGCCCGATGCTTCGGCGGCGCGCGGCGCACCTTTTTGTTGCATTTTGTAACACATCTGTAGTTGTAGAATGGATGGGGAGCGGATAGAATAGGATAAAAACAAAAGCAAGGGAAGGGGGCCAAGCCCTATGAGGAAACTGCCGCTGCTGCTGATCCTGCTGCTGGCACTGGCCGGATGCTCCGGCCCGGGACAGGTCCGGCCCACAGAGCCGGCGGCGTCCCCAGTCCTCCCGGCGGACAGCCCCGCGCCGGCCACGCCCCAGGCCAGCCCGTCCCCCGCGCCGGCGGAGAGCGCCCCGGCGCGGCCCGCGTCCACGCCCACGCCCGCGCCGGTGCCCACCCCCGCGCCGTCTCCCACGCCGGAGCCGGAGGCGGAGGGGCCCGCAGATGGGGAGGTGCTGGCCGCCTATGGGCTGGCCACGGAGGCATATCACTGGTTTCTCATGGGCCCGCCGGAGCTGGACCGGACCGACCAGCGGACGGTGGGGGAGCTGACCTACTGCCGGGTGGACGACCCCCGGTTTTCCACCCTGGCGGAGCTGCGGGGCTACCTGAAGACCCTGTTCTCCGACACGCTGGTGGACCAGCTGCTGCCCATCGACGGCACCCAGTATGTGGAGCTGGACGGGGCCCTCTACACCGTGGACGGGGGCCGGGGCGCCGACATCACCAAGGGGGAGGAGACGGTGGAGATCCTGCGGGACGAGGCGCCGGCCAGGTACACCGTCCGGGTGACGGTGGAGGTGCTGGACCCGGAGCAGGACTTCGCCGTGACGGGGCGGGAAACCCATGACTTCCTCTATGAAGAGGTGGGCGGCCGGTGGATTTTCACCGCCTTTTCCGCCGTTCGATAGCCCTCGACGGCATTTGCACACGCAATATGCTACCATCGCAGTATACCAGATTTTGGTACACTGCGATTTTTTTTGTGCTGCAAGGAGGGACAAGCTATGCCAGTGACCTGTACCGGCGGAGGGCGGGTGCTCCGCGCCGCCCTCAGCGGCGAGGTGGACCACCACGGCGCCCGCGCCATCATGGAGGAGTTGAGCCGCCAGATCGACCTGGAGCTCCCCCGGGAGCTCACCCTCGACCTGGCGGGCGTGACGTTTATGGACAGCTCGGGCATCGCCGTGCTGCTGCGGGCCTACCGGCAGGTGGGGGAGCTGGGGGGCAGCCTGACGGTGGTCCACGTGCCGGACCAGGCAGCCAGGGTGCTGCGGGCGGCGGGCGTGGACAGACTCATCAAGTTTGCGTAACGGGAGGAGATACATAGTGAAACCGATCAACGAGGCGGCGGTGAGCTTTCTCAGCCGCTCGGCCAACGAGGGCTTTGCCCGCACCGCGGCGGCCTGCTTCGCCGCCCAGCTGGACCCCACCCTGGAGGAGGTCAACGACATCAAGACCGCGGTGAGCGAGGCGGTGACCAACTGCATCGTCCACGCCTATCCAGACCGGCTGGGGCGGGTGTCCATGCGCCTGCGCCTGTTTGAGGACAACAGCCTGGAGATCCAGGTGAAGGACTGGGGGGTGGGCATCGACGACGTGGACCAGGCCAGACAGCCCATGTTCACCACCGGCAGCGCCGAGCGCAGCGGCATGGGCTTCACCATCATGGAGAGCTTCATGGACGCGGTGAAGGTCCGCTCCCGGCCGGGCAAGGGCACGGTGGTCACCCTCCGGCGGAAGCTCTCCCGGCGCCTGGGGGCGGCCGTGTGAGCGTGGCGGACACCCCCCGCCTGCTGGAGGAGGCCCGCCGGGGGGACAACGAGGCCTGCGCCCGGCTCATCGAGGAGAACACGGGGCTCATCTGGAGCATCGTGCGCCGCTACTACGGCCGCGGAGCCGACCCGGAGGACCTGTACCAGCTGGGCTGCCTGGGATTTTTGAAGGCGGTGCGGGGCTTTGACCCAGCCTTTGGCTGCCAGTTCTCCACCTACGCCGTGCCCAAGATTGCCGGGGAGATCCGCCGCTTCCTCCGGGACGACGGGGCGGTGAAGGTGAGCCGGGGCCTCAAGGAGCGGGCAGGGGCCATCCGGCAGGCCAGGGACAAGCTCTCCGCCAGGCTGGGGCGGGAGCCGGCCCTGTCCGAGCTGGCGGCGGAGACCGGCCTGTCCCCCGAGGAGATCGCCGCCGCCGAGGAGGCCAGCCTCCCCGTGGCCTCCCTCCAGATGGAGACGGGGGACGGCTTTACCCTGGAGAGTGTGCTGGGGGACGAGGGCATGGAGGAGGCCATCGTGGAGCGGGAGGCCCTCCGCGCCGCCATCGCCGCCCTGCCGGACCGGGAGCGGCAGGTGATCCTCCTGCGCTACTACAAGGGGCTGACCCAGGACCGGGCGGCCCGGGTGCTGGGGGTGTCCCAGGTGCAGGTGTCCCGCATCGAGCGGCGGGCCATGGAGCACCTGCGGCACAAGCTGGCGGAGCCGTAGCCGCCCCCGCAGATTGCCAAAAACCTTCCCCGCAGGAAACAAAACAAAACCCGTCATTTCCGGGGACATGCGCCTCGGAAATGACACCTCTCATGGTGGGAGGGGTGACTTTTTCGCAAGAAATCGAGCTCCTTCCGCCATGCAGTCCTTCTCAAAAAAGTGGCCAAGCCACTTTTTTGACACGATGCGGGGGCGGGGCGCACAGCGCCCCGCCCCCGCCGTATCTCCGCCGCCAGGGTCAGGGAATCCTGTGGAATCTGACGGTTGAATCGGCCTGGAGAACATGGTAGACTATATGAAATGTGGGAAACCTATGTGCGTGGGGGGCGTTTGGATGGAGCCGCGGCTCACCTCTTTTTCACTGTGGATGAAGCGCCTGATGCTGGCGGTCTTTCTGCTCCTGGTGGTGGACGTGCTCTACCTGGTGCTCACCCGGGGGAGCGCCTACCGGCAGGACCTCCTGCTGGGGGCGGCCTGCGCGGCGGCGGCCGTGCTGCTGCTGCCGGCGGTCACCCCTCTCCTGGAGCGGCTGGGGCCCCTCCGGCTGTGGCTGGCCCTGTCCCTGCTGTGCCTGGCGGTCAAGGGGGCGTGGATTCTGCTGGTGAGGGTGCCGGTGGAGGGGGATTATTTGGTGTTCTGGGGCTACGCCGGCTTTCTGGCGGATACGGAGACCCTGACCAACGGCCGCTACATCGCCCTGTTCCCCCACATCTTCGGCTACTCCAGCTTCCTGAGCTGGTTTGTCCGCCTGTTCGGGGCGGGGGAGCTGCTGGCCCCGTGGCTGAACGTGGCGTTGAGCCTGTGCTCCGGCAGCCTGCTGTTCCAGCTGGGCCGGCGGTGGTTCTCCCTGGGGGCGGGGGCGGCGGCCTATCTGTTCTGGACCGCCTGCCCCTCCCAGACCATGTACAACAGCCTGGTGCTGTCCGAGCCCCTCTACACCGCCCTGATCCTGGCCTTCCTTTTGCTGATGACCGAGCTGGAGTGCCGGACTGGCCGGCTCCGCCGCCCGGCGCTGGCCGGGGCGGCCGCGGGGCTGGGGGGCGCCCTGCTCCTCCGGTGGGTCAACGGCGTGCGCCCCATCGCCGCCATCCTGCTCATCGCCGCCTTTTTGTGGGTGCTCCTGCTCAACGCCCGGCGGCTGGCGGAGCGGGAGTGGAGAGGGGTGTGGCTGCCCTTCCTGGCGGCGCTGACCGCGGCCTACCTGCTCACCGGCCCCCTGTGGAGCGGCCACATCGCCCGCCGCATCGGGGAGGAGCCCTCCTCCACGCCGGGGTACAGCGTGCTGGTGGGCTTCAACGGGGATTCCGGCGGGCAGTGGAACTGGGAGGACAGCAACCGGCTGTTCGCCTACAGCGACATCCCCGGCTCCACCGCCCAGGAGGTGCAGGAGCGGATGCTGGACGACGCGCTGGCGCGCATCACCTCCGGCCAGATCGACTTCCCGGCCCTGATCCAGGACAAGCTGCGCACCTTCCTGGGGTCGGATGACGCCTGTGTGGGCTACTCCTCCGCGGCGCTGGGGCACATCCGGCGCTATACCCTCCTGTGCAACGGCTTTTATGACGCCTGCCTGCTCCTGGCCCTGGCGGGGGCGGTGCGGCTGTGGCGGCGGGGGAGCGGGACGCCCGCCCTGCTGGCCCCCCTCTATGTGCTGGGGCTCACCTCCGCCCAGCTGCTGGTGGAGGTGGCGGGGCGGTATCACTACTCCCTGCTGCCCATGCTGATCCTGATGGCCCAGGCGGCCGTCCCGGAGCGGCCGGTGCGGTGGCCGCGACTACAAAAGAAAGAAGGAACGCGGTGATGGCTGATATACTCTATGTGGTGGTCCCCTGCTACAATGAGGAGGCGGTGCTGCCAGAGACCTCCAGGCGCCTGCGGGCCAAGCTGGAGGCCCTCATGGCGGCGGGGAAGATCTCGGAGAAGAGCCGGGTGCTCTTTGTCAACGACGGCTCCCGGGACAGCACCTGGGACATCATTGAGGAGCTCCACGGCTCGTGCCCGCTGTTCAGCGGGTTGGACCTGTCCCGCAACCGGGGCCACCAGAACGCCCTGCTGGCGGGGCTGATGACGGCCAAGAACCGCTGCGACATGGCCATCTCCATGGACGCCGACCTCCAGGACGACATCGACGCGGTGGACTCCATGGTGGACCAGTACTACGCCGGCTGCGACATCGTCTACGGCGTGCGCTCCTCCCGGAAGAAGGACACCTTCTTCAAGCGGTTCACCGCCGAGGCCTTCTACCGGCTGATGAACTTCATGGGGGCGGAGACGGTGTTCAACCACGCCGACTACCGCCTCATGTCCCGCCGGGCTCTGGAGGGCCTGTCCCGGTTCAGGGAGGTCAACCTGTTCCTCCGGGGCATCGTGCCCATGATCGGCTACCCCACCGGCGCGGTGGAGTATGAGCGGGGGGAGCGGTTTGCCGGCGAGAGCAAGTACCCCCTGAAGAAGATGCTCTCCTTCGCCATGGAGGGCATCACCAGCCTGTCCGTCAAGCCCATCCGGTACATCACCATGCTGGGCTTCCTGATCTTCCTGGTCAGCATCCTCATGCTCATCTACTCCGTCGTCCGCTGGGCCACCGGGGAGACGATCATCGGCTGGGCCAGCGTGATCTGCTCGGTGTGGGCCATCGGCGGGCTGATCCTCCTGTCCCTGGGCGTGATCGGCGAGTATATCGGGAAAATTTACCTGGAGACCAAGGGGCGGCCCCGCTTCCTGATCCGGGAGGTACTGGAGGACGGGGAAGATGGCCAGGCTGATTGACAAGAGCGTCCCCAAGTTCCTGCTGGTGGGGGTGCTGAACACCCTGGTGGGCGCGGGGATCATGTTCGCCCTCTTCAACCTGGCGGGCTGGCCCTACTGGGCGGCCACGGCCTCCAACTATTTGGTGGGGGGCGTGTTGAGCTATTTCCTCAACAAGTATTTTACCTTTCAAAATAAGGAGCGGAGCTGGGCCCAGGTGGGGAAATTCGCGCTGACGGTAGCGGTGTGCTGGCTGATTGCCTACGGTATCGCCAGACCCCTGACGGCCTGGGCGCTCTCCGGCCAGGCGGTGAAGGTACAGGAAAATGTGTCCATGCTGGTGGGCATGTGCCTCTACACCGGGCTGAACTACTTCGGCCAGCGGTTCTTCGCGTTCCAGAAGAAGAGAGCGTAGGGCGGGGCTTGCCCCCGCCTCGGCGCCCGGCAGACAACGACATACGGCCCTCCCCGGGCGGGAGGGCCGTATCTGGCTTTTGGAGGGGCTATGGACTACATTCCGGCCAAGCACATCCTGATCCGAAACAAGAGCACGGCCTGGTTCGGCACCGACCACACGATGAACCTGTACCGGGGCTGTCCCCACGGCTGCATCTACTGCGACAGCCGCAGCGACTGCTACCGCATCGACGACTTCGGCCGGGTGCGGGCCAAGGAGAACGCCCTGCCCCTGCTGCGGGACGAGCTGGCGCGGAAGGTGCGCCCCGGCTTTGTGGGGCTGGGGTCCATGAGCGACCCGTACAACCCCTTCGAGGAGGAGCTCCGGCTCACCCGCCACGCCCTGGAGCTGCTGGACGCCTATGGCTTCGGGGCGGCCATCGCCACCAAGGGCGACCTCATCACCCGGGACATAGACGTGCTCCAATGCATGAAGGACCATGCCCCGGTGCTGTGCAAGATCACCGTCACCACCACCGACGAGGCCCTGGCCGCCCAGGTGGAGCCAAACGCCCCCAGCCCCGCCCGCCGCCTGGCGGCGGTGCGGAAGCTGTCCGGGGCGGGGATTTTTACCGGGCTCCTGCTCATGCCCGTGCTCCCCTTTCTGGAGGACAGCGAGAAAAACGTGCTGGCGGTGGCGGAGGCCGCGGCGGAGGCGGGGGCCAGGTTTGTGTATCCGGCCTTCGGCATGACTTTGCGGGACGGGCAGCGGGCGTACTACTACCGGCAGCTGGACCGGCACTTTCCCGGCCTGTCGGAGCGGTATCAGCGGCAGTACGGCCCCCGATATGAGTGCCCCAGCCCCCGGGCCGGGGAGCTGTGGGAAGCCTTCTCCCGCCGGTGCGGGGAGCTGGGCCTGCTCTGCCGCATGAGGGACATCACCACCGCCTGCCAGCACGGCTACGCCGACCGGCAGCTGTCCTTCTTCTGACTACTTCAGGGCGTTGGCCACCCGGTCCAGGGTGGCGGTGTGGTTCTGGTCCAGCAGGTGGGTGTAGATCTTGCCGGTGGTGGCGGGGGTGGAGTGGCCCAGGGCCTTGCCGATGTCGAACAGGGGCGCCCCCTGGGCGGAGGCCACGGTGGCGAAGGTGTGCCGCAGGCCGTGAAGGGTGATCTTGGGCAGGTGGTTGGCCCGGATGAACCGGGTGAAGGCCAGGGAGACGGCGTTGGGGGAGCAGGGGTAGCCCTTGGCGTCCACCGCCACCATGCCGGAGTCCGGCCAGGCGTCCCCCAGGGCCAGCTTGCGCTCGGCCTGCCTGGCCCGCTCCCGCCGGAGCAGGCGGCACAGGTCGTCGCTGAGGTGGAGGATGCGGTTGGAGGAGCGGTTTTTCGTCTCCTTCTGGACGATCTCCGCCCCGGCGGCGGTGCGGGCCTCCTTGATGTGGAGCTTGCGCAGCTCCAGGTCCACACTGGACCACCGCAGGCCGCAGATCTCCTCCCGCCGCAGGCCCAGGCTGCCCGCCAGCTTGACGATCAGCTCCAGCCAGTGGCCCTCCACCAGGCCGTAGAGCCGCTTCAGCTCCGCCGGGCTGTAGAACCGGGCCTCCTTGGGGATGACCCGGGGGGGCTCCACCCGCTCCGTGGGGCAGCGGAGCAGGATGTCCTGCCGCACCGCCACGTGGAGGGCGCAGGAGAGCAGGTCGTGGTGCCGCCGCACCGTGTTGGCCGTCAGGCCCTTGTCCCGCATGAGCATGGTGTAGTACTGCTGCAGATGCTGGGGGGTCAGCTTCTGGATGGGGATGTCCCCCAGGGCCTCGGACAGGTGGTTATCGATGATCTTCCGGTAGCCGTAGACGGTGGTCACCGCCCGGTTGGGCTGGATCACCTCCTCCATCCAATAGTCCAGCCACTGGTTCAGGGTCATGAAGCGGGGGGCCACGGTCTGGTAGTTGTCCTGGTCCGTCTGGAAGTCCCGCAGGGCCCGCCTGGCCAGCAGCAGGCTGGGATAGGTCTTGTAGGTCTTTACCCGCTTCCCGGTGTCGTCCACCCCGTAGTCCATACAGACATAGTACTTTTGCCGGACGTCGTCATAGGAGATGTTGGTTTCCACTTTTTTGCGAGCCATGATGTTTTCCCTCACTTTTCGACAGATTTGGAGTTTTACAGTATCATATCGAAGCGTGGGTGCCTAGAAAAAAGCCCCATTTCGGTGCTAGAATGTACCGAAATGGGGCTTTTCATACCAATAAGAGGGAGTAAAAACGGTGGAAACCGGCGAGGGGTCAGCCTGCCGCCACGGCCTCCGCCACCCGGATTCCGTCTACGGCGGCTGAGGTAATCCCACCGGCGTAGCCGGCCCCCAGATCCCATTTGGCCAGAGGCCAAATGGGTGCCCTGGGGATGATTTGACATGCTCGGGCGGAGTGAATCCGCCCTGCGCCGAGGTTTTCGCCTCCGGCGAAAACGCTCGTACGGCGCAAAGCGCCGCCCCGCCTTGCGGGGCCCCCGGCGAGGGGGCTAATCGGAGGCCACGGCCTCTGCGACCCGGATGCCGTCTACGGCGGCTGAGGTAATTCCACCGGCGTAGCCGGCCCCCAGATCCCATTTGGCCAGAGGCCAAATGGGTGCCCTGGGGATGATTTGACATGCTCGGGCGGAGTGAATCCGCCCTGCGCCGAGGTTTTCGCCTCCGGCGAAAACGCTCGTACGGCGCAAAGCGCCGCCCCGCCTTGCGGGGCCCCCGGCGAGGGGGCTAATCGGAGGCCACGGCCTCCGCCACCCGGATTCCGTCTACGGCGGCTGAGGTAATCCCACCGGCGTACCCCGCCCCCTCGCCGCAGGGGTAGAGGCCGCGGACGGGGGACTGGAGGTCCGCCCCGCGGAGGATGCGCACCGGGGAGGAGGAGCGGGTCTCCACGCCAGTGAGAAGGGCGCCGGGGGCCGCAAAGCCCTTCAGCTTCCGGTCGAAGAGGGGGAGGGCGCCCCGGAGGGTGTCCGCCACAAAGGCCGGCAGACAGCGGTCCAGCGCCGCGGGGGTGACGCCGGGCCGGTAGGTGGGGGCCACATCCCCCAGGGCGGTGGAGGCCCGCCCGGCCAGGAAGTCGCCCACGGTCTGGGCCGGAGCGCGGAAGCCGCCGCCCCCCAGGGCAAAGGCGGCCTCCTCCCACCGGCGCTGGAACGCCACACCCGCCAGGGGGTGGCCGGAGCCAAAGTCAGCTGGCTCCACCCCCACCAGAAAGCCGCCGTTGATGTTGGCCCCGTCTCTGGCCCGGAGGCTCATGCCGTTGGTGACCAGCCGCCCCTCCTCCGAGGCGGCGGCCACCACCTGCCCGCCGGGGCAGACGCAGAAGGTGAATGCGCTGCGGCCGCCGGGCAGGTGGCAGGCCAGCTTGTAGTCCGCCGCCGGCAGCCTTGTCCACGCCGGGCCGTACTGGGCCTCCGACAGGGCGGATTGAGCATGCTCGATGCGCACGCCGATGGCGAAGGGCTTGGGGGCCATGGGCACGCCGGTGTCCAGCAGCATCTGGAAGGTGTCCCGGGCCGAGTGGCCGGGGGAGAGCACCAGGGCGTCGCAGGGCAGCGCGTAGGCCCCGCCGGGGCCCTCCACGGTCAGAGCAGTCAGAGCCCCGTTTCGGATGTCCAGCCCCGACAGCTTATGGCCGAAGCGCACGTCACAGCCCAGGGCGAGCAGCTCCTGCCGGATCTGGCGCACCACCTCCCGCAGCACGTCGGTGCCGATATGCGGCTTGTGCTGGTAGAGGATGTCCGCCGGGGCCCCCGCCTCCACCAGGGTGCGGAACACGGTGGAGATGCGGGGGTCGTGGGTGCCGGTGGTCAGCTTGCCGTCGGAGAAGGTGCCCGCGCCCCCCTCGCCGAACTGGACGTTGGAGGCGGGGTTCAGCGCGCCGGTGGCCCAGAACCGCTCCACATCCGCCGCCCGCTCCTCCACGGGGCGGCCCCGCTCCAGCACGATGGGGGCCAGGCCGTTGCGGGCCAGGAACAGGGCGGCGAACAGCCCCGCCGGCCCCATGCCCACCACCACCGGCGGCAGGGGAGAGACCCTCCGTACGGCCGGGAATTCATAGGGCGTAGCCGGCTGGCAGGCGCTCACCCGCCTGTCCCGGCAGCGGGAGAGCACCCTCTCCTCGCTGTCCACCGCGGCCCGGACGGTGCAGACATAGTGTACGTCGCTCTTTTTCCGGGCGTCGATGGACAGCCGGATCAGCTCCAGGGATTGAAGCTGGTCCGGCCGGACGCCCAGCAGCCTGGCCGTCCGCTTCTCCAGCAGGGAGGGAAAGCCGTCAAGGGGCAGGGCCATATTTTGAATTTGGAGCATGGTGTCACCTCCGTGGGCGGCCGCGCCGCCATGGAAAAGAGAACCGGCCGGCGGGCGCCGCGTGTTGGCGCCCGCCAGCCGAAGATCGGTCAGAGCTGGACAAACTGATTCCGCTCCAGGCTGTAGGCGCAGCCGATGGCAGAGAGGCTCTTGGCCAGCTCTCCGGCATCCACCTGGAGGTCGTCACACAGGTCGTCCAGGCTGGGATAGAAGTCCCGCAGCTTGGTGTTGATCACACTGAGCAGAATCATGGGGTCCTTGGGAAGCATAGAGTTCTCCTTTTTCGAAATGGGATAGAGGACGAGGCGGGGCGGCTCAGAGCCCCAGCTTTTCGGCGACGAGATCGTCCACCCTGGCCAGGGCGTCGGAGCCCCACACGACATGGTCGTGTGGGGACCCCTGGGATTTTTATCTGCTCGGGGCGAGTAAATCGCCCCGGCATCAAGGTTTTGCCTGGGGCAAAACGCTTGAGACGCCGCACTTGCGGCGGGGCTGGACGACGGCCTGCCCCGGGCGGAAGCTGTTTACAGGCCCAGCTTTTCGGCGACGAAATCGTCCACCCTGGCCAGGGCGTCGTCCAGCTTCAGGACATCAGATCCGCCGCCCATGGCGCTGTCCGGCTTGCCGCCGCCCTTGCCGCCGCAGATGGCGGTGATGGTTTTGATGATGTCGCCGGCCTTGACGCCGCGGGCCACGGCCTCCTTGCCGCAGACGGCCAGGAAGGTGATCTTGCCGTCGTTGACGGTGGAGAGGACGGACACGATGCTGGGCTCCCGGTCCCGGCACATGTCGCCCATCTGGCGCAGCTTGGCGGCGTCGGCGTTGGGCAGGGTGGCGGTCAGAACCCGCAGATCCCCCACCGGGTGGCAGCCCATGAGGAAGCGCTCGGTCTCGCCGGCGGCCTCCTTGGCCTGGAATTTTTTCACGGTGTGGCGCAGCTCCCGCAGCTCGCAGATGGTCTGCTCGGCCTTCTCCCGCAGCTCGCCGGGCTTTGCCTTGAGGACGGCGGCGGCCTCAAAGAGCTTCTGCTGGTTGCGATTCATGATCTCCAGGGACTTGAAGCCGGTGGTGGCCTCGATACGGCGCACGCCGGAGGCCACGGAGAACTCGCTGTCGATGTGGAACACGCCCACCTTGGCGGTGTTGTCCAGGTGGGTGCCGCCGCAGAACTCCACAGAGAAGCCCTGGCCCATGTCCACCACCCGGACGGTGTCGCCGTACTTCTCGCCGAACAGGGCGATGGCGCCCCGCTGCTTGGCCTCCTCGATGGGGAGGACCTCGGTGCGTACGTCGTAGCCCTCCAGCACCGCCTCGTTGACCTGGGCGGACACCTGGGAGAGCTCCTCGGCGGTGAGGGCGGCGAAGTGGGTGAAGTCAAAGCGCAGCTTGTCGGGCTCCACCAGGGAGCCGGCCTGGTGCACGTGGTCGCCCAGCACCTTCCGCAGCACCGCGTCCAGCAGATGGGTGGCGGAGTGGGAGCGCATGATGGCCTTGCGGCGGGGCACGTCGATTTCGGCCCTCACCGTGTCGTCCAGCTTGAGCGCGCCGCCGGCCATTTTGCCGTAGTGCATATACTTGCCGCCCTTGTTCTTCTGCACGTCGGTGACCTGGAACACGCCGCCGTTGGGGGCGGTGAGCACGCCCTGGTCGCCCACCTGGCCGCCCATCTCGGCGTAGAAGGGGGTCCTGTCCAGCACCACGATGCCCTCCACGCCGGGCATCAGCTCCTCGGCCTGCTCGTTCTCCACCACCAGGGCCACCACCCTGGCGCCGTCGATGGCGGTGTGGGCGTAGCCCACAAACTCGGTCTCGGGCACGTCCTTGCCGAACTCCACGCCGGCCCAGCCCAGGTCGCCCAGGGCCTCCCGGGCCTTACGGGCCCGCTCCTTCTGCTCCTGCATGAGGGCCTGGAAGGCATCCTGGTCCACCGTCAGCCCCTGCTCCGCCGCCATCTCCATGGTCAGGTCGATGGGGAAGCCATAGGTGTCGTACAGCTTGAAGGCGTCGGCGCCGGAGAAGGTTTTCTCCCCCTTGGCCTGGTGCTCCGCCAGCATGTCGTTGAAGATCTTCAGGCCGCCGTCGATGGTGCGGGCGAAGTTCTCCTCCTCGGTGCGGATGACCTTGGTGATATA